>NZ_CP102589.1:2906928-3217794 GCF_032818155.1 Niallia taxi
TAGAGCGGAAGTGCCTGGATAAAGGATGGACGGCTAAAATCCCCACGTCCTGTGGGAACGCCGTCCTGACCGACATCCTGTCGCCCCTCGACTAGCATAAGACAAGATGAAGCGGAAAGCCGTCTTTTGCTTTCCGGTCAGCTTGGCTTATGACCTAAGAGAGGCAGGGCACTGCAGCTCGACTAAATATAGAGCGGAAGCCCTTTGCTCAAACCTGAGAGACACTGGAGAGTCGGGACAGGAAGTCGTTCTTTGACTTCTTAGCCTGACTTGAAGTGTTCGAAGGTTTAAGGGCTGACGCAAAAATAAATAAGTGGAAAAGTGCTTGGCTAAATTATGCCAAAGCACTTCCTTGTTCTTATGAGAAGATTACTGCAAGTCTTGCTTTTGCAATTTTTTCATAAGGAATTTCAATGGTTTTTTTTCTCGTTTTGATTTTCACTTCAACTGTGACAACATTGCCATCAAAGCTTGTAAGAATTCCTTCAAACGTTTTTTCGTTGTCAATCGGTTCATATGTTTTAATATGTACATTTTTCCCAATTGCTTTTTGGAAATCCTTGTCTTTCTTTAGTGGTCTTTCGGCACCAGGAGAAGATACTTCTAAGAAATAGTTTTCTGGAATCGGATCCACTTCATCCAGTTTTTCGCTTAGTTTTTCACTGACTGCCGCACATTCATCAATATCCACACCGTTGTCCTTATCAATGAAAACACGCAAAAAGTAGTTAGGACCTTCCTTTACATACTCAATGTCAACTAATTCTAAGTTTAGATCATCTAATATGGGATTAACCATTTCTTCGACTATTCCTGTTACTTTGCTCAAACTTTTTCCCTCCTTAAGCAAGGAACAAATTAATTGAGGCAAGAATGCAAACTATAGTGGGATGCTTTTCTTGTCTAACCTAATTTTAGTGATTATTTCGCAGATTTGCAGGCATTCTAGCCATGCAAACTTATATGCAAAAAACTGCATACAACAGGAAAGAGTGGGTTGCCCCACTCTCCATTCGCGAAAGTTATCCTTAGTATTTCCAACTAAACTATACCATAACCACACTATTTATGCAAATAGAAGTCTGGTACAGCAAGGTTCGGTGACCTCATCATTCAGCACATCCTTATCTTAGAATAATGACAGCTGGTTTTGATCAGGCATGTCGCCTAAGCAGCCATGGTTATCCAAATATTCCATGATTGTTTTGGACACCTTTCCGCGCTGCTGTAAATCTTCTTTTGACAGGAATTCACCGTCTTGTCTAGCACGTACAATATTCAATGCCGCATTTGTTCCTAGTCCAGGAATACTGTTGAACGGAGGAATTAAACAATCCCCTTCAATAATAAATTCGCTTGCACTTGATTTATATAAATCAACCTTTTTGAAGGTGAAACCACGCTCTACCATTTCAAATGCCAGCTCCATAACAGTCAGCAAGTTTTTCTCTTTCGTTGATGCATCAAGCCCTTTGCCACTAATTTCATCAATGACTGACTTAATGCTTTGTGAACCTTTCACCATTGCATCAACGTCAAAATCTTCAGCCCTTACAGTAAAGTATGCTGCATAGTAAAGGAGCGGAAGATGCACTTTAAAATAAGCAATCCTTACGGCCATTAAAACGTAGGCAGCGGCATGCGCTTTAGGGAACATATATTTTATCTTTTTGCACGAATCTATATACCATTCCGGCACTTCATTCTTGCGCATTTCCTCTTCCATCTCGTCAGACAAGCCTTTACCTTTACGCACACTTTCCATGATTTTGAAAGCGAATGCTGGCTCTAATCCCTGATAAATCAGATATACCATGATGTCATCACGACACCCGATAACTTCACTCAAATTACAAATATTATTGTGAATGAGCTCTTGGGCATTACCAAGCCAAACGTCTGTACCATGTGAAAGTCCAGAAATTTGGACAAGCTCTGAGAAAGTAGTTGGTTTTGTATCTTCAAGCATTTGGCGCACGAACTTTGTACCAAACTCTGGGATACCGAAAGTACCTGTCTTACAATTTATTTGTTCTGCTGTAACGCCTAACGAATCTGTGCCACTGAAAATTTTCATTACTTCAGGGTCATCTGTCGGGATTGTTTTCGGATCAATACCGCTCAAATCCTGAAGCATCCTAATTACGGTCGGATCATCGTGTCCAAGAATATCAAGCTTTAACAGATTATCATGGATGGAATGGAAATCGAAGTGCGTTGTTTTCCATTCTGAATTTCTATCATCTGCCGGAAATTGAATCGGCGAGAAATCATAAATATCCATATAATCCGGAACTACGATAATTCCGCCTGGATGCTGACCAGTAGTTCGTTTTACACCAGTGCAGCCTGCAGCAAGCCGGTCAATTTCAGCACCTCTGATTTGCAGATTATTATCCTGCTGGTATGCCTTCACATACCCATAAGCTGTTTTATCCGCAACAGTTCCTATCGTTCCTGCACGGTAAACATATTCCTCACCAAACAGCACCTTTGTGTAATTATGGGCTTTTGGCTGATATTCTCCAGAAAAATATAGTGATAGGTAAGCCTTTGACGTTATCTCTAGCTTTTCCCCCACTCCACACCGTGCATGAGGCTTTCACACTCACACGGCGTTCCATCGTTAACTTTGTTGAAAGGTTAGTTTCAACGTTAACGACTTGTGCCCTTCCCTCTGAAATGTTTTATCCTCCGACCTATTGAGTATTCAATCATCAACGGCATTTCTTCATCGGTACTACAGCACTCCTGCCACTCTCGTAAAATGTGTTATAGCAATTTGCCTTTCCACATACCATCGTCTTCAAAGTGCAACCTTCTCTTATGTCGAGAGCTTCACACGTTCCACTATTTCTATCTATACATATTCCCTTAGGTTCCCTCTAAATTCCGTCGAGCTTGATTGTGCCTGTAACACAATATGGACTTTCATAACCAAACGCTTACTCATCCACACTCAAAAGTCTTAATAGACCCCGTACCATTTCTGATACGTGACATTCACGAAAAGTCAGTCGAGGGTTCGTCTCAGTGATTCTACCGCTTCTAACCATAGGAATTTTCTAGACACCAGACCTATCATTCACAGAAAGTTTGTACCTCCCTTTCCTCAGCCGTACTGTTAGGGTGAACTTCAGCCTGCTTTAACGGGCTTCAAACGATTTTGATGTTTGCAATATCTCCATCGCTTGCCGTAGCTTCAGTGAGTGTGTTTCAGGGCGTTACTCCGTCATTCCACACTTCGAAATAGCAGTTCTACTAGCAAATACTAGTGCTTAACCTTTTCAGTTAAGAACGTGTCACACTCAAATCTATATCGGGAACCTTATCTCCTTTAAATCCAAGGAAAGTTTCAAACGGAATATCATGTCCGTCCTTTTTATATCTGATTCCACAATTAGGGCAATCCTTGTCAGGCAAATCGAAGCCTGAGCCGACGGAACCGTCATTGAAGAATTCTGATTGCTTACAGCTTGTACACACATAATGTGGTGGCAGCGGGTTAACCTCGGTGATTTCGGTCATTGTCGCAACAAATGAAGATCCGACAGATCCACGCGACCCTACTAGGTATCCATCATCCAAGGATTTTTTCACGAGCTTGTGAGAAATCAAGTAAATAACGGCGAATCCATGGCCGATGATACTTTTTAATTCCTTCTCTAGCCTCGCCTCTACTATTTCAGGGAGCTCATCACCGTATATGCTTCTGGCCATGCTGTAGCTCATTTCCCGCATTTCTTCGTCTGCACCTTCAATTTTCGGTGTATACAAATCATCTTTGATCGGCTTGATTACATCAATCATGTCGGCAATCTTATTACTGTTTGCAACTACAATTTCTTTTGCCTTTTCTTCTCCTAAGAAACGGAAGCCATCTAGCATTTCATTTGTCGTCCTGAAATGGACGTCAGGCAGCTTATGCCTGTTCAACGGGTTGGCACCGCCTTGTGAGCCGACCAATATCTGTCTGTATATTTTGTCGTTCGGATTATGATAATGTACATTACCTGTTGCAACAACTGGAATATCCAGCTTTTCGCCTAGCTTGACGATATTGCCAATAATCTCTTCTAATGCCTTCTGGTCCTGAACAAGCTCCATTTCGATTAAGTGGGCATACACTTCTTTCGGCATAACCTCTAAATAATCATAAAATGGCGCTACACTCTCTACTTCTTCCGGCGCTTTTTGCATCATAGACTCAAATACTTCCCCTTTATCGCAGCCAGACCCGACAAGCAGTCCTTCTCGATGCTTTTGCAGGACAGAGCGCGGGATGCGCGGTACACGATAGAAGTAGTTTAAATGGGATATCGAAACGAGCTTAAACAAGTTCTTCAATCCGACATCATTTTGAGCAAGCAGTGTACAATGATATGGACGGGCTCTTTGATAAGCATTCCCTTGTCCCATATTTTCGTTTAGCTGATTATGGTTTATAATGCCTTTTTCTTGTGCATCCTTCAGCATTTTTAATGCTAGATAGCCTGTTGCTTCCGCATCATAAATCGCGCGGTGATGCTGTGTTAATTCAATATCGAATTTTTTGGCAAGTGTATTCAAGCGATGGTTTTTCATCTCTGGATACAAGAACCTACCAAGCTCTAACGTATCTATGACAGGATTATCTGCTTTTGGCATACCAGCTTTTTGATAGCCAACATTGATGAACCCTACATCAAAGGAAGCGTTATGGGCAACAAGGATATCGTCTCCGGCCCACTCTTTAAATTTGCGTAAAACAATATCGATTTCAGGAGCATCCTGAACCAAATCATCCGTAATTCCAGTCAAATTGATAGTCGTTGCCGACAGTCTGTGGTGTGGATTTGCGAATGATTCAAAACGGTCAATAATTTCTCCATTATGAATTTTCACTGCCGCCAATTCAATAATTGTATTGTAAACGGCAGATAAACCAGTCGTCTCAACGTCAAATACTACGTAAGTCGCATCTTCTAAAACCAAGTCCTTTTCATTGTAGGCAATTGGCACACCGTCATCAACTAGGTTTACTTCTACACCATACAAAATCTTCACGTCATTTTTCTTTCCAGCACCAAACGCCTCTGGGAATGATTGTGCAACTGCATGATCTGTTATAGCAATTGCTTTGTGGCCCCATTTTTTCGCTTGGCCAACGAGTGCGCCGACAGATGAAACAGCATCCATTTGGCTCATAGGTGTGTGGAGATGGAGCTCCACTCGTTTTTCGCCTTCTTTAGCTGTATCCTGTCTTTCCACAGGCTTTATTTCATTCAAATCATTTCCGATCATTACCAGGTCTCTGACAAAGGTATCATTTTGAATGCTGCCTCGGGCTCTTAGCCACATTCCCTTTTTAACAAGCTGGAATAATGCAGCATCTTCCTTATCTCTTGAGAACATCTTCACCATAATAGAGCTGGTGTAATCTGTAATCTTGAATGTCAGTAATGTTCGTCCACTGCGAAGCTCTTTTGTTTCTGCGAAGAAAACATATCCTTCAATCGTTACGCGTCTTTCCTCATCAATAATTTCCTCAAGGCGTCGATAGTCGCTGTCATCCTTGATTGTTAAGCCGATGGAAAGTGGACCTGACGGAATACTTGCATCTCCAGCTTCTTTGTCAGCCTCCATCTTCTGAATATCAAGCATTGCTTGTTTGCCGCGTTCCTGGTCTTCGATTTTTTTCGCTTCAAGGAACTGTGCATACGCGTCATTCGCTTCCTGTTGAGTCACTTCTGTATCAATCATTAAGGTCGGGAAGCCAAAGTACTGATAAGCATTCGTTATCATATCAGCATATTTACGCTTAATGGCTAAGCCTTCCATTTCGTTGTTAACAAAGATGGTTAATTTGTTCCCCTGGATTTTCGGCACTTGTTCATTAAGTAGTTTAATGAGCGGTGGAGCGATTCCCTGCATTTGCTCAATACATGCAGACCAGTAATCCCTTATAAGTACTTCATCTGCAAGACCTTGCTGGACATTTATATTAAATGTCACAGATGCAATATGCTCAAAGTTGCTGATTAGCTTACTTGTAAACAGCTGGTATATGTTATAAGGAATAATGTTTTCAAACAAAAAATGAAAATGCCATTTCTTCGCTTTTCTTTCAATAATAATCTTGTCAATTTTTGCATTTTGAAAATGGGATACAATCGCATCATCTGTTAATTGAAGCTGCTGCAATAGCAATTGAAATCGTTCCAATTTCCCTTCTATTCCTGCCATTTGTTCTCCCCTAACTTTTCTTAATATCTATACTGGCACAATGTCCAAGCTACATTATATCATAATCCTTTTTTTCTTTTAGGAATAAAGACTGCTTAAATGTTGGCAATTTAAAGAACTAGTACGACTTTCCTCACATCAAGCAATTCATGAAAAAAGCTACAGCCTATTAACGAAGGCTGTAGCTTTATTTACTTAGTTAGCAAGAAGCTTAGAAATAGTTTCTAGCAGTTCATCTACATGAACTTCATGTACTTCACCGTTGCTTCTTTCTTTTAACTCAACAATACCTTCTGCCGCTTTTTTACCAACAGTTATGCGAATTGGTAAACCGATTAAATCAGAATCAGCAAACTTAACTCCTGCTCTTTCTGCACGGTCATCAACAAGCACATCATATCTGTTGTCCTTCAAGCTTTTATATAGCTTGTTTGTCAACTCTGTTTGAGTCTCATCCTTAACGTTAACTGTGATCAAATGCAAATCAAATGGTGCAATTGCTTTTGGCCAAACGATACCTTTTTCATCATTAAATTGCTCTACAACTGCTGCCATTGTTCTCGAAACACCAATTCCGTAGCAGCCCATAATAACAGACTGTGAACGACCATTTTCATCAAGGTAGCTAGCACCCATTGCTTCACTATAGCGTGTACCTAGCTTAAAGACATGACCAACCTCGATACCTTTTGCAAATACGATGGAACCTTTGCCATCTGGAGAAACATCTCCTTCTTGGATGAAACGCAAATCTGCATATTGGCTAACAGCAAAGTCTCTGTCTGGGTTAACATTAATATAATGATAGTCTTCATCATTTGCTCCGCAAACACCATTAACAATATATTGGACTGCACTATCAGCAATTACTTGCACATCTTTGACACCGATTGGGCCTAATGAACCGACACTGCATCCTAGGATTGTTTTTGTTTCCGCTGCATCAGCTAGCTCAACATTTGTTGCTTCAAGCAGGTTTTTCAGCTTAATATCGTTCACTTCATGATCGCCGCGAACTAACACAAGAACATGGCCTTCATCTACTTTGAACAGCAATGACTTGATGCATTTATTTTCAGCAACATTCAAGAATGATGCAACTTGTTCAATCGTTTTAACATTTTCAGTCTTCACTTTTTCTAACACACCATGAGGCTTGTCCTCTTTCTCATAGGAAGTGATAACTGGCGCCATTTCAATATTAGCCGCATAACTAGATTCCGTAGAATAAGCGATTGTATCTTCTCCAACTTCAGAAAGAGCCATGAATTCATGCGTATCTTTACCACCCATCGCTCCGCTGTCAGCGATAACTGCACGGAAATTCAAACCGCATCTTTCAAAAATATTGCAATATGCTTGGAAGATAGCATCATATACTTCACCTAAGCTTTCATGAGAGCTATGGAAAGAGTAAGCATCCTTCATGATGAACTCACGTCCGCGTAAAATCCCAAATCTAGGGCGTTTTTCATCTCTGAACTTTGTTTGAATTTGATAAAGAGATAGTGGCAAACGTTTGTAGGACTTAATTTCATCTCTAATTAGGCTAGTGATTACTTCCTCATGTGTTGCACCAAGCGCAAACTCCCGATCATTACGGTCATTCAAACGCATTAATTCTGGTCCGTATGAATACCATCTGCCAGACTCCTGCCATAGCTCCGCTTGTTGCAAAGCAGGCATTAGAAGTTCTACAGAGCCAGAGTTGTCCATTTCCTCACGGATAATATGCTCTATTTTTTTAAGTACTTTATTAGCCAATGGAAGATAGGAGTAAATTCCGCTCGCGTTTTGTCTAATATAACCTGCGCGCAAAAGTAGCTGATGGCTTTTGATTTCTGCATCTGCTGGAACTTCCCTTAAGGTCGGGATTAACATTTTACTTTGTTTCATTATTAGCACCTCTATTTAAATTTTACAAACAGGCCATGAAGGAAGGTGAGGTCCACGTTCTCCTCACCCATTCAGTCCTTTAAAAATAATTATTTATTTAAGAAAGAAACGTTGAATATCGTTCCAAGTAACAACAATCATCAACAGCATCAGCAATGCAAAGCCAATAAAGTGGACAATTCCTTCCTTATGCCTATCGATTGGCTTCCCTCTAATTGCCTCAATCGCAAAGAAGATCAATCTTCCGCCGTCAAGAGCCGGCAGTGGCAATAAGTTCATAATTCCAAGGTTAATACTAAGTATAGCAGCCCATCTCATCAGCGAATAAATGCCTGATTGCGCAACTGTGTCCGTTGATTTATAAATGCCGACAGGTCCACTCAATGCATCTATAGAAAATTGCCCTGTTACCAGTTTTCCAACTGCACCGATAATGGTCTTTGTCCAAGTATAAGTTTCAGTAACACCATACTGGAATGCTTTTAACGGCGATTTTTCCATTGGGCTGTATACACCAACAAGTCCAATCTTTTCTCCGTCTTCCACTTCTGTTTCTTTAGGAGTTACATCAACAGTCATTTCTTTCCCATCACGGACTAGTAGAAATTCTAGCTCTTCACCCGGGCTTTTTTGGATGATTGACACTACATCATTCCAAGTAGAAACCGATTGACCATCAATACTTAGAACAGTATCACCTTCTTTTAAGCCAGCACTTATTGCTACACCATCATCCGTTAATTTCCCTAGCTGTGGTTCATTAGATGGCATGCCTTGTGTTAGTGCAATGATGACAAACACGACGAATGCTAGAACAAAGTTCATCATTGGTCCAGCGAATATTGCTATCGTACGCTGCCATAACGTTTTGCTATTAAACTGACGATCGTATGGAGCGATTTGTGTTTCAATACCATTTTCGATAATAACCGCTTCTCTGTTTATCTGAAACACTTGCAGTTCTTCATTAATGTCGTCTTCTGCATATCCTTTCACTACTAATTCATGATCTAGATCTGCAGCTTCTACATTAATTATTCTAGCATCTGGATACTTTTCTTTATTGTTGAGAATAAGCTTTTCAACTTTTCCATCTTTGCCAAAAAGCAGTCCAATCCGATGTCCTGCTTTAATTTCAATCATTTCAGCGTCTTCTCCCGCCATGCGTACAAATCCGCCTAATGGAAGAAGACGAATAGTATACGTGGTTTCTCCTCTTTTCTGAGAAAAGACTTTCGGACCGAATCCTATTGCAAATTCCCGACAGAGAATGCCAGCCCTTTTTGCAAACACGAAGTGCCCTAATTCATGAAAAAACACTAACGCACCGAAAATGATAATAAAAGCAACTACTGTATACAATATATAACCACCTTTTTATAGAAGTGTGCTTGCAATTTTTCTCGTTTCTTGATCAACCTCTTGTATAATAGCAAGGCTTGGATTTGTAATAGAACGATGATTATTCAACGCGCTTTCGATCAGCTCCTCAATTTGCAGGAAGCTGATTTCCCCTTTCAAGAACCTGGAAACAGCCACTTCATTGGCAGCATTAAGGACAGTCGGCAGCGTACCGCCAGCTTTTCCCGCTTCTATGGCAAAATGCAGGCAACGGAAGCGCTCAAGATCCATTTCTTGAAAATGCAGCTTCCCGATTTTCGCCAAATTCAAGCGTTCTGATGACTGAAGAGGCAGCCTATCCGGATATGTCAGTGCATACTGAATCGGCACCTTCATATCTGGTGTGCCAAGCTGTGCGATAACACTGCTGTCATGGAACTCAACCATTGAGTGGATGATGCTTTCCTTATGTAATAAGACATCAATTTTATCATAAGGCAATCCAAATAACCAAAATGCCTCAATAACTTCCAACCCTTTGTTCATCATTGTTGCTGAATCAATCGTAATTTTGGCACCCATTGACCAGTTTGGATGCTTTAATGCATCCTCCACTGTTACATGCTTTAAATCATCTCTGGACAAATCACGAAAGCTTCCGCCAGACGCTGTAATAATTAATCTGTCAATATTCGTTTCTCTTTCACCTTGTAAGCATTGATAAATAGCTGAATGCTCACTGTCAACAGGCAGGATGGAAACATTATTCTTTTTCGCTGCTTCCATTACCAAATGACCTGCAGTCACCAATGTTTCCTTATTAGCAATGGCAATTGTTTTTCTAGCTTCAATCGCTTGCAAAGTAGGATACAGGCCAACACTACCTAATACAGCATTGACGAGTACTTCTGCTTTATCAAATACAGCAACCTCGACCAAACCTTCTTGGCCAAACATTATTTTTGTATTTGGAAATTCAGCTTTTAATGTATCACAATCTTTCTTTTCATAAACCGATACAAGAGAAGGCTTGAATTCTGCAATAATCTTTCTTGTCAGCTCCAAATTTTTGCCTGATGAAAAGGCAACAAGCTTAAAGCTTTCCGGATGCTCTCTTATAACATCCAATGTTTGTGTCCCAACCGAACCGGTTGCTCCCAATAAACTTATATGTTTCATTGTCTCACTCCCAGACCATGTTGCATTTCTTTTTTCATTTGTTATTTGTATACATTGTTAAATAAAAGCAATCTTCCAAGATTATTCGATTATAGCTTACCTAGCATGTCTAAAATAAAATACAGCAATGGCCATACAAACAATAAACTGTCGAATCGATCTAAAATACCACCGTGTCCAGGCAGGATTCTCCCAGAATCTTTCACACCGTAATGGCGTTTCAACGCAGACTCTGCCAAATCACCAATTTGTCCAAAAATAGACAAGATAATCGTGATTAAAGGTATTATAGACCATTCTATGTAGCCGAACACATAAAATAGAACCGCAACGACTACAGCACATACAATGCCCCCAACAAAACCTTCAACTGTTTTATTTGGACTGATTTCCGGCCACAACTTTCTTTTGCCGAAAGCTCGTCCAATGAAATAGGCACCTGAATCTGTAGCCCAAATAATAAATAAGGAGTAAACAAGCATTGTCAGGTCATTATTGCTAATCTGTACAAAGAAATGAAAGCCCACGCCTATATACAGAACGGAAAGGACAGAAAAGCCGACGTCGTCAAATGTAAACTTGTTTTTAGATGCGACCATATAGCTTAAATAAAGGAGGATTGCAAGCAATCCGATTTCTATTTTGGACAAGTTCCATTCAGCGAGAAAACCGATGTACTCATCTGGAAGAATAAATATCCATGTTACAAGCAAGGAAAGCATGCCGCTAAATGACCATAAGTGCAGTTTTCTCATTTTCAGCAGCTCATATAAAGCGATGGCGCCAATTAAAAATGTGAACAGCACTAAAGGCATATCACCAAGCAAGATAAACAGGATAAACACAGCTGCTGCAAGTACTCCTGTTATAGTTCTCTGTTTCATACATTCACAACCCTTATTAGACTCCTCCAAAACGCCGTTGGCGATTTTGGAATACTTCGATTGCTTCGATTAAATGCTCTTCTTTAAAATCTGGCCAGAGAACATCTGTAAACCAAAGCTCTGTATAGGCAAGCTGCCACAACATAAAATTACTTATCCGGATTTCACCGCTTGTACGAATGAGCAAGTCTGGATCATTTAATCCGTCAGTCATCAAGTAAGATGAAAATACTTCCTCTGTAATTCCATTTGCATCAAGCTCTCCGGTTTGGCTATCCTTAACGATGTTGCTAACTGCTTGCAGAATTTCTGATCTGCTTCCATAATTCAAAGCAAAATTCAAGTTCAAGCCAGTATTATTTTTTGTTTTTTCCACCGCATTATCCAAAGCTTTTAAGGTATGTTCCGGAAGCTTTTCTGTATAGCCAATTGCCGTTACACGAACATTCTTCTCCATTAGCTCTGGCAAGAAGGTGCTTAAGAATTGCTCTGGCAGTGACATTATATAATCAACTTCCGTTTTTGGCCGTTTCCAATTCTCAGTAGAAAAGGCATATAGGGTCAAAACTTTTATTCCCAATTCATCGGCCATCTTTGTAATACGTTTTACACATTTCATTCCTTCATGATGGCCAGCTATTCTTGGCAGCTTTCTTTTCTTTGCCCATCTGCCATTACCATCCATAATAATGGCGACATGCTCCGGAATTTTCTGCTGCTTCACATTGCTTATTTGGTCTTGGAGAGTTTTAGTAGTGGTCCCCGTTTTCCATAACCTTAATTTGTTAAACATACTATTGTTCCTCCAAAGTAGATCCTCTCACATCATCTATATCCTTCATTACATTCTGTTCTTATATAATTAACTAAATAAACATCAAAATTACCTGTAAATGCAAGCAAAAGTGAGGGCAGGCTTACATGTTCCCTTTATATCTTAAAGGAAACTAGTCTTCATAAGCAACCAAAAATAAAAATAGCCGATGATAATGCGAAAAAACCCCCTAATAATAGAGGGTTTCAGACTTTACTTTTGATCCCATCTCCTGTTCCAGACCATTTATATTAACTATTAAATGTCCTGTTGGCATGGCTGATGGCAGCACCTAGCCTTAAGCATTAACCAGCAAGGCATTGATGGTAAAGGTCAGTCATCTTCGTATCGGCATTTATGTTTTTGCAAACAGCAGTCAACAATTATACCTCTAAAATTTCTTTTTCTTTTTCTTTAGTCAATGCATCAACTTTACTGATATATTCATCTGTTAACTTTTGAATGTCATCACTGAAACCGCGAAGTGCATCTTCCGTTATGTCACCATTCTTTTCAAGCTTCTTCAAGTCATCATTTCCGTCTCTGCGGATGTTGCGGATAGCAATTTTTGCATCTTCAGATTCTTTTTTGACGTTTTTCACAAGCTCTTTACGGCGTTCTTCTGTCAGCATTGGGATAGTCAAGCGAATGATGTTACCGTCATTCGTTGGATTTAAACCAATATCAGACTTCAAGATGGCTTTTTCAATATCACCTAAAATGGACTTATCATATGGTTGAATAACAAGAAGTCTTGCTTCAGGCACGCTGATTCCAGCCACTTGGTTTACTGGTGTTGGAGCACCATAATAATCTACAGAAATTCTGTCAAGAAGGGCAGCATTAGCTCTTCCTGCACGGATACTTGCAAGCTCACGAGAATAGCTTTGAATTGCTTTATCCATTCTTTCCTTTGTACTTGAAATAACTTGTTTCGGCATTATTTTTTCCCCCTTACTAATGTTCCTATTTTTTCACCCATAACTGCTCTTTTAATATTTCCTTGATCCGTGATAGAAAATACGATTAGTGGAATATCATTATCCATACATAGGGATGATGCGGTTGAATCCATTACAGCAAGTCCATCCTTAATCACATCAAAATATGTCAGCTCATCATACTTTGTTGCCTCTTTGTCTACTCTTGGATCTGCTGAGTAAACACCATCTACATTGTTTTTCGCCATCAAGATAACTTCTGCTTCGATTTCTGCAGCTCTTAAAGCAGCAGTAGTATCAGTTGAGAAGTATGGATTTCCCGTACCTGCCGCAAAAATCACGACACGTTTTTTCTCAAGGTGACGAATGGCACGTCTTCTGATGTATGGTTCAGCTATTTGTCTCATATCAATTGATGTCTGCACACGTGTTTCAATGCCCATTTGTTCTAAACTGTCCTGCAGGGCTAAAGAGTTCATGATAGTGGCAAGCATGCCCATATAATCAGCATTTGCTCTGTCCATGCCCATTTCCTCACCGATTTTACCTCTCCAGATATTACCGCCGCCAACAACTACTGCTGCTTCCACACCTAGTTCAGCAATTTCTTTTACTTGCTCTGCTACATCTTTGATAACTGTAGGATTAATACCAAAGCCTGCTTCTCCAGCTAATGCTTCCCCACTCAATTTTAGAACAACACGTTTATATTTTGGATTACTCATGGAAACCTCCGTATGTATTAAATGTCTTTAAAAATAGGGAACACAATGTGCTCCCCTTCTTAAACTTGTCGAAACACTCTCAATAGCCATTCCATGCTGCAGAGCATTAATGCTTGCAGGGGTTTTGATTAAGAGCGCATTCAATCAAATAACCATTTCATGAATGATTCACGTTATAAGGAACACAGATGTGTTCCTATATTGAAGTCGACAATATTATTTTTTGTTTACTTGGTTCATTACTTCTTCAGCAAAGTTATCTTCACGTTTTTCGATTCCTTCTCCTACTTCGTAGCGAACGAATTCACGTAAAGTTGCACCTTTAGATTCAACGAATTGACGAACCTTTTGGTCAGGATTTTTAACGAAAGTTTGGTCAAGAACACAAACATCTTCGAAGTATTTGCCAAGGCGGCCTTCAACCATTTTCGCAACGATGTTTTCAGGTTTTCCTTCGTTAAGTGCTTGTTGTGTTAATACTTCTCTTTCGTGCTCTACTTCTTCTTGAGAAACTTGGTCACGAGAAACGTATTTAGGGTTAAGTGCAGCGATATGCATAGCAATATCTTTAGCAGCAGCGTCATCAGTAGATCCTTCCAATACTGTTAGAACACCAATGCGTCCGCCCATGTGAAGGTAAGCACCGAAAGCATCGCTATCTGTTTTTGATTTGATTTCAAAACGACGCAATGAAAGTTTTTCACCAATTTTAGCCATAGCAGTATTGATGTGTGCTTCTACAGTTGTTCCTTCTGTAATATGTTGAGCAGTAGCTTCTTCTACAGTAGCAGGTTTGTTGCTTAGAAGATGTGCTGCAAGTTCTTTAACAAGTACTTGGAAACCTTCGTTTTTAGCAACAAAGTCTGTTTCTGAGTTAACTTCAAGGATTACTGCTTCGTTACCTTCTACAGCGATGTAAGTAGTACCTTCTGCAGCAATACGGTCTGCTTTTTTAGCAGCGCTAGCGATACCTTTTTCACGTAGGAAATCGATAGCTTTTTCGATATCACCGTTTGTTTCAGTTAGTGCTTTTTTACAATCCATCATTCCAGCACCAGTTTTTTCACGAAGTTCTTTAACCATTTGAGCTGTTACAGCCATGTTTGTTTCCTCCTTGTAATATCCGTATGTACGTATACTTATTGTTTGTCCATTTATTATTGCTTTTAAGCAATTCTCTTTAAAAAAAGGTGATAAGAGGGCTGCTCTTTATCACCTTTTCCACAAGTCCCTAAACTAGAGTGTCTAGCAAAAGACTACTAGGTTGATAAAAACCACGGTGTGATCTCTATGCTCTGTTCGTTTTTGTAGCAGACACAGTTATTTTGACTTAAGCAGTTGTTACTTCTTCGCCTTGTTTAGCTTCAAGAATAGCATCTGCCATTTTTGCAGTTAATAGTTTCACAGCACGGATTGCGTCGTCGTTCGCAGGAATAACAACATCAATTTCGTCTGGATCACAGTTTGTATCAACAATTCCAACGATTGGAATATTCAATTTATGCGCTTCAGCAACTGCAATGCGCTCTTTGCGTGGATCTACAATGAACAATGCATCTGGCATTTTTTTCATTTCTTTGATTCCGCCCAAGAATTTTTCCAAGCGCTCAAGCTCTTTGTTCAATTGAACTACTTCTTTTTTAGGAAGTACTTCAAAAGTACCGTCTTCAGACATTCTTTCGATATCTTTCAAACGAGCAATACGTTTTTGGATTGTTTCAAAGTTTGTTAAAGTTCCACCCAACCAGCGTTGGTTAACATAGTATTGACCAGAACGGATAGCTTCTTCTTTAACTGAATCTTGTGCTTGTTTTTTAGTTCCTACGAAAAGAACAGTTCCGCCGTTACCAGCAAGTTCTTTCACATAGTTGTAAGCTTCTTCAACCTTTTTAACTGTTTTTTGAAGGTCGATGATGTAGATACCGTTACGCTCCGTGAAAATGAATTTTTTCATTTTTGGGTTCCAACGGCGAGTCTGGTGACCGAAGTGTACACCAGCTTCAAGCAATTGTTTCATTGAGATTACTGACATGTTTGTTCCTCCTAGTGGTTTTGTTTTCCTCCGCTTTTTTCATATTCAATCAAAACTGTAGCAATACAGCACCAATGATTAAATCCAAAAGCGTGTGTATTAACACCGTTTTTTAATATAGCATATGTATGATAGACAATCAAGCTATTCGTGATTATTTTGTCTAAATTTCAACAATAATTCTATTTCTGTCTTCCCTTTGTTCAATTGTTTAGCAATTTCTTCAATCGTTTTACCTTGCTCCTCAAGCTCTGTCACTACCTCAAGCAGAGTCTTTTCCTTTTCCTCTGGCTCTTCTTCTTTTTCGACAATTGCTTCTGCAACATTCTCTTCTTGAACAGCCTTTTCTTTGTTATCTTCCTCTGGAATTTGCGGCAAGATTAAATCCAGCAGCTCTTCTACATCATCATTTCCTGTAGATTTCTCAAAGGTTTGATAGGATTTGGCCGCTGCTTTATATGTATTGATCATTGGTATTGGTTTCGGTTCATTAACTTCTAATGTGCTTCGCGGCTCTTCCTTTTTGCTTTCCTCTAGATTACTATCAAGCCTTTGAACTCTATCAAGAAACAATTCATTTTCCTCTTTTATTTCCGCAATAAAGCTCGAAACGATTTCTTCCATTTCTTCTAGAGCCTTTTCCTGACGACTTTCAAATGCTGCTAGCCTGTTTTGTCTTATAAACAGCAACGCAATGCATAGCAATGCCAAAATATTTAACGCAATACTAAAAACAAGCAGAAAATTCACCATTGTTTTTACCTCAATCTATCCACTATAGTCAATAACATTTCCTTTATAAGGGTGTTCAGAAAGTAACAGCTCCTCATCTCTATTCTGTTTTCTCTTTCCTTGAGAATCGGAGCAGCTCTTTCCATCTTTGTGTCTATTACTGGAGATATTCCCTTTTTCTTCTCCTTTAATGACAGTTGTTCTTTTTTTTATTTCTTCTTGCAAGGTGGCTTGCAGGGCATGATTGTTCATCACTTGCCCGCGCTGATCCTGCTGATCCTGTAATTTCCCTGCGTCATATGTTCTCGGCAAGGCCACCTGCATTTCGATTGCTTTTAAACTCATATTCGAAGCCTCTATATTACCTTCTCTAAAGAATGTCTTAGTTTATAGATTGCCTTTGAGTGAATTTGGGAAATACGGGAAGTAGATAGGTTCATCACTTGGCCAATTTCAGTTAATGTCAGTTCTTCTTTATAAAATAAGCTAAGTACAAGCTGCTCTTTATCATTCAATGTTTCAATCATGGACGCCATTTCCTGAATCAATTCGTCTTTCATCACTTTCTCTTCCGGTATTTCCGTTTTATTGTCTCTAATTGCAAATGTTGGACCTTCCTTTTCGTCCGACTCATTCAGCTGCTCATCAATCGAAAGGACGTTGGCAAAAAAGTGCTCATTCATTGTTGAGTATACTTCGTCTGTGGATAAATCCAAGTCATCAGCAATTTCTTGAACTGTTACGTTTCTCATCATTTTCTGTTCAAGTTTTTCAATTGTTGCCTCAATTTTCTTTGTCTTTTCTCGAGTTCCTCTTGAAAGCCAGTCTTCCTTTCTCAAGCCGTCAATAATGCTGCCTCTAATGCGAAAAGACGCATATGTGTCAAATTTCAGGTCACGCTTCGGATCAAATCTTTCTAGTGCATCATAAAGTCCAATCATGCCTAAACTGTTCAACTCTTCTCTTGAGACGCTTTTAGGAAGACCTACAGAGATGCGCTGGACGTGAAAACTAACAAGCGGCATATACTTTTTTATTAACGTATTGCATGCATCTGTGTCCCTATTTGTGTTCCACATCTCCCATGCATTCTTCTCCTCTAATGTCGTCTCATTTGCCATAAACATCCTCCTCGAACAGCAATACTATTTATTAGTTATATTTATTTCTTTATTTTGAACTCTCTCGACCATATCCATACTAAAAACCTTCTTTATATATAATAGAAGAGGTTTTATGCTTATCTCCTCTGTACTGAAGATAAAATCTGTTTTATATCATAATCACAAAACAAAATAGTGCTTTCCTACCCAATATGAGAAATGCACTATTCAATCCAATAAGACGCATATCCTATATTAGTTTTAAAGAAAACATCTAAATTAAAAGATGGAAACCTGTATATTCAATGGTTATACAGCTCTCCGCCTCTTAAACTTTACCACTGTCGAAATTTCTGCGGAATAGTACTTTAAACCTATTTTTGTTGCAAATTTACTATATGTAAAAATAAGGATGGTTTTTTTAGTCTTTTATAGTTCTTCAAGCCTATTTTATAGGCTTCCTAATTAAAAAAAGCCTGCACTTCATCAGTGTCAGACTTTACTATATTGTCCACCTTATGGGATATTTCAGATAAATCTTTATATAATATGTGTTCCTTTATTAACAGTACGTATCATCAGTTCATGTGTTGCTGGATTAAACTCGATTGTTCTCCCGCTGTTGCCGCCGACATCTTCTGCCCAAATTTTGATATTGAGTGTATTTAATGCCTTCTTGACCGCCTCGACATTGCGTGGACCAATTCTCATAACATCACTTGTTCCGCTAAATTGAAACATTTGTGCTCCACCGGCAATTTTTGCCTTTAAGGAAAACTTACTTGCCCCCAGTTCTCCTAACTTGTTTACTAGCTCCGTTATGGCTGTATCAGCAAATTTAGCAATATTGACAGGTCCACTCTTGCTTAATGATGAATCAGGAAGCATGATATGCGCTAAACCTGCAATAGACCTTCTCTCATCATATAAAATGATGCCAACACAAGATCCAAGCCCGGAAGTCCTTATTAACTCCGGTGCTTTGACTGTGTTCATATCCGCTATACCAACCTTCACGATAGTAGCTTGATCAATCATCGAGCTTCACTCCCAATGATTCAAACAATGTGTGAAAGGAATCAGGGTCTGGGAGCAGGAAAAAATGACCCTTAACCGTTTCAGAAAGTGATTTATCATCTTCATTGAGGGCAGTGTTGATGACAATAGCATAGTCGCTTACTTGTGATAATTCAATCAACCCATAGCTTACTATTGCTCCAACCATGTCAATTGCAAGTGCAGGAACAGATGGATATAGAGATAGATTAGTAAAATCCGACAATGCGGACAAATAAGACCCTGACAAAATATTGCCTAGCTCCTGTAAAGCAGATAAGGATAGCTCATCATATGGTTCGGACAATTGTGCTGTTTCGTCCCCTATCATGTCCCTGATAAAATTTGTTGCTTGTTCAATTGGGAGCATAAAGAACATACTGCCAGGCGCATCTCCTTCAATCCTAAGAAATACTCCTGCAGCAATATTGTCAGATCCTCCTGCCATATCCATCATTTCATCGAAAGACACTATTTCCACATTGGGAACTTTCATATCAATCTTTTTATTAAGAAGCTTGGAAAGAGCAGTAGCAGCATTGCCAGCACCAATATTTCCAATCTCCCGTAATATATCAAGATGAAGAGAAGTAATCTTATCTGTGAAGCCCATTAAAGTTCACTTCTAGCATATTTTTTTAACTCTTCTCGATCAAACACTCTTTCTAAGTTAACAAGAATAAGCAAACGCTTGTCTACCTTCACAACACCACTGATGTAATCAACTTCCTGGCCGCCAACCACTTCTGGAGCAGGCTCAAAATCACCAGAATCCACATCAACAACATCGTTTGCAGCGTCAACAATCAATCCGACTTCCATGTCCTCTATCGCAATGATAATAATACGTGTCTGATCAGTATGTGCTATTTCCTCCAGATCAAAGCGTCTGCGTAAATCAATGATTGGTGTTACGACACCGCGCAGGTTTATTACCCCTTTAACAAATGGAGCAATGTTAGGAATTCTCGTAATGTGCATGATTTTTTCAATTGATCTTACATCATTCACAGGAATCGCATACTCTTTTCCCTTCAGTTCGAAAATAATCAGTTTTACTTCTGTTGAAACCGATTCTACCATTTCATTCCTTCCTCTCTATCAACCGATCTTTGCATCAAATTTAACGGTTATTTAATCAAAGCGTTGCAATCAACGATTAAGGCTACTTGTCCATCTCCTAATATTGTTGCACCAGAAATAGCAAATGCATTTGCTAAATAGTTTCCAAGTGATTTCAATACGACTTCTTGCTGTCCAATAAAGGAATCAACAACAAATCCTGCGAGCTTTTCACCTTTTCTTACAATGACAACAGAATAGAACTCTTCTTCTTCTTTCGTTTCTGGAACCTCAAAGATATCCTTCAAGAATAGAAGTGGAACTACTTTGCCACGGAAATCAATTACCGTTTGGTTATGTGCTTGAAGCACATCCTGCTTATTAACGATTGCCGTTTCAATAATAGATGATAAAGGAATCGCATATTTTTCCTGCTGGATTTCCACAAGCATCACAGAAATGATAGAAAGTGTTAATGGCAACTGGATAGAGAATAAGGAACCTTTTCCTTCCTGTGATTCAATCGTTATTGTTCCGCCAAGTGATTCAATCGTGCTTTTTACAACATCAAGACCTACACCGCGACCAGAAATATCGGAAATTTTATCTGCTGTTGAGAAGCCAGATGCCAGAATTAACTCTGCAATCTGTGAATCAGTCAAGCTATTAGCTGTTTCTTGTGTGATAATCCCTTTGCTTAATGCCTTTTGAAGTACTTTTTCTTTATTGATTCCAGCACCGTCGTCCTCAAGTTCAATAAACACATGGTTTCCACTATGATAAGCTCTGAGTACTACTGTTCCTTCTTCATTTTTACCATTAGCTCTTCTAACCTCTGGAGACTCCACTCCATGGTCCAAAGCATTTCTTATAAGATGGACAAGAGGATCACCGATTTCATCAATTACTGTTCTGTCCAATTCTGTTTCCGCGCCAATAATCTCAAGATTGATTTTTTTGTTCAAATCCCTTGCTAGCTGTCTTACCATACGAGGGAATCGATTAAATACAGTCTCAACAGGCACCATTCTCATATTTAAAATAATGTTTTGAAGGTCACCAGTGATTCTTGACATTCTTTCGACCGTTTCATGGAGCTCTTGAACCTGAAGATCTTGTGAGATTTGATCTAATCTTCCTCTGTCAATGACTAGCTCCTCAAACAGGTTCATTAAAATATCAAGACGTTCAATGTTAACTCTGATTGTTTTGCTTGATTGCTTCGCCACAACTGCAGGCTTTTCCTCTTCTTTTTTCGGTGCTGCAGCAGGTTGAATAGGTACTGAGCTTTCTTGAGCTTGTGGAGCAGCTTCCTCTTCCGCCACTTCCTCTACACTCAACTCAGAAGCAGAGAAACTATTTACATTTACTTTTTCTACTTCAGATACCTTCATAATTTTCGCTTCAATCGTACTAGGCTCTTCCTTAGAAATAATTGTAACCATGAAAGAATACTCGAACTTTTCTTCTTCCAATTCCTCAACAGGAGGATTTGATTTAATGACTTCACCTAATGATTCCAATGCTTCAAAAATCATAAATACCCTTGCTGCTTTTAGCAGACAGTTTTGACTTAACGAAATCTCAATTTCATATGTGTTGAAGCCTTGTTCTTTTGATTGCTGCATAACAGTGATTTCGAATTCATCATAGCTGCTTCCAGGTAGTGATACTTCACCTACAGCAGTTGCCGTTTGATTTGCAGCTGTGTCAACAAATGCTTCACCGCTTTCAATTGCTACTAGCTTTTTCACTACATCCTCTACATTTCTTTTTCCGTCACCACCGCTTGCAATCGATTCTACCATTGCTTCTAGGTCATCTACTGCAAGGAAGATAACATCTAATACTTCAGGTGTAACAGAAATTTTCTCGTTTCTAATTGCATCAAGAACATTCTCCATTTGGTGGGTAAGGCTCGCAAGATCTTCGTATCCCATTGTCGCAGACATACCTTTTAATGTATGAGCAGAACGGAATATCTCGTTAACAATTTGCAGGTTTTCTGGATTTTTTTCTAATTCCAATAATTGTTCGTTACATGTTTGCAAATGCTCCTTGCTTTCTTCAATAAAAACTTCTAAATACTGGCTCATCTCCATAAATTTTACACCCCTTGGCGTTTATACATACTTCATTATTGTTTGTGCAATATTTTCTACATTTTGGACTTCATCTACATAGTTTGTCGCGATGGCAGCCTTTGGCATTCCAAAAACGATGGACGTTTCCTTCGATTCTGCAATGGACTTGACTCGTCCAGAGTTTACAAGCTTGATAAGCCCATTCGTTCCGTCTGAACCCATTCCGGTCATTATAACCGCAAGCTTGTCATAGTTATTTAATTCACTTGCCGACTCAAACATAACATCCACGCTTGGTCTATGACCATTTACAGGGGTCGATTGGTCTAGTTCGATCACAAGGCTGTTCCCTGAGGATTTCACTCTCAAGTGATATCCCCCTGGAGCAATATATGCTATCCCTTTTTGTATCGATTCCCCGTCTTCCGCTTCCTTAACTGTTATCTCTGAAAGAGTGTTAAGCCTGTTAGCAAGTGACTGAGTAAAGCCTGCTGGCATATGCTGAACAATTAAAATCGGTGCATTAATACTTGCAGGCAATTTTGTGATGACATGCTGTAATGCTCTTGGCCCGCCTGTTGAAGTTCCTAAGACGATAAGTTTACTTGAGGCGGGATTCCATTTTGAATCTACTGTTTTTACTGTTTTTTCTTCTTTTGGTTCTATTTTACTATAACCAACTCTGTTACTAATAGGTTTTTTATCCTGTATAGGAGAAATCAACAGTTTAGACAGCTTTACCTTACTTGCTGAAACTACTTTTTCGATTAATTCATCCTTAACCTTATATAAATCAAGAGATATCGCTCCAGATGGCTTAGCGATAAAATCAATGGCACCGATTTGCATAGCCTGAATCGTATTCTCTGCTCCTACCTTCGTTGTGCTCGAAAGCATGATAACAGGGACTGGACAATCCTTCATAATTCGTTCCAATGCACTAATGCCATCCATAATTGGCATCTCAACATCCATCGTTACTACATCGGGTTTAAGTTCCTTGATTTTTTTTAATGCATCTTGTCCATTTCTGGCAGTGCCTACGACTGACATGCGTGAGTCTTCTGTAAGAAAATCAGTTATAAGTTTACGCATAAAAGCCGAATCGTCGACAATCAAGATTTTTATTTTTCCCACGACAACTCCACTACCTTTCAAACAGCAGCCTCTTCAATTTTGCCATAAACGGCTTTTTGTTTTCTTGAGGATCTGCAAACTCTTGTTTACAGTATCTATCGGCTATTTCTGTCAAAGCTTTAGAGGCTTGAGAATTTTCATTAAAAATAATGAATGGAACTTGTTTCCTTACTGCTTTTGCAACATTCTGATCGTCTGGTATTGCGCCAAGATTTATAATATCCCGCTCCAAAAATCGGCCCACTACATTTTTTAATTTCTGGTAGGTTTCTTTGCCATCAAGGATACTAATTGTTCTATTTACAACAACGTAAAAAGGGATATCATCTTTTTGCAGGTGAATAAACTTCATTGCAGCGTAAGCATCTGTTATAGAAGTAGGCTCAGGGGTAGTTAACACAATCACATCATCGACAGATAGGATGAAATGAAGGGTATCAGTACTTATGCCCGCCCCCATATCAAATAATATATAGTCATAATTGCTAAGATGGCTTTCAAATTCCTGAAAAAATCTTGCAAGCTGGTCTTCCCCCATATCAAGAAAATCAGTTAGGCCTGAACCTCCTGCAATAAAGTCAATTCCTCCTGCACCAGTATGGATAATGTCGGAAAAAGATGCATTATTTTTAAAATAATCAACAATAGAATAGGATGGCTGTGACCCCATTAATATATCAACATTACCCATTCCAATATCCATGTCTATTAAAAGAACAGAAAAGCCTTTCAATTTCAGCGATAAAGAGAAATTTAACGAGAAATTTGATTTCCCAACTCCTCCCTTTCCGCTAACTACGGCTAATGTTCTTTGCTTTTTGGGGTTTTGAAACTGTTCAAATCTTTTTCTCAGCATTGCCGCCTGATCTGTCATATTAATCGACCTCTATCATCCTTTTTGCTATTTGTCGGGGATCTGCTGGCATTATATCGTCAGGAACATTTTGTCCTGTAGTCACATAAGCCACACCCTTTTGATATTTGACCACAAGATTGATCATTGCTCCATATGTTGAAGTTTCATCTAATTTTGTAAATATAAACTGATCAATATGAATCGAAGAAAATTGCTGATAAATTTCTTCCATGTCTGTTTGTTTAGCAGTCAGTGATAAAACAAGCAATGTTTCCATATCACTATTATAATCGACCACTTCTTTCAAATCTTGAACATATTGTTGGTTGCGGAAGTTTCTTCCAGCAGTATCCACAAGAATAATATCGCAATCTGCCAGGCTTTTTGTTGCTTTATCGAAATCCTCCAAGTTATAACAAACCTCGATTGGAACATTTAAAATTGTGGCGTATGTTTTCAACTGATCAATGGCGGCGATACGGTATGTATCTGTAGTAATAAATCCTATCTTTTTCTTATGCTTCATCATAAACTCTGCTGCCATTTTAGCTAATGTCGTTGTTTTTCCGACACCAGTTGGCCCAATTACGTTGATGAATTTCTTTTTAAGCGTAAGCTCCCCAAAATTATATTGCTTCATTTCTTCATAAAGGAAGTCTTCAGCCCAGACGTAGACCTCTTCCACTGGGCTGTTTGCCCCTGCTAAATACCATCTTTCTAAAAGCTTTGCTGTAAGTCTTGACTGAATATCTACTTCAAGGTCCTGACGCACTAAACTATCTATTACTGTTTGCAGCTGGATTGGCAGCTCCATTTGTAACTTACCGCTTTCAGACATTTTTTGGATATGTTGATTCATGCGCGCAAGCTGCTTCATGATTTCTTCGTTTGCAGGAACAGGAGACTTATGGAGCTCCTTCATTACTTCAAGATCAAGATTACGCTCTACTTTCGGCAATAGCTTTGGTGCTGGTATTGGCGCGGGCATCGGCTTTTCTTGTGGTGGTCTTGAAGTGTTCAAATCAGGATCTATTGCTGCAAGCACTTCAATATTTCTTTTTTTGAACATTCCTAAGAAGCCGCCGGTATAAACGATTTTTGATTGTAAAATCACCGCATTATTACCTAATTCTGCCCTAACTTGCTTCATTGCCTCTGGCATGCTAGCGGCAATATATTTTTTTATTTTCATTCTATTGTCACCACCCCAACACTTTGAACTTCCACATTAGATTCTAACTCGTTATAAGACAGTATCGGTACCTGTGGGAAGTATCTCTCTGTCAACTGACGGACATACATGCGGACAGCTGGAGAACAAAGAATAATTGGCATTTGTTCCATTATGGACTGCTGTTCAACTTGCCCTGCAACAGCCTCAAGGATTGCTTGGGACACACTTGGATCTAATGCTAAATAATTGCCGTGCTCTGTCTGCTGGATATTGTCTGCAATTAACTTTTCAACTTTTCCTGATAATGTGATTACCTTCAATATATCTGTCGTGCTTGTATACTGATTCGTGATTTGACGAGCTAATGCTTGTCTTACATATTCAGCAAGCAAATCTGTATCACTTGACATTTTTCCGTAATCTGCCAATGTCTCGAAGATAACAGGTAAGTTGCGAACAGACACATTCTCTTTTAATAGTTTAGCCAAAACCTTCTGAATATCTCCAATTGATAAAGGATTAGGTGTAACTTCCTCAACAAGAATTGGATAGGTTTCCTTCACATGGTCAACAAGCTGTTTTGTTTCTTGACGTCCTAAAAGCTCATGAGCATTTGATTTTATGACCTCCGTAATATGTGTGGAAACAACAGACGGAGGATCGACTACAGTGTAACCAAACATTTCTGCCTGTTCCTTAACCGTTTCCGTTATCCATTTTGCTGGAAGACCAAAGGATGGTTCAACGGTGTCGATACCTTTAATAGAATCATCATCAATTCCTGGGCTCATTGCTAAATAATGATCCAGCAAAAGTTCGCCTCTTGCCATTTCATTTCCCTTTATTTTTAAACGATATTCATTTGGCTGCAGCTGAATATTATCCCTGATGCGGACTACTGGAATGACAAGACCAAGCTCAATAGCCAACTGTCTTCTGATCATGACAACCCTGTCCAGAAGATCTCCTCCTTGGTTAGCATCTGCCAACGGAATCAAGCCATAACCAAATTCGAATTCTATCGGGTCCACATTCAGTAAGCTGACAACACTTTCTGGACTTTTGAGTTCGTTTGTTTGGATATCTTCTTCGATTTCCAACATTTCTTCCAAATCTTGTTTTGGTGCTTTTGAAAGAGCATAGCCTCCAAATGCAAGTAAACCAGCAATCGGAATTGTCAAAAGGTCATTTATTGGTGTAATCAAGCCAAGCACAAAAATCGTTCCACCTGCTACATATAGCATTTTCGGGTAAGATAGAAGCTGCTTCGTTAAATCAGAACCAAGGTTGCCGTCTGAAGCTGCTCTTGTTACAACAATCCCTGTAGCAGTCGATATTAATAATGCAGGTATTTGGCTGACGATTCCATCCCCAATAGACATAAGAGAAAAGTTTTGAGCTGCATCTGCTATCGGCATGTCGAGCTGAGTCATTCCGATAACAATACCAAATATCAAGTTAATAAATACGATAATAATCCCAGCAATGGCATCCCCTTTAACAAATTTACTGGCACCATCCATTGATCCATAAAAGTCTGCTTCTCTGCTGACTTTTTCCCTGCGGGTTCTCGCATCTGCTTCTGAGATGAGTCCAGCGTTCAAGTCTGCATCAATGGCCATTTGTTTCCCTGGCATCGCATCAAGCGTAAAACGAGCCGCAACTTCTGACACACGCTCAGACCCTTTTGTAATAACAATAAACTGTATAATAACCAAAATGGCAAATACAACTAATCCAACAACTAAATTTCCGCCAACCACAAATGTTCCAAATGTATGAACAACCCCGCCAGCTTCACCAGTGGACAGGATCGATCTTGTTGTGGAAACGTTCAGACCAAGACGGAACAATGTCATTAAAAGCAGCAAAGATGGAAAGATGGAAAATTCCAGCGCTTCACTCATGTTCATTGTCAATAATAATATTAATAATGCTAAAGAAATATTCAGCAGGATCAAGATACTTAGCAACCATGTAGGGAATGGAATAATAAGCATCGCTATGATTAGTATTACGCTGAATACGACTGTTAAATCTCTACCAGACATATTTTTCGCTCCTAACTAACAACCAAACATCTATTTTAAACAGGTGAATGTTATGAATGCTGTTTTTTTGTACGGTAAACATAGGCAAGTATTTCTGCAACTGTTTTAAAAAACTCTTCGGGAACTATATCCCCAACATCCACCTGACTGTAAAGCGCCCGTGCAAGGGGCCTGTTTTCCACTGTTATCACTTCATGCTCCTTGGCAATCAGCTTGATTTTCTGTGCCAGAAAATCAACGCCTTTTGCGACAACATATGGAGCATCATACTTATCTTCATCATATTTTAGGCAAATAGCATAGTGGGTCGGGTTCGTGATGACTACATCCGCGGTTGGCACATCCTGCATCATCCGGCGCATCGCCATTTCCCTCTGCCGTTGCTTAATCTTTGATTTAATTAATGGATCTCCTTCGACATTCTTATATTCATCCTTTATATCTTGTTTAGACATACGAATGTTTTTTTCATAATCATATTTCTGATATAAATAATCAAAAAGGGCTAAAAATAACAAGGCTCCTGAGCCAACCAGGCCCATTTGAACGGTTAATTTCGCGATTGTAATCAAGGCAGCTCCAATCGACTTCTGAGACAGAAGTAAGATTTGCTCGAGCTTGTTCCAAAGGATTGCAAATGTAACAATACCAATAACAGTTATCTTTAAGATGGATTTAAGCAGCTCTACAATTGATCTTATCGAGAACATCCTTTTCAATCCAGATAAGGGGTTTATTTTTTCCAATTTAAATTTTATTGGTTCTGTCGTAAAAAGCACTCCGACCTGTATATAGTTGGCAATAACGCCTGCTACCATTGCGGCTGCCAATATAGGACTCAAAATGATGGCCGTTTGCTTCAATATCTCAATGAAGATACTCTTAATATTATGTTCTGTCAGCTCCATTAGCATGAGATCATTTAAGGAAAAATTCATAAGGGAAACAATCCCTTTTAATATAGAACCACCTGCAAAGTTAAGAACCGCAAAAACTGCAATTAACACCAAAGCCGTATTGATATCCTGGCTTTTGGCGACCTGCCCCTTTTTCCGAGTATCTTGTTTCTTTTTTGGTGTTGCCTTTTCTGTTTTTTCCCCTGAAAAAAACTGTAAATCCAGTCTTAACAGCATGCTTAACCTCCCATCAATTTCATCATATCTCTCATTGTCGTCAATATTGTTGAAAACAGATTTGAAACAGATCCCATCAGAGTACCCATAACAACAACAAGCATAATGAGCCCGACTATTAACTTCACTGGCATCCCTACAACGAAAATATTTAATTGCGGTACAGTCCTAGCTACAATCCCTAATGCAACGTCTACTAAAAAGATGCTGCCGACGACAGGTATGGACATCTGGAAGGCAACCGCAAACATTAACGCAAGCGTTTTTGCTGCATATTTCATAATGTTTACGTCTCCAAAATCAACCCATGACTGTTCAAGCGGGATGAATTGATAGCTGTAAAAAACTCCATCTAACAGCAAGTGATGCCCATTTATCGTCAATAAAAAAAAGAGAGCAATAATGTTTAAATACTGCCCTGTCAGCGGACTTTGAGCACCAGTTTGCGGGTCGATGACATTGGCGATGGCAAATCCCATCTGAAAGTCAATAAAGCCCCCGGCAATCTGAACGGCGGCAAATAGCATATATGCTAAAAAACCGATAAATAGCCCGACCATTGCTTCTTTTATAATTAAAAGATAATATGCCCCGTCCACCTCTAATTCAGGGGTTTCCATCCCAAAAAACATCATTAAAGAAAGAAAAAATGCAAAACCTACTTTATGACTTGTCGGTATCGTCCGATAAGAAAAGAGAGGGAGCATTATAAAAAAGGATGTAACCCTAACAAAAATCAGTAAAAAGGCCGGAAACTTTGGTAAAAAATCCTCCATAGTATCACCCTATAAACCTTGTCAGGTTTGAAAAGATATCACTTGTGTAGGATAAAACATGGCTTAGCATCCAAGCTCCAAAAAAGATAATTCCTAAAAGAACAGCAACAATTTTCGGCACGAATGCAAGCGTCTGCTCCTGAATTTGGGTTGTAGCCTGAAAGATACTAATTAACAGCCCAACAACAAGGGCAATTATAAGCAATGGGCCACTAACAACTAATACAGTAAGTACCCCTTTTTCCGCAACTGAAATAACCATTTCTTGTGACATGAAACATCACCCTTCTTAAAAGCTTTCTAATAAAGATTGAACTACCAAATACCACCCATCGACCATTACAAACAACAATATTTTAAATGGCAATGAGATCATAACAGGTGGTAGCATCATCATCCCCATGGACATTAGGATACTTGCAACGACCATATCGATGACCAAAAATGGGATAAATATCATAAAGCCGATTTGGAAGGCTGTTTTCAGTTCACTGATTGCATAGGCCGGAACCAATGTTGTTAATGGGATGTCTTGAATAGACTTAGGAGTTTCCGCTCCTGAATAATTCAAAAACAAAGCCAAATCCTTTTGCCTTGTATGTTTACTCATATATTCCTTAAAGGGGACTGCTGCATTTTCATACGCTTGGTCCAGACTTATTTCCTCATTAAATAATGGGGTCAATGCTGTTTTATTTACCTCTTGAAATGTTGGTGCCATAATAAAAAATGTCATAAATAAGGACAGTCCGATAATAACTTGGTTTGGCGGCATTTGTTGTGTCGCAAGCGCCGTTCTGACAAAGGAAAGAACAATGACGATTCTCGTAAAGCTTGTCATCAATATCAGGATGCTTGGAGCTAAAGAAAGGACAGTCAATAGCAATAACAACTGCACAGAAGTCGAAACATTTTCTGGTGCACTGTCATTAAAAAGCTGCATAAACTCATTCATCTTTTTCTGAACCTCTCTTTTTCAATTCTTTCATGATTTCTTTTCGGCCGTTCGATACTTCTTGCAATTGCTTCTTTAAATGACTGGCGAAGTCTTCCTTTTTGTGTTTCTGGTTAGGATAATTTTTTACGCCTTTCATAACCTTTGTCACAATATCGCTTGGCTGTATTAGCTGCTCCATCTTTTCGTTGTAGTCCTTAATGATGCTTGTATATTCCTCTTCCTCTTCAATCTCTTTAATAAGCTGAATATTTTCGCCAACCCCAACCACGAGCAAGCGCTTGCCTACTTTCACAATTTGAATAGATCGATTTGCACCTAATGCAGTTCCGCCTAAATTTTCAATTATTTGCGAGCTTTTATACACATGGTTTCGTTTATTAATAAAACGAAGTACAACATAAAGCAGGGCAATAACAAAAAGGGTAGCAAAAATCATTTTGAGAAAATCCCAAAATGTAAGTCCTACGTCTCCAGTTGCGGTCTGCGATGTTGAATCATTCGTTTCTGTGTTTGTTTCATTCTGATTTGTTGACTGCTCATCAGCAGTATTGTTTTTATCATCTGTTTGTTTTTCATTATTTTCATATGCTTCAAAGACACTATTATCAAGTTGTTCTGCATAGGCTTCATGATTAAAGCCTAGCAGAACAATTAAGAGTAGTGTGCATTTAATAAATAACTGTTTTGTATTCAATGATGACACCCTCTAATGTTTGTTTCTTATCCTAATGTTTTGCTGATTGCTTCAAGTACTCGATCAGCTTGGAATGGTTTTACAATGAAGTCTTTTGCTCCTGCTTGAATTGCATCAATAACCATTGCTTGCTGGCCCATTGCAGAACACATAATGATCTTAGCATTTGGATTAATCTTTTTGATTTCTTTTAATGCAGTAATACCATCCATTTCAGGCATTGTAATATCCATTGTTACAAGGTCTGGCTGTGTTTCTTTATATTTCTCAACAGCCTGTGCGCCGTCAGCAGCCTCTCCAACTACATCATATCCGTTTTTAGATAAGATATCTTTAATCATCATTCTCATAAATGCTGCATCGTCTACAATTAGTATTTTCTGTGCCATAAATCTCTACCCCCATAAAATATAAATAAGTTTATTTTAAATTGTTCAAGCGATCTGACTTACTAACAATATCCGTAACACGGACTCCAAAGTTTTCATCGATAACAACTACCTCACCTTGGGCAATAAGCCTGTTGTTAACAAGTATATCAACTGGTTCCCCTGCGAGCTTATCTAGCTCAATAATGGAACCTGAGCTTAGCTCAAGGATTTCCTTCACAGAACGCTTTGTTCTGCCAAGCTCCACTGTAACTTTTAAAGGAATATCCAACAGCATGTTCAAATTTCTTGATTCATTTTCTGTTGGTGTAAAAGTTTCGAAATTAGAGAAAACAGCTGGCTGTACATTTGGCTGTCCTACGCTGTAGTTTGAACCAAAATGCTGCGGCTGGCTTGGTGCTCTTTGCTGCTGTTGCTGTTCTACATATACAGGCTCTGGTACTGGCGCTGCGTATGTTTGTTGCTCGCGTGCAGGTGGTGCAGGTGGTGCAGGTCGCTGCATTTGCTGTGTTGGAGCAGGTGGTTCAACAGAATCGGCAGTAGGGTTCAACAAACTATCCACAAGGCTTTTTGCAAAATCAAGCTGTAAAAGCTGCATAATATTCGAATCAATCAAGTTTCCAATTTTCAATCGGAAGGAAATCTTGACAAAAATATCATGATCAGGGATTGTGTCTGCTCCTTCTCCATCTGATAAGTTTAAAATGTCTATAGCAGGCGGGGAAATATCCACCTTTTTGCTAAAGATAGTCGACATGGATGTTGCAGCAGAGCCCATCATTTGATTCATTGCTTCTTGTACTGCGCTTAACTGAATTTCATTAAGCATTTCTGGTGGACTTAAACCGTCTCCACCAAGCATTAAATCAGCAATGACAGCGGCATCTGATTGTTTTATAACTAAAAGATTCATACCAGAGAAGCCTTCTGTATAATTTACACTGATTGCCACATATGGATGTGGGAACTCTTCTGCTAAGTCTTTTTTCAGGACAATCGTAACATTTGGTGTCGTAATATCCACCTTTTGATTTAATAAGGTAGATAATGCTGTCGCAGAACTCCCAAACGAAATATTTCCTATTTCACCTAATGCATCTTCTTCTATTGATGTTAAATAATCCTCTACAGCCAGCTCTTCTTGCTGTTGTGGACTATCTCCTTTTAATAGAGCATCAATTTCATCTTGTGAAAGCATATCGTTACTCACCATCTTCTTTCCCCCTCTCTAAAGTCCCTAATACTTGAACTGCCACCTTCTTATTTACTTTACCAGGCTGTCCAATAAATTTAGGTATATCTCCAACTTTAATAGTCAAGGGTTGATCTATCGTTTGATTCATTTCAATAACATCCCCTATATCAAGCATCAAAAAATCTTGTATAGAAATATCGGATGTTCCTAATTCAGCAACAACAGAAACAATTGATTTTTGTATGTTATTTTGCAAAGCTTCGGCCACTTCAGGCACTGGTGCTTTCTTTTCTGTTTGCATCCAATAATGTCCAGAAAGCTTTGGAATAATTGGCTCTAATACAACATGAGGGATACAAATGTTAATCATTCCACTTGTGTCACCAATCGTTGTATTTAAGGATATAACCACCACTGTCTCGTTCGGTGAAACCATTTGTAAAAATTGCGGGTTCACTTCAAACTCTGACAGTGTCGGTTCAATTTCTACAATATCCTCGAGCGCTTCTCTTAAGTAATCAAAGGCCTGTTCAAACGTATTGGACATGATCTTTGATTCAATCTCCGTCAAGTTTTCCACTTTATTGACGCTTGTTCCTTTTCCGCCCATCATGCGATCCATCATGGCATAGGCGATATTCGGGTTTACTTCCATTAATATTCTTCCATCTAAAGGTGTGACTTCAAACACATTCAAAATCGTCATCTTTGGAATGGACCGAATAAATTCTTCATAAGGTATCTGGTCAGCGGATGTGACAGATATTTGTACTAATGTTCTCAACTGTGCGGAGAAGTATGTCGTCAAAAGCCTTGCGAAGTTTTCATGTATACGCGTTAAGCTTCTGATTTGATCTTTAGAAAAGCGCAAGGCTCTTCTAAAGTCATAGGATTTAACCTTTTTCTCTTGCTGCTCTTTTTTTAATTCATCTGCATCCATTTCACCTGATGATAAAGCGGATAATAATGCATCAATTTCATTTTGGGATAATATATCTCCTGACAAAAACTCTCACCTCAAATCTCTTTCATTCATCCAGTTTTTTATTGGAGAAGAGAATTGGTTATATATACTTGAACTACCTTTCCTTCTTGCATCAATTCATTAATTTTATCTTTCAAATCATTTTCTAACTTAACCTGACCTTCTTTACCTTGCATATCTTTTGGTGTTTTCTCAGACAGCTCTTGAATGATAATATTTTGAACTTGGAAAACACGTTTTTCTAGTTCTTCAGCGGCTTTTGTACTATCTGTTTGCACTTTAAAGGATATGCGAATGAAGTTATCAGTTGCTAAATTGGTTGTTAATTCAGGAATATCAATAGAAGCTTCCACTACTTCATCAATAGTTGGTTCCTTCTCTTCTTTATCACCTGAAAACTTCCAGATATAAATGAATGCTCCTGCTCCAACAAGAGCAATTGTTAGTATTAAAACTAACATAATAACAAGGACTTTATTGTTCTTCATCGTCTCTCTCTCCCAAGTTCGGTAATCCAAAAAGGTTAACAGATTGATAAAAAGCTCTCACTGACTTCACAACTTCATCTTCTTTTTCTTTTACAACATATTTCCTCCCATTCGACAACGTTATCGTTGTGTCTGGGAAGGATTCAATTGTCTCAATAAATAATGCATTAAGCCTGAAAGTCTTTCCATTTAGTCGAGTAACATTTATCACTGTTTTTCTCAGGAGAGTTCTGCTAGTTTACGCCTCTCCTGATCCTCCTTTTATTATCGTTTTAAGTTAACTAATTCTTGCAGGATTTCATCAGATGTAGTGATGATTTTTGTGTTAGATTGGAACCCTCTTTGTGCAACAATCATATCTGTAAATTCTTCTGATAAATCAACATTGGACATTTCCAAGTAACCACTGTTAATGCTTCCTGCTCCACCTTCATTTGCATTAGTTAAAGTAGCAGGACCAGAGTTCCCAGATACTTGGAACGTATTTCCGCCAGATTTTTGTAGGCCTTCTGGGTTAGAAAACTTAGCAAGCTGAATTTGGCCAGCATCTTGTGTTTCGCCGTTTTCATCCACATAAGAAATGCTTCCATCTGCACCAATACTGAAGGATTGAGCTGTTTCAGGAATTGTGCCCGCTCCAGCTAGTTTCATCCCACTTGATGTTACGATATTTCTGTTTGCATCAAAGTAGAAGTTTCCTGATCTAGTGTAGAAGTTAGAGCCTGCAGCATCTTGGACAACGAAATAACCGTCTCCTGAAATTGCTAAGTCAAGCGTTCTTCCAGTTGTCTGCATGCTTCCTTGTGTATGAATAGTATCTACAGAAGCAACCTGTGATCCAAGACCGACTTGCTTTGCGTTAATTCCTCCTGCAGTTGCTGTTGGAGCTGTAGCACCAGCAGATGTCTGGCTAATAAGATCGCTGAAAGTAGTTCTTCCTTTTTTAAAACCATAAGTATTAACGTTGGAAATATTGTTTCCGATAACATCAAGCTTAGTCTGGAAGTTTTTCATACCGCTGATTCCTGAATATAGTGAACGTAACATTTATAATTTTCCCCTTTCGTTTTGAGCTGCTTCTATCTTTCCACAGCCAGGCTTCCTTTACGGTCCAGCCTTTTCTCCCTAGTGATTGTATATTTTTTATTCATTCATAATTATTGTGCCATTTATATTAGTAAATATTTGTTCTGTTGCTTCTTTACGATCCATTGCCGTAATCACTGTATTGTTTTTTGCACTGACAATTAGAGCCGCATCCTGGAGCAAGACGAGTGATTCCTTAACTCCCATTTTTTTTGCTTGGTTTACTTTTTGTTCTATCTGCTTCCACTTCTCTTCATCAATCACAATCCCTCGCTGCTCAAGTCGTTGCGATGCGTGTTTTGAGATTGATAGTTTATCAAGTGTCTGGATTGAACTTTGTAAATGAGATGAAAATGAAGCGTTACTGCTGTTAGATTTGATATTCCTTATGCCATTATTGATTACGGCTTGTGATTTTAAAGAAGGATATATGGGTCTATCCATCTAATCACTTCCTATTCGATTTTCGTGATTTTCCCTGCATTTATCTGACTTTGCTGGTCATCATCTAATGTTAGCTGAATTTGGCCATTTTTTAATGAGACTGACTTAACGACACTGCTCATCTCTTCATTGTCTGCATTCAGATAGGAAACTGTTTTGCCGATTAAACGGCTGGCAGAAACCAAACTATTGTCATCAGATTCACTGTATACATTCGAAATGTTACCAGGGTTAACAACAGTGCCATCCTCAAGCGTAAATTCAACATCTGTTCCTTTATAAGCAATTGATGCAACTTTGCCTGTTCCAGATGTTATGGATGTTTCACCATTATCACCTGTTTCTGCTTTTGTCCATGCAACTTCCTTGCCGACAAATTGTCCGTAAGAAATTAAGTTTGATTGTGTTTGCAAAGAGATGAAATTACTCATCGTCGTGTTCATGTTTGTCATTTGCTCCAAGCTTGAAAATGTCGCCATTTGAGCTATAAAATCTTTATCTTCCATCGGGTTTGACGGATCCTGGTTTTGCAATTGTGTTATAAGGATTTTCAAGAATTCATCTTTGCCAAGACTTGAATTGCCCGTTTTTGCTGTCTGGTTTTGTAGTGTCGATAAATATAAGGAAGAATCATCGATAGTATTTGCCAAAGTCTAACTCCCCTTTCTTACTGTTCCGCTTGCAGAAGCTCTTCTAAGAAGCTTTTATCATCTTGCTCCTGCTCATTTCTGTTTTCCTCTTTTTCAGCAGGCCTGTGTTGCTGATGGTTTTCCTGCTGTTGCTGGTCTTTCGTTCCTTTTTCCTGTGAAGTTGGCACAAAATTAATTTCAATCTTATCAACATTAATATTTTGTGAGCTTAAGCCATGCTTTAAACTGTTTAAATGTGCATCAAGAGCATCCTTCGCCTGTGCGGTTGTCGTCATAATCTTGGCGACTAAATTTCCATCGGTTTGCAGTATCTCAATTCGTAATGAACCAAGATTTTCTGGTGCAAGCCTTAAAATCATCTTTTGGGTATTTCCTATTTTCGTGAACGAACTGCTTTTCAGGATATTTTCAAGCTGCTCTTCCAACTCACTTCCAGAAACGGAGTTACCTGTTGACTGCATCAATGTTAATGCTTCTGGTTTTCCAAAGGTACTGCTGGTTTGAAGCTGGCCTACAAAGGACGGCATCTTCCATTCTGATTTACTAGTGGTGTCTGCTTCCTTCGTTTCTGTCTTTGTCTCTGACACGGAGACTGCTTTACTTTCTGCCTTCTGCAATGTTCCTACAAGCAAGGGGTTCAACAGCCTTTTAGGCAGTGTATCCGTATTATCTTGCTTCTTAGAAAGTGTTTCGACCTTCTGAGCAATGGACTCAATCAATGTTTTCAAGCTGCCTGTTTGTCCATCCTCATCCATTACAGAAGCTTTTGCACCTTTTGCTCCCGTCATGTCAGTAGCTGCCTCTTTTTGTAAAATAGCTGCAGCTTCTAAAGAAGCAGTGGTGCTTGGAGACTGACCATCTACTGCTTGCATGATTGTTGTAAATAGCTTGGACAAGCTTTGCATAACATCAGTAAGCTGCTTACTGAATTTAAAATCCGGATTTTGGCCTGCAACCTGTTCAATTGCTTTCAGCTGATTTAAAACCTCTGGAAGATTCGTTTTTGAAAACATATCATCTGAGACATTTGTAAAATTCATCCCATTCATTAATTCCATCAGCTGGTTTACTACGAGATTGAAGGCAGCTTCCAAAGAATCTGAATCGTTCTTTCCTTCTTCTCCATTAGCAGCTAGTAGCTGCTGAATTGCTGTTAAGCTTTCGGCAAGCTTATCTGAATCTATCGTTTCACCTGTCAACAGGTCTGCCAAGCCTTGCAAGCTAGAATCTTCTTTTTGCGTTGTTGCAGAAGTTTCTTGCTGTGATGTGCCGTTCATTATCCCATTGATCATCGATAAGAACTTTGTTTTATCTGCCGCTTTGAAAGAAAGCTGATTTGATGTAGTTCCTGTTGTACTAACTCCCACACTATTAAGCAGCATTTACCCACCTCCTTAAATGTTAAGAATTACTCACTTGATGCTGTATCTGTGCTGGTATCTGATGAGCTTCCGCTTGCAGAATTTGCAGCAAGCAGTTCTGTATATTTACTTGCAACAGAAGGCTCCATCTTTTCTAATATCGTCGCAAGTATTGCAGGTTTTAGCGATGCCAATATTTTCAATGCTTCATCTTGAGACATTGCAGAGAGAATTGCCGCAGATTTTTTTGCAGACATTGTTTCATATGTTTTGACAATGTCATCAAAAGCCTTTTGTGTTTTTTCCTGTGTGTTTTTGAGTTCATCAAGCTGATTTTGAAGTTTAATTTTATCAACCTTCAATGATTTGCTTTCCGCTTCACTTGCCTTTAGCTGTGACTCTAATGATTCTATATTCGCGGTTTGTTCCTTGAGCTGTTTTTCTAAATCCGCGATATTTTGTTTGTTGTCTGCAATAACCTGGTCAGTAGACGCCTTTTCTGAGCTAAGAAATGGAATATGGTTCATCAGTTCCTTTCCTTTTGAGACCACGTCCGCACCAGAGTAAATCATCAGGATCAATGCAACGACAACAGCAAACATCAATGGAATAACAATTACCAGCAAAAACCGCTGAAAGAAATTGAATGGTTTCTTTTTGTCATCGACCATATTATCCATTAGCTACCTAACCTTCCTGGCTGCATATATTGCTGAATGGAGATATCATCCATCTGCTTTGCTTCTAGTGCCTTTTCTGTATTGATAAAATGCAAGATATCTTTTTCTTTAATTTTAACGAACTTTTTCACTTCCAAGTTTTTATCAACAAGCTTTTGCTGATAATAGTTCATGGAATTCCGTGCATTTACGACTATCTGCTGGCTATGCTCAATCATTTTTGCCAGGTTGCTGATAAAATGCTGATGATGTCGAATTGCTTGAACAGAAAGCCCGCCTACTAGCTTGTTAGATTGGTATTCTTCCAATTCTTCCTTTCGTTTCAGCAGCTCATACAATTTCTCTGCTGCATCTTCGAAACGCTTGACAGCCAGATTGTAATCAGCGCTAGCCTCATCCTTTTCTCTCTCTTTAATTGTCAGGATTTTTTCAAACTTAAACTTGTAGCTCATCGGTTATCTCCAACTCCAGATAATGATATTAATGCGTTGACACTTTCTTCTAAGGAGATTTTCTCGTCTGTTGATTGCTTTATATAAGATAATATTTCAGGATATAAACGGATCGCTGTATCGATTTCTATCGATGAACCTTTTTTATATGCTCCGATGTTAATCAAATCTTCTGAATTAATATAAGTGCTGAGTAAACCACGTAATTTCTCCGCTGCATGGACATGCCCTTTAGGTACAATATGGTTCATAACACGGCTCACACTTTTCAATACATTGACAGCTGGATATTGTCCCTTATTAGCGAGATCCCTATCTAAGACAAAGTGACCATCCAATATCCCCCGAACAGTATCGGCAATCGGCTCATTCATGTCATCTCCGTCTACTAGAACTGTATAAAATGCCGTGATGCTTCCATGTTCATTTGTTCCTGTTCTTTCTAGCAGCTTTGGCAAGATTGCGAAAACAGAAGGTGTGTATCCTTTTGTTGTCGGCGGCTCACCGATGGCTAGTCCAACTTCCCTTTGCGCCATCGCTACCCTTGTTACAGAGTCCATCATCAGCATGACGTTTAATCCTTTGTCACGGAAGTATTCAGCAATTGCTGTTGCTGTGTATGCTCCCTTTATCCTCATAAGTGCAGGCTGATCACTTGTTGCTACAACAACGATCGACCGCTTTAAGCCTTCAGGACCTAAATCTCGTTCAATGAACTCTCTTACCTCTCTACCACGCTCTCCAATTAAGGCAATAACATTGAGATCGGCTTTGGTGTTTCTTGCGATCATACCAAGCAGAGTACTTTTTCCGACACCACTTCCGGCAAAAATCCCCAAACGCTGTCCTGTTCCGACTGTTAGAAGGCCGTCAATCAGGCGCACCCCAACCTCCATCGATTCTGAAATCGGCGGTCTTTTTAATGGGTTCGGCGGGTCTTGATCAATCGGAACACTCTTTAATCCTTTTGGTAATGATGTGCCATCAAGCGGCATTCCAAGTGCATCAACGACTGTTCCAATCATGGCAGCACCAGCTTTAACTTCTAGGGGTTCAGATGTACCTTCTACTAAGCAGCCTGGTGATATATCGTTCACCGTCGTATATGGCATTAGAATGATGCCATCTTCTTTAAATCCAACTACCTCTGCTTTAATAACTCGTTTATTTTTTGTACCAATATATATGTTACACACATCACCTATTGAGCTTTCAGGACCTTGCGACTCTATCATAAGACCAACTACTTTTTTAACCCTGCCATAACGTTTGTAAGGATCGATGGAATCGATCGATGATAGAAGTTCTGCCGCTCTCATCCTCATTCACTCTCCAATAGGTCTAGTAATTTTTGTTTAATCATGAGCAGCTGTGTATCAACACTTGCTTCAATGCGTCCATTAGCTGTCTCGATTATGCAGCCATTTTCTGCTGCTGCTTCATCAGGAAAAATAAACAAATTTGGTTTGATTGGAAATAACGATAATAATTCTTCCTTTTCTGAAAGGAGGTATTGATAATGAATCGGATTAACATGCAATTGAATTTCCTTTTGGTCTCTTGTTTCCTTCAAAACCTTTTTGACGAGCTGCATAAAATATTCTTCTTTTTCTGAAATACTTGTCTGAACAATCTTTTCAGCTACCTTCATGCTAAGTTCCAGGATTTCTGTTTCAGCACTATTCAAATATTTATCATAATCCAATTTGCTTGCTTGAATGATTGATTTCGCTTCTTCAATATGTTCTGCATACTCTGTAAATCCAGCCATTCTTCCTTCATCAACACCAGATTGGTAACCTTCTCGATGGGCTTCTTCCATCAAAAGGTTTTTTTCTGATTGCCAATTGTTTTTCTCATGTTGCAGCAGCTCTCTTAAAGCTGCTGCTTCTTTTTCTGCATTCTCTCGGATGGCAGCTGCGTCTGCAGTCGCCTGTTCCACGATTTTTGTGTATTCTGGATCAGCATGAAAATCTGTTCCCTGAAAGTTATTTACATACTTAATGGAGATAATCTTTTCATTTGCTTGTTCTGCATTTGCCCAACTTGATTTAATAAGCCTAGACAATAATATCATCTCCTCCACCGCGCGCAACGACAATCTCACCAGAGTCTTCTAAACGTCTGATAATAGCAACAATTCTTGATTGTGCTTCTTCAACATCTTTCAGGCGGACAGGTCCCATGAACTCCATTTCATCCTTGAAGGATTCAACCATTCTTGCAGACATGTTACTGAATACAATTTCCTTCACTTCGTCACCAGAAACCTTCAATGAAAGCATAAGGTCTTCATTTTCACAGTCACGGATAATACGTTGAATTGCTCTGTTATCCAATGTAACAATATCTTCGAATACGAACATTCTTTTCTTAATTTCTTCTGCCAACTCAGGATCCTGTATTTCAAGAGCATCAAGAATTGTTCTTTCTGTCGAGCGGTCAACACCATTCAACACTTCAACAACTGCCTCAATACCACCGGTTTGTGTATAATCCTGTGTTACAGTGCTAGATAGTTTTCTTTCTAAAATTTGTTCCACTTCATTAATAATTTCAGGAGATGTACTGTCCATAACAGCAATTCGCTTCGCAATATCTGCCTGCATTTCCTGTGGCAGCTCAGATAATATCTGGCCTGCCTGGGTTGGATCTAAATAGGAAAGTATTAATGAGATTGTTTGTGGATGTTCATTTTGGATAAAGTTAAGGATTTGGCTCGGGTCGGCCTTTCTTGCAAAATCAAACGGTCTAACTTGCAAGGAAGAAGTTAATCGATTCAAGATGACAGATGCTTGATCTGTTCCTAACGCTTTTTCCAAAACTGTTTTAGCATATCCGATACCGCCTTGAGAGATATAATCCTGTGCTAATGCTATGTTATGGAACTCTTCTAGTACTTCTTCTTTAGAAGAGTTCTCCACCTTTTTAACACCAGATATCTCTAAGGAAAGTTTCTCTATCTCTTCTTCACTTAAATGCTTATAAACAGAAGCTGCTACATCTGGTCCTAATGATATAAGTAGAACAGCAGCTTTTTGTTTTCCTGTAAGCTCCGTAGCTTCTTTTCGTGCCATCGGTATCCTCCTTGCCTTATTCCTCTGTTATCCAAGTACGAAGAAGTTTCGCAAAGTCTTCTGGCTTATCTTTTGCCATTTTCTCTAATTGTTTTCTGCGAAGTGTTCCCTCTGATTCCACTTCATCATTTACGTCAGGAATGGATACAGGTGAAATAATTTCTTCTTCCGGCTCTGCTGCTTTCTTCTTACGACCTCTTACAAACAAGAAGATTAATAAACCAATTACAGCAAGTAATACTCCACCAACTGCGTATACCCACCAAGGAATAGACGTGCTAGTTGTTTCTGATGAAGCAGTAGTTTTTCCGTTAAATTCTTGTACAGATACGGCAATTTTGCTTTGTAAGTCTGCATCTGAAAGAGTGCCTGTTTCTGTCTTATCAATAGAAGTTCTTACGATTGTTCCTAGCATATTTGTAATGTCGTCAACACTATCTTGTGAAAGTGAAGATGGATCATCTGCTGTAGGAGGCTCTACCATAACTTGAATACCAAGGTCACGGATTTTATATGGGCTCTCTACAATTTGCTTTTTAATTCTATTAACCTCGTAATTAATTGTGTTATCAATTTTCTCAGAGTCACCAGAACCTGATGTAGTTGTTTCAGTGTTCGTAGTAGTTGTATCTGCCTGATCTTCTGCTTCAGGTGTACCTTCTGCTGCAGCACTACCTCCTGTATATGTTTCTGAGATATTTTGTGCGCTCACTTCGATACCCTTCATATTTTCTTCATCAACTGGCGTAACCAGGTTTTCTTCTCTGTTTTCTTGGGTAAAGTCAATATCTGCAGTTACTGAAACCATGACTTTATTTTGTCCCATTAATGTGCCAAGCATTTGCTGAACTTGTCTTTGAATGTCTTTTTCAACTTGTTTTTTCACGTTATTTTGAGCAGTAAATGTGTCACCTGCATTATTAGTTGTAGAATTTAGGTCAAAATATTCAAAGTTTTGGTTTGTAATGACGATATTATCAGTAGGAAGGTTTGGAACACTTTTTGCGACAAGTGTATATAATCCTTTTATTTGACTCTCGGAGAAGTTATAGCCTGGTTTTGTGTTGAGGACAATAGAGGCTGAAGCTTCTCCAGTTTCATCTGATACAAACACACCTTCACTCGGTAATGTGATCATAACATTTGCATCGTTAATACCGTCGATGCCTTTAATCAAGTTAGAAATTTCTGTTTGCATTGCATCTAGCTTCATAACATTGAACTCATTATCTGTCATTCCGAAGCTCGCATTTTGACTGAAAAACGAATAATCAATACTGCCTGTATTCGGAATTCCTTCCGCTGCTAATTCCACCTTCATTGAATCCACAACATTTTCTGGAACGCTTATTGTTTTTCCGCCATCTGAAATCTCTGATGTAATTCCTTTGCTATCAAGTGTTTCTTTAATTTTTCCTGTTTCTGACGGAGACAGGTTGCTGTATAAAGGAACTAAATTTTCTTTTGTTAAGAAATAAGTTGCAAATGATACCATAAGAAGAAGCAAAAGAATGCCGCTTACCAAAACAGTCTTTTGCTTTTTAGAACGATTTGTCCAATATTCTTTTAAAGGATTAAAAAACTTATTCATGTTTTCTTTCATCTCTACCCCCGGTTACCGTTATTTTTGATGATAATAACCGCCCACAACTCAACTGACCTTAAATAGACATTCTCATCATTTCTTGATACGCTTCGACTGCTTTGTTTCTAAATTCTAATGTAGCTGACATCATAACACTTGCCTTTTGTGATGTAATCATTACTTGCGAAAGATCAACGTCTTCTCCTTTTGCAAGCTTGTTTGTAAGAACATCCGATTCATTTTGTGCTTTATTAACATTATTAATTGATTCCTTTAAAAAGGAAGAAAAGCTTTTTTGTACTTCTGAACCAGTCGCTTTGGTTGCTGTTGCAGAAGTGTTAGTTAACGGCAATGTGGATGACACTGCTGGAAGATTTACTGACGCCATTTATAATACCTACTTTCCAATCTCTAAAGTTTTCATAAGCATGCTTTTCGATGCATTTAATACTGTTACGTTCGCTTCATAAGACCTTGTAGCACTCATCAAATCAACCATTTCCCTTAATGGGTCAACATTCGGCATTTGTACATAACCGTCGGCATTAGCATCTGGGTTTTCCGGATCATACACCATTTCAAAAGGTGTTTCCGTATCTTCTGCAATCTTTGTTACTTTAACGCCATTTCCTGTGGCTGAATTGCCTGCTGTTGCGGCATTCAAATGTGATGCAAATGAATTGCCCTCTTGTGCTTGCAATACCACTGATTTTCTTCTGTACGGCTCCCATTCACCATTCACTAGCTTTCCTCTTGTTGTTTCTGCATTCGCCATATTAGAGGAGATAACGTCCATTCGCAGCCTGTTTGCTGTTAGCGCAGAAGCAGTTGTATTCATGCTATGGAATATCGTCATTTTATCTTCCTCCTTTTATGACATTTTCTAAAGAATTAAACTTACCGCTAATTCTCTCGACTAAAGCATTGTAGTAAATCTGATTTTCTGCCAGCTCACTCATCTCTTTATCCATATCAACACTGTTGCCATTGTTATTATAAGTAACGTTCTTATCTGTCTTTATTTGGACAGAGCCAGTAGATCCTTCAAAATCAAAATGCCTGCTGTCAGTTTTGTTAGCATTCATGGCAGTTGCTAATGTATTTTTAAAGGTTACTTCCTTAGCCTTATAATTAGGCGTATCGACGTTTGCGATATTTTGTGAGATAACCTTCTGTTTTGTATTTGAATAATTCAAAGCATTTTCTAGTGTTGAAATAGTATTCGAAAAAAGCTTCATCTCACACCTCTTATTATCTATAATTATCGTATTTGTAGAATTTTGCAGTTTTATGACGAATATTTTTCAGATGATGTCTTTAATTGTAATAAATGAAAAATAATCTGTCTATCATAATAAGGTCAATTTTAATAATCCAATAGACCTATTTTAGTTAAAAATATTAAAGGAATTATCATTTCACTAATAAGAAAGGTATATTTTTGTTATTTTTGATATTGATTAACTCATCTTTAGGAACTACTAAATTTATAGTATCAATGAACTATCGCGTAACAATCATCTTGTCTATGTATCGAATATAATGTACAACGATTGTAATGTAAATGATATATTTTGGAAAAATGTCGAATCATGTTGATGTGAAATCTTGATAAATCAATATTCTCTTAGAAAAACTTATTTCATTACCACTAATTCCCTGTTAATAATAAAAAAAAAGAACCTTTTCCACGTAGGAAAAGGTTCTTTTTTTTATTAATTAGCTTTCAGCTTTTCTAATTCTAGCAAGAACTTATCGTTCAATACTTTAATGTAAGTTCCTTTCATTCCAAGAGAACGAGATTCAATTACACCAGCACTTTCTAGCTTGCGCAATGCATTAACAATAACAGATCTTGTAATACCGACTCTGTCTGCAATTTTTGAAGCAACTAAAAGTCCTTCATTTCCGTTCAATTCTTCAAAGATGTGTTCAATTGCTTCTAATTCACTATAAGATAATGAACTAATCGCCATTTGCACAACAGCTTTGCTTCTTGCTTCTTCTTCGATTTCTTCTGCTTTTTCACGAAGAATTTCCATACCAACAACAGTTGCACCATATTCAGCCAAAATTAGATCATCATCATGGAATTGTTCTTGTAGTCTTGCAAGAATTAATGTTCCAAGTCTTTCTCCGCCACCGATGATTGGCACGATCGTTGTAAGTCCTTTGCTGAATAGATCTTTGTTTTCAATTGGGAATGCTGTATATTCGCTTTCCACATCCAAATTACTTGAAGTCACCTGAATATTAAAAAGATTATTTGTGTACTCTTCTGGGAATTGACGGTCTTCCAGCATTTTAATCATACGGTCATTTTCTATTTGCTGGTTAATAGCAAAACCTAGTAATTTCCCTCTTCTGCTTACTACAAAAATATTTGCTTCAATAACTTCACTTAATGTCTCAGACATTTCTTTGAAGTTAACTGGCTTTCCAGCAGCTCTTTGCAGCATCGCATTAATTTTTCGAGTTTTTGACAATAAATCCATTTTCTTTTCCTCCTATTAACTAAAACCAAAACTGTCACTTATTCCTTCTTTATGGCTGCAGCATTTGATTGCTTCATCCTTTTAGGAGTACGTAATCGCATTAACACATTCTTAAAGAATAAATTGACTTAAATCTTTATTTCTTGCAATCGCACCAAGTTTTTCTTCCACATATTGTGGAGTGATGGATACCTTATCCATCGTAATTTCAGGTGCTTCAAATGATAAATCCTCAAGCAATTTCTCAAGGATCGTATGAAGTCTTCTTGCTCCGATGTTATCTGTGTTCTGATTCACTTCATAAGCCACTTCTGCTATCTTACGTATAGCATCGTCAGAAAATTCAATTTCTATACCTTCAGTTTGCAGTAATGCTTGATATTGCTTAATTAATGCATTATCAGGCTCTACAAGGATACGGTAAAAGTCATCAACTGTAAGCTTACCAAGTTCAACACGGATTGGGAAGCGACCTTGAAGCTCAGGAATCAAATCGGACGGCTTAGAGATATGGAATGCACCTGCCGCAATGAATAAAATATGATCTGTTTTAACAGATCCGTATTTTGTCACAATTGTCGAGCCTTCCACTACTGGAAGGATGTCACGCTGAACACCCTCTCTTGAGACATCAGCAGAAGATCCGCCATTGCTTTTGCTTGCAATTTTATCGATTTCGTCGATAAAGATAATTCCCATTTGCTCTGCACGTACGACCGCTTCTTGTGTTACTTCATCCATATCGATCAGCTTTTGTGCTTCTTCGTTAGTCAAAACAATTCTAGCTTCACGTACAGTCAATTTTCTTTTTTTCTTTTTCTTAGGCATAAAGCTGCTTAACGCATCCTGCATGTTCATACCCATTTGCTCCATACCAGAGCCTTGCAGCATATCGAACATAGATGGCTGCTGCTCATCTACCTCAACTGTAATTGTTTCATTCTCAAGCTCGCCAAGCGCCAATTTTTCTTTAAGCACTTTTCTTTTTTCATATCTGCTTGATTCTTCCACAGTCGGTTCCTCTGTTTGAGTTTCCGAATTTCCGCCGCCAAACAACATTTCAAGCGGATTACTGTAGTTTTTTTGTTTTTTAGCAGAAGAAGGCATCATTAGGTCGACGAGACGGTTGTTCGCTGCAGACTCCGCTCTTTCTTTCACCTGAACCATCTTCTCTTCTTTTATAATTCGCACAGATGTTTCCACTAAATCTCTTACCATGGATTCAACATCTCTGCCGACATAACCGACTTCAGTGAACTTGGTCGCTTCCACTTTAACAAATGGTGCGCTAACAATTTTTGCGATTCGTCTTGCGATTTCCGTTTTACCTACACCAGTAGGTCCCATCATCAAGATGTTCTTTGGGCTGATTTCATCCCTTAGCTTTTCATCAAGCAACCCACGACGAAAACGGTTTCTTAACGCTATCGCAACAGCTTTCTTTGCATCCTTTTGTCCAACAATATATTGATCAAGACGTTCTACAATTTGACGAGGTGTTAAGCTTGTGTTCTTATTCATCAAGTAATCCTCTCCTTATAATTCTTCTACAATAATATTATTGTTCGTATATACACAAATATCGCCAGCGATTTCAAGAGCTGCCTTTGCTATTTCATAAGCAGATAGATGTTCGCCTGAGTATTGTTTAAGAGCTCTTCCAGCTGATAATGCGTAGTTTCCGCCAGAACCAATCGCTAAAATTCCGTCATCTGGCTCTATAACTTCACCTGTTCCAGATACAAGCAGCAAATCTGTTTCATTCATAATGATGAGCATCGCTTCAAGCTTGCGTAAAATCTTGTCACTTCTCCAAAGCTTCGCAAGCTCAACTGCCGCTCTTTGCAGATTCCCGTTATACTCTTCCAATTTCCCTTCGAACAGCTCAAATAAAGTAAAGGCATCAGCAACAGAGCCTGCAAAACCGGCAATCACTTTTCCGTTAAAAAGTTTTCTTACCTTTTTTGCAGTATGTTTCATCACGACAGCATTGCCGAAAGTGACTTGACCATCACCTGACATGGCGCATTTCCCTTTATGTTGAACAGCAAAAATAGTAGTTGCATGAAACTGTGGTAGTCCAGACATCTTTACTTCCTCCTTTATCCATTTACAGCTATGCCCTTGGATGGAAGGACATATATGTTTTTTTTAAGTAGTCGCTTGTGACATGTGTATAAATTTGGGTGGATGATAAAAAAGCATGACCCAATAATTCTTGTACAGTCCGCATATCGGCACCGTTTGCCAAGAGATGTGTAGCAAATGAATGGCGAAGTTTATGCGGATGGATTTTGCCTTTCGTAGCAGACGATTCCATCATTCTGTTAAGAATATCGCGCACACCGTTTTCAGTGAGCGGTCCCCCTTTATAATTGACAAACAAAAAGGGATGATTCGTCTTGTTTTTATCCATCAGCTTACTTCTGCTGTTCTCTATGTAAGATTCAAGGGCGGTATGGGCAAAGCTGCCAAATGGAACATACCGCTCCTTTTTACCTTTCCCCTTTACCAGCAATGTCGAGATGCTGAAATCGATATCTTTCATTTCGATTTTTGTGCATTCACCAACCCGGATTCCTGTTGCATACAGAAGCTCCAGGATGGCGACATTCCTTTTTCCCAGCATGCTTGTCGTATCACATGAACGAAAAATATGCTGCAATTCCTCTTCATAAAAGAAATCTGGCAGTCTGCTTTCCAGCTTCGGTATACTGACAACTGCAAAGGGATTGCTTTCCACTATATTCTCTCTAGCTAAAAATCGGTAAAAGCTCCGAAGACTAGATATTTTACGGGCAATAGATTTTCTTGCAAGCTCCTCATTGAACAGCTCTGTCAAAAAAATCCGCACATCCTGTGCGCTTACTTCCTTCACATGCCCAAGCAATTGCTTGGACATAAAAAGGGAAAATTGCTGTATATCCTTTTTATAGACATCAATCGTATACGGTGAGCAGTTTTTTTCAATCTTCAAGTATTCAATAAACAGGTTCAAGAAAGCGTTTTGTTCCTTATTCATTGCTTCACCTCACAACGGCTTCACTATATTAACATACTTTGTAGCGACAAGCAATTAATTTACACATTCTTCATAAAGTTCTGAATTGTTTCTAACGCTCTGTTAGCGTGCTGTTCATACCTTTCCTTTTTCCCTTTTATTCTAGTTGGTAGCTCAGGGAAAAGTCCAAAGTTAGCATTCATCGGCTGGAAAGTTTTCGCGTTCGTCTTCGTGATATAATTCGCCATGCTGCCAATAGCTGTTTCGACTGGGAATTGGATCAACGGTTCACCATTTACAAGCTTCGCTGCATTAATACCTGCAACAAGACCGCTTGCTGCCGATTCCACATAGCCTTCTACGCCTGTCATTTGTCCAGCAAAGAAAAGATTAGGACGGTTTCTGAACTGATATGTCGCATTAAGAACTTTCGGTGAGTTGATGAAAGTGTTTCTGTGCATAACGCCATAACGGACAATTTCTGCGTTTTCAAGACCTGGTATTAAGCGAAGCACTTCTTTTTGTGGTCCCCATTTTAAATGTGTCTGAAAACCGACAATATTGTACAATGTTCCTGCTGCATCATCTTGACGAAGCTGAACAACTGCATATGGACGCTTCCCTGTTTTTGGATCTTCAAGACCAACAGGCTTCATTGGTCCAAACAGCATTGTCTTTCTACCCCTTGAAGCCATTACTTCAATAGGCATGCATCCTTCAAAGAAAATTTCCTTTTCGAATTCCTTTAAAGGTACTGTTTCAGCATCTATCAATGCTTCATAGAAGCGGTCAAATTCCTCTTCTGTCATCGGACAGTTTAAATATGCTGCTTCTCCCTTGTCATAGCGAGATTTCAAATATACCTTATCTAAGTCTATGCTGTCTTTTTCAATGATAGGAGCTGCTGCATCATAAAAATACAAATAATCTTCTCCTGTAAGTTCCTTTAAGCTTTCTGAAAGTGCCGCACTAGTTAGCGGTCCTGTCGCAATTACAGTTACCCCTTCTGGAATAGATGTAACCTCTTCATTAATAACCGTAACATTTGGGTGGTTTTTGACCATCTCTGTCACTCTACCTGCGAATTCATGTCTATCAACAGCAAGTGCGCCGCCTGCCGGTACTGCACAAAGGTCCGCAGAATCAATAATAACGGAGTCTAGTCGTCTCATTTCTTCTTTCAGAACTCCAACAGCATTTGTTAGCGCATTTCCTCGTAATGAGTTGCTGCATACTAGCTCTGCAAATTTATCTGTATGATGTGCAGGAGTTTGTTTGACAGGTCTCATCTCGTAAAGATTTACCTTTATTCCTCTTTTGGCAATTTGCCAAGCTGCTTCACTTCCAGCAAGCCCGGCACCAATTACATTAACAATCTTTTGTGTATCTTGCATTGTAAATCCTCCAACTTAATATTATCTATAAGCTTCTCAGTGCGCAAAAATCCTTATCATGCATATGTATGCTTAACACTAGCCGATTCTTATAGTAGTAAGCAAATGTCCATACAATTATAAGCTAAAAATATATCCTTTAGCATTTTACACTACGTTTTGCATCTTGAAAAGTTTCAACTTATGGACAATTGTCCTAAATCTCATTAAAACAGTTATTCATACACACGGAAAGAGTGAGCATATAGCGCTCACTCTTTTGTTAGCTTTGAGGTTCTTCCTTATAGTCGCATTCGACACATTGGACTTGGACACCTTTTTTCAGCTTTTTCTCTACAAGCATATTATCACATTTTGGACATGGGCGCTGTAAAGGTTTATCCCAAGAAATGAAATCGCACTCTGGGAAACGGTCACAACCATAAAAAATCCGGCGCTTTTTGCTTTTTCTTTCAATGATATTACCTTCAGAACATTTCGGACATTTCACGCCAATTTCTTTGACTATCGCCTTTGTATTACGGCAATCAGGGAAATTGCTGCATGCCATAAACTTGCCGTATCTGCCCATTTTAAACACCATTGGATTGCCGCATTCCTCGCAATCCTCACCTGCGGGCTCATCCTTTATTTCCACAGATTGCATTTCTTTTTCAGCCTTATCAAGGCTTTGTTCAAAAATTTTATAAAAACTATCAATAACCTTGACCCAGTTTATTTGCCCTGCCTCAATATTATCAAGATTTTGCTCCATATGTGCAGTAAAGTCGACATCAAGAATTTCCGGGAAGAACTCAAGTATCAGCTCAAGCACTATTTCACCAAGCTCTGTCGGCACAAACCTTTTATTATCAAGAGCAACATATCCGCGTTTTTGGATCGTATCCAGCGTAGGAGCAAATGTGGAAGGACGCCCTATGCCAAGCTCCTCTAATGTTTTTACTAACCTTGCCTCTGTATACCTTGGCGGCGGCTGTGTGAAGTGCTGCTTTGGATCAATATCCTTATTGATGACTTCATCTCCCTCTTTTAAATCAGGGAGCTGTTTGTTATGCTCTTCTACCGCATCATCTGTACTTTCCACATACACCTTCATAAACCCAGGGAATTTAATTTTGGAACCTGTCGCACGGAACTTAACATCGCCGTTACGAAGATCCACACTCATGGTATCCATAACTGCCGGTGCCATTTGGCTCGCAATAAATCTTTCCCAAATAAGCTTATACAAGCGAAGCTGATCTCTAGAGAGATGTTCTTTTAAGGAATTAGGCTCTCTGTGTGTGCTTGTAGGTCTGACCGCTTCATGGGCATCTTGAGCATTTGCGTTTTTCTTTTCTTTACGGTTTTGCTCTTTTGTATATTCATTCCCATAGTTTGAAGTAATGTATTCATGTGCTTCCGTTTGGGCAACTTCCGAAATTCGAGTTGAGTCTGTTCTCATATAAGTAATTAAGCCGACTGTGCCTTCTTTTTTACCTAAATCAATTCCTTCATATAGCTGTTGGGCAAGCATCATTGTCTTTTTCGCTCTGAAATTCAGCTTTCTTGCTGCCTCCTGTTGCAGGGATGAAGTTGTAAAAGGAACCGCAGGATTCCGTTTACGCTCCTTCTTCGTTACCTTCTCAACAGTAAACTTGTTGCCATTAAGCTGGTTTTTGACATTTTGTACTTCCTCTTCAGAATGAAGCTCTAACTTTTTATCTTTCAAACCGTAAAACGCTGCCTCAAAGCTAGTTTTTCCCTTTGCGAAGCTTCCTTCTATTGACCAATATTCTTCAGGTACAAATGCTTTTATTTCATGTTCCCTGTCGATGATTAACCGCACTGCCACAGATTGTACTCTACCAGCACTCAAGCCTTTTTTGACCTTTTTCCATAGCAACGGACTGATATTATAGCCTACCAATCGGTCGAGCACCCGTCTTGCTTGCTGGGAATCGACTAAATCCATGTTTATTGGCCTTGGATGCTTGAATGACTCCTTAATGGCATCTTTAGTGATTTCATTAAAGACGACACGGCAATCTGAATCCACATCAACCTGAAGGCTGTTTGCCAAATGCCAAGCAATTGCTTCCCCTTCACGATCCGGATCGGCTGCGAGGTATATTTTTTTTGCCTTTTTAGCTGCTGTTTTTAATTCCTTTAATACAGGACCTTTTCCACGTATCGTTATGTACTTCGGTTCGTACTCTTTTTCTACGTCTACACCCATTTGGCTTCTAGGCAAGTCTCTGATATGTCCCATTGATGCTTTAACTTTATATTTTTTACCTAAATAGCGTTCAATTGTTTTCGCCTTTGCTGGCGACTCTACTATTACTAGAAACTCTGACATCCAACGTCCTCCTTAGAGGGATTATAAATATTCATTATTATTGTATACTATGTTCGCTTTTGTCAAACATTACGAAATAAGTAAACGGTTACACTGTTATTATATGAATGGAAATCCTTGAAAATTTATTGTTACATCTGTTGCAAACAGTATAACAGATTGTAAAAAATAGCAATACTTTTTTAAAAAATAATGGAAAATAGATGCATTCTATTTCCCATAATACTATTATTACTACTTTTAATTTACGTTGTAAATTCCCATTCTTCCAATATATCTGCTGCATTTGTTACTAGCTTTGCCCCATGCTTAATCAAATCATTCGTTCCATCTGAATATTTACTGAAAATGCTGCCAGGAATAGCAAATACATCCCTACCTTCTTGTAAGGCAAGATTTGCTGTTATTAGCGAGCCGCTTTGTCTTTTTGCCTCGACTACAAGCGTGCCTTTTGTTATACCACTAATAATTCTGTTACGCATTGGAAACTGCCATTTTTGGGGTCTTGTATTTGGAGGATATTCAGACAACAGAAGCTGGGATTTCATCATTTTCTCTGCTAAAGGCAGATTATGCTTCGGATAAATATGATCAAATCCGCCGGCAATAATGCCAATTGTTTTGCCGTTAAATTCGACTGCCGTTTCATGTGCGAGAGCATCCACACCAGCGGCAAGACCACTGACAATGACGACCTGCTCGTTAACAAGCTCTTGCATCATTGCCTTTAAAGTGTGTCTGCTGTATACTGTGGCATCACGGGAGCCTACTATTGCCAATTGCCTCGGCTTTTGTAATAGAGATAGATCTCCTTTTGCATAAAGCACCCAGGGCGGCTGATATATTTCCTTTAACAAACTTGGATAACAGGGGTCAAAATAGGTGATTATGTGAATTCCTTGCTGTGTGTATTGCTGAATTTGTTGATGAATGGTGTGGGAATAAAAGTCTTCGAGGGTTTCTTTGTCGAGTAAGTTTCCGTATGGATGGCAGCTATCACGGAGGAAGTGAAGTCCAGGATCTGTTTTCAATATGGTAAAAATTCTTTTCCATGTCATTTTTCGGCAATGATGCAAGACAATTAATGTTTCTCTTAAATCATGTAACAGCACACTCAACCCTTTCTTGTATATATTCAATTACTATTATAAAAATACATTTACCTGTCTCCTTTTTATTATAATAAATTCTCCTCTTTAATTCCAAAGATTTTCTATATAATAGAAGAAACTCGTCTTTTTTTTTGCACAAAAAGGCTAGCCTCCAGCGTTAAGCTAAGGCTAGCCTTTTACTTGTTAAAATTAGACTCTGCTTTCTTCCACCTTATGCGTTTTGCATTTGTCTAAAAGATCTGTTTCCTTCAACACTTCAATCAATGTTGCACCCATTTCAGCAGGAGTAGGGGCTACCTTGATTCCACATTCATTCATTGTTTTGATTTTTTCATCTGCCGTTCCCTTACCGCCTGAAATGATCGCACCTGCATGACCCATCCTTTTTCCTGGAGGTGCTGTTCTTCCACCGATAAAGCCAACAACAGGTTTTGTCATATTGGCTTTGACCCACTCGGCTGCTTCTTCTTCTGCCGTTCCGCCAATTTCACCAATCATAATAACCGCATACGTGTCTTCATCCTCATTGAACTGCTTCAACACGTCAATAAAGTCTGTGCCATTAACAGGGTCTCCCCCAATTCCTACTGCCGTAGACTGACCTATTCCTGCCTGTGTCAGCTGATGAACCGCTTCATATGTCAAAGTGCCTGAACGGGAAACAACGCCAACATGACCCTTTGTATGGATATATCCAGGCATAATTCCAATCTTACACTCATCTGGAGTGATAACTCCCGGACAGTTCGGGCCTATTAATCTTGTTTTTTTGCCTTCCATATAACGTTTAACCTTTACCATATCTAAAACAGGGATATGCTCTGTTATACAAATCGTCAAATCTAGCTCTGCATCAACAGCTTCCATAATTGCATCTGCTGCAAACGGGGCAGGCACATAGTTGACAGATACTGTTGCATTTGTTGCTGCAACAGCTTCTTTCATTGTATTAAAAACCGGAACACCTTCTACTGCTGTTCCACCTTTACCAGGTGTTACCCCAGCAACAATTTTTGTGCCATATTCGAGCATCTGCTTCGTATGAAAAAGAGCCGTTGCTCCTGTAATACCTTGAACAATGACTTTCGTTTCTTTATTGATGAATATGCTCATTGATTTCTCCCCCTTTTTGTACATATGACACGATCTTTTCAGCACCATCTGCCATGGAACTTGCAGAAATGATATTGATGCCTGATTCGCTCAAAATCTTTTGGCCAAGCTCCACATTCGTACCTTCCAGCCTTACAACAAGCGGTACTTGCAGGCTCACCTGTTTTGCTGCTTCAACGATACCCTCTGCAATGATATCGCACTTCATAATTCCACCGAATATATTAACAAAAATGCCCTTTACTTTTTCGTCGGACAAAATGATTTTAAATGCTTCTGTAACTTTTTCAGCCGTTGCACCGCCCCCAACATCAAGGAAGTTCGCCGGCTCTCCGCCGTAGTGCTTCACGATATCCATTGTGGCCATCGCTAAGCCAGCTCCGTTTACCATACAGCCGATATTTCCATTTAATGCGATATAGCTCAAGTCAAATTTTGAAGCTTCAAGCTCCTTCTCGTCCTCTTCATCCAAATCACGGTATGCAAGAATATCCTTATGTCTGTATAATGCATTAGAGTCAAAGTTCAGCTTTGCATCAAGTGCCATCACATCACCATCTTCTGTTAAAACAAGAGGATTAATTTCAGCAATAGAACAATCCTTCTCACAAAATACGCGATAAAGGCCTGTCATGAATGAAACAGCTTTATTGACTTGAGGACCAGGAATATTGATTGCAAATGCAACTCGTCTTGCTTGGAAAGGAGTAAGACCTGTTAATGGGTCAATTACTTCTTTAATGATTTTTTCAGGCTGTGTTTCAGCTATTTCCTCGATTTCTGTTCCACCCTCTTCTGATGCCATTAATACAATACGAGAAGTAGAACGGTCGACTACAAAGCCAATATAATATTCCTTTTTGATACGGCAGCCTTCCTCAATCAGCAAACGCTTAACAACTTTTCCTTCAGGGCCAGTCTGATGTGTTACAAGCGTGCTCCCCAAAATCTGTTCTGCGTATTGCTTAACTTCTTCAAGTGATTTCGCAACCTTAACACCACCGGCTTTTCCTCTGCCTCCAGCATGAATTTGCGCCTTAACAACCCATGCATCACTGTTAAGATGCTCTGCTGCAAATAGGGCCTCTTCAACGGTAAATGCAACACTTCCTTTAGGGACAGCTACACCATTTAATGCTAGAATTTCTTTCCCTTGATATTCGTGAATATTCATTCTCCCACATCCCTTTTGCAAATTCTTTTTCACTTCTTGCCAGATTTTCCTGCATACTTTTACTTATGTACGAGTGTGAAAAAAAATAGCTTTTTTCCATCTCGACAAAAAAATATTTTTTCCAATTTAAAAGGACCCCTTCCTTTTAAAAGTATCTTTAACACTGTATTAATATTCTCTATCAACACAATATTTTCTTACTTTTTGGAAAAAACACTCTGTTGTTTACGCTTTCATTTTATATAAAAGCAACACTTTTGTCTATTAAAAAGGCACTAATTTACAATAAAAAAATTATCCCCTTTTAAAAGGGGACTATACTACTAGTTTTCAGACTCTGCTCCATATGTTTTATCAAGCTTATAGATAAAAGCAAAAACCTCAGCCACTGCCTGATACAAGTCTTCAGGGACTCGCTCCTGCAAGTTGAGCTTACCTAGCAGTTCTACTAGTGATGGGTCTTCCTGAATTGGCACACCGCTTTCTTGTGCCTTTTTAATAATATTATCAGCAATCAGCCCTTTACCCTTTGCTGATACTACTGGTGCTGAGTGCTGCTGTTGTTTATAGCTAAGGGCAACAGCTTGCCGTCTTTCCTTATCGTTTGCCTTCATACTTTGTAATCTACCCCTTTATAATAGGCAGGCATTAATTTGTGCAGCCCTAAATCTGGTTTATCCAGTTTATCTTCCTGAAAAGATTTAAACTCCAGTGACGACAAGGTGTATTGAACACCCTTCATTTTTTCCTGCAAGCCTTGAATCATGCCTTTCATAAGCGGCTCTATTTCATGATTTTTATTAAAGACTGTGATATTTACTACTCTGTGCTGTATTTGCATATCTATTGCTGTCTCTTTTAAATGAGCCAAATCAAGATAAAACAGAATGCGGCAATAATCAGAATCTATCTTTCCATCTTTCGTTTTCCTTCCACTGTATTGCATAGTAGCATCCATGGAGTGATTTTGGAAATGAAGGGGGAATTGGAGCATTAACTGCATGATTGGACCTGTTTCCTGGCTTAATAGCTGCATGCCTGTTACCTTGTCCGTAAGAGCAGTTGCCAATTCCTTCATATGTGAAGGAGCATCCGTTTTTAACAATTCCAGCAGAAGCGGCTTAAGCTGGTTCCATTCAGGAGCACTTTTGCCTCCATCTGTTTTTGAATGCAGCAATTCATGTTCGTAAGAAAAGCCAATGGTATGAAGCATTTTTTGCAGCTGGTCCTTTATTACGCTCGCATCGGGTAAATCAATATTTTTACCTGTTGCAAGCTCCTTAAGAACAGTTTGTAATTCTGGAGAAACAGATGGACTAGCAGACAGTTCATTCAATAATTTTCCCGCAAGACTGTTCATTGAACTGCCTTCTTTAACAGCCATTAAGCTCGCAAACACTTTTTCCGTAAAGGGAAGCTCCCTATGGATCATTTCCTTTATTGTGTCTATAGCTTTAGGGCTGTCTGCAGACTCTTTCATCCATTTGCCTGCAAGAGAGAGGATCTCACCAGACAGCGGCAGGTTCTCCTTTAAAAGCATTGTTGTAAGCTGCTTCATTTCTTTTGTATTAGGCAAGGACCATTGTTCAAGCAATGTGTCTGTATTAGCATCATTATTGACAGGGCTTATAGGAGACAATACCTTTAATGCCAGCTTTCCATCACCGTCTTGAACTTGAAACAAATAGTTCTTGTCGGTGTTTAATGCAGTCGATAGTTCAGCAAGGACCTTTTGGCTTCCAACTTGAATTTCTGCCATATTGTTCGTAAAATACTTATTTACATGCCCCGTGATTACTTGACCTTGGCGAAGCTCTAATGGTCTTGCAGTAACTGCTTGCTCCAAACCTGTTGGAAGTCCTTGTCCAATACGTATGCCATTCATTTAAATGCCCCTATTCCTCGTAGTCATTTCCTTTATCGGGGAAAAGCTTTTACGGTGATGTATCGTATAGCCTTCTGTCTCTAATGCAAGCAGATGATCTTTAGTGCCATATCCCATATTGCTTGCGAAACAATATGCTGGAAACTCTTTATCGAGATTTTTCATCATCTCGTCTCGTGTTACCTTTGCAATAATACTCGCTGCTGCAATGGATACACTTTTGCTGTCCCCTTTAATAATCGATTTACTTGGATACGGAACGTTTAGCTTCATAGCATCTATCAGCAAAAAGTCCGGCTGCTGATCGAGATTTTGGACAGCTGCTAGCATTCCTTTTTTTGTCGCCTCATAAATGTTAATCCTGTCAATTTCCGCTGGTTCGATAATACCAACACCGATGGAAATTGCTTGTTTTTGAATAATTTCATAGTATTGCTCTCGTTTTGCTTCAGACAGCTTTTTTGAATCATCTATTCCCGGCAGATAGAAGCTTTCAGGAAGTATGACTGCAGCGGTCACAACAGGTCCTGCTAGAGGTCCCCTGCCCACTTCATCAATGCCAGCAATATATGTATACCCTTGTTCTCTTATTTCTGTTTCATATATACAAAGCTCTATAAAACGGTTATGCAGCTGCACTTCCTTTTCCTTTTGCTTTTCCCAAGAAGTTATCAGCTTTTGCACTCCAACTCGTTTGTCTTCTTTTAACCGCTCCCAATAAGGGTCATGTTTGTCTGTTATCTTTTCAAGTAATTCCTTTATTTCCTTTAATGTTGCCAATGCCACTTTAAGTAACTCCCTTTCTCCCTATTTATATCGTCTCTTTCTAGAATTAATTTAACAGCTCCTTAAACAATGGTCCATTAAAAAAAGAGAAGTGCCCAACAAAACGATGGTCAATTCTCTTTTCTTTGCCAAGACAGGTTGTCTTATCTATTAATCTTCTTCTTGCACATCGAAATCGCTTGGTTGTTCGAATGTTAATCTGCCGAATTTTTCGCTTCTAATTTCTCTTATTACCAGTTCTGTAACCTTGTCATAATCGACAACAGCTCCGCCTGTAAGGCACCCGCGCACTTCACCGATTCTGTCAAAGAACTCAACAATGTCCTCTGGTATTTCTTGAAGCTGAAAACGCTCCTTCAGTCTTTCAGGATATTTTTGTTCTAAAAATCGCAATCCGTAAATAGCGATATCCTGCAGGTTAAGAATTGTATCCTTAATGGCACCAGTTAATGCTAGCTTTAATCCAACACTTTGATCCTCAAATTTTGGCCAGAGAATCCCTGGGGTATCAAGAAGCTCCAATTCCTTCCCTACCTTAATCCATTGCTGCGCCTTTGTTACACCTGGAGTATTGCCTGTTTTAGCAATATTCTTTTTGGCAAGCCTGTTAATTAATGTAGATTTACCTGCATTTGGAATTCCGACAATCATCGCTCTGATTGCACGAGGTCTTACGCCTTTTGCCCTCATTCTATCAAACTTCTCTGCAAGCACTACATTAGCCAATGCCGTAATTTCCTTCATTCCGACACCCGCCTGCGAATTTATCGCAAGTGCTTGTATGCCTTGCTTTTTAAAATGAGCAATCCATTGCTTTGTTCTTTCGCCATCTGCCATGTCTGCCTTGTTAAGTAAAACAATTCTTGGCTTATGCTGGATGATCTCGTCAATCATCGGATTTCTGGAAGACTGTGGAATTCTTGCATCCACTAATTCAAAAATGATGTCAACAAGCTTTAATTTCTCTGTTACTTGTCGTCTTGCTTTGGCCATATGGCCAGGAAACCATTGTATTGTCAAAATATCCACCTCTAATTACTGCTGCTTTTTTGTCAGCATAAAACTTTTCTTAGTTCACTAATTTAATGTCTGATATTGGCCAGTAAATCATGCTTGTATTGCCAAGAACCTTTTCATAAGGGATTGTCCCAATATGACGGCTATCCTTGCTGTCACGGCGGTTATCACCCATAACGAATAACTCTCCTTCTGGAACAGTGCTTTGACCAATTTTGTCTTCCAGCTTAAAGGATTCTGTTAAAGGACCATCTGTAACCTGTTTTTTGTATTCATCCAAATATGGCTCTTTATAAGCCTTACCATTCACGTATAGTACGTCATCCTTGTACTCTATTGTATCACCAGGTAAGCCGATTACTCTTTTAATATAATCCTTTCCTTCTGGTGCATGGAATACGATAATATCAAAGCGTTTAGGATCACTTACTTTGTAATTTACTTTGTTTACAATCATTCGGTCTGAATTATGTAATGTAGGCATCATCGATTCCCCGTCCACTACAATCGGAGCAAATAAAAAGGAGCGAATCACAACGGCCAATACAACTGCGATTACTAACGCCTTACCCCATTCCCATATCTCGTTTTTCTTTTTCTTTGCCATCTTGTTCACCAATCCTCATTTTTTGTAAGCTCTCTTTTTAAGTATCTCTAAATCAGATACTTTTTAAATACAGTAAAAGGCATATGTCTATTTTTCATGACAAAGACAAAACCTCTCCCTTTATTGTAGCGAAATAAAAAGTCGAAGTAAAATGCCAGGTGGCTATGCTTTAGCAAATTATGTGGATAGTCAGGTGACTATTAATTAAAAATAAATAATAGGCAATAAAAAAGAGCTTGTTGCAAAGAACAGGCTCTTTTTTGATAGCATTATCGAATTTCTTTAATACGAGCTTTTTTACCACGTAGGTTACGTAGGTAATAAAGTTTAGCACGACGGACTTTACCGCGGCGAATAACTTCAAGCTTCGCAATTTTTGGTGTATGAACAGGGAAAGTACGCTCAACGCCTACTCCGTAAGAAACTTTACGTACTGTAAAAGTTTCGCTGATTCCACCACCACGACGCTTAATCACAACACCTTCATAAACCTGAATACGCTCGCGAGTACCCTCAACAACTTTAACGTGTACACGTACAGTGTCACCAGGACGGAACGCAGGAAGATCTGAACGAAGTTGTTCTTTTGTGATATCTTCTATTAATTTTTGCATCGTTTTCAACTCCTTCCAACAGACGCTCTTGCAGCTAATTCCTTGCAGCGGAACATCGTTTATAAGACTTTTGTAGCAGAAAAGGTTTCTGCTTAAGTCACAAGTGTTATCTTAACATAAAAACTTTAAGACATCAATATCTATTATTTGTTTTTCTGCAAATCATTTAATAGTTTTTGCTGCTTATCTGTTAACGGGTAGTTTTCGAGAAGATCCGGACGTCTTTCAAGCGTCCTTTTCAGCGACTCCTTTTCTCTCCATTCATCAATATGCGCATGATTTCCAGACGTAAGCGTTGCAGGCACCTTCATCCCTCTGAAATCGGCAGGACGGGTATAATGCGGGTGCTCAAGCAGTCCTGTGCTGAATGAATCATACACATGGGACGCCTCGCTTCCTAACACCCCTGGAAGGAGTCTGACAACACTATCAATCACTACCATTGCTCCAAGCTCGCCGCCTGTTAGCACATAATCACCAATTGATATCTCATCTGTTGCCAAATGCTCGCGAATCCGCTCATCATAGCCTTCATAGTGACCGCAAATAAAAATTAAATGCTCTTCCTTTGCAAGCTCTTCCGCTTTTTTCTGGTTATAACGCTCACCTTGAGGACACATAAGGATTACTTTCGGCTTAGTCCCGCTCTTTGTTTGCAAATCGTCGACCGCATCAAAAATCGGCTGCGGCTTGAGGACCATTCCAGCGCCTCCGCCATACGGATAATCATCAACAGACTGGTGCTTATTATCAGAGTATTCCCGGAAGTTTGTGACACCGTAGGATACCTTCTCTGCCTCTTTCGCTTTTTTCAGGATAGAGCTGTTAAACACACCCTCAAACATTTCTGGAAACAGCGTTAATACATCTACTCTCATTATGATAACAGCCCTTCCATTGGCTCAATGACAACTAGCTTTTCCTTCACATCCACTTTCATAACGACCTCTTCAATATAAGGGATTAAAACTTCTTCTTTTTTATTAGTCTTAATCACCCATACATCGTTTGCACCAGGTGTAAGAATCTCTGAAATGACTCCTACCTCATCACCTTCGACTGTCTCCACTTTACAGCCAATGATTTCATGGAAATAGTACTCGTTCTCTGGTAATTCTCCTAAAAAGCTTTCAGGCACCTTCAATGTGCCGCCCTTCATAAACTCTACCTCATTAACATTATCATAGCCTTCAAATGTCAACAGATGAAAGTTTTTATGGGGACGCTGTGTTTTTATTTTCAGCTCGATTGGCTCCTTTTTCCCTTCCCCAAAAAAATAAATGGAGTTTCCTACTTTATATCTTTCTTCAGGAAAATCTGTGCGGGAAATGACGCGAAGCTCTCCGCGTATACCATGTGTATTGACAACCTTGCCTACATTAAACCATTTTTCCATATTAATCACCTCTACCGTATATCTACGACTTTTCCGTCTTTTAGAAGAATTGTTTTGTGGAGCAATTGCTCATCCCAAACATCTCCTATATTTATATCAACAATCCCAGTAAGCTCTTGACTTTTTAGTTCACTGCCCAATGGTAGTATATGTAATTGTGCTAATTGAAACTCTAGTGTTTTCTTTTTTTCCTCTCTTTGAGCAAGTTCCTTGCTTATATGCTGCTTAACAGCATTTGCGGAATGATTGCCTTTGAGCAGTTTTTTCTCCTCAAATTTGAATTGTTCGGATTCTTTTTCAAGCTGAAGCAGTTCTTGCGAGATTTTCTTCTCTGATGCTTGTTTCGTTTTTTCGGTCAATATTTGTTTGACTGTGACAGTGTGGAGAATCTGCATTTTTTTCCTCCTATCAATGCAATACTATTTAATTGCTGAAAAAGCGGCAAGCGGGGCCGTATCCCCCGCTCTAAAGCACATTTTCCTTTAGTATAAAGAATTACCTTGAAGATATAAACAAATAAAGGAGAAGGGTTCCCCCTCCTCCTTTTTATTCGCCAATCTCTAAGACCAGCTTTTTGTGCTGCTGTGACCCAGCAGCATAAACAATCGTCCGAATTGCTTTCGCAACCCGCCCTTGCTTCCCAATTACCTTTCCCATGTCATTCTTGTTGACAGAAAGCAAGTAAGTGATTCGATCATCGTCTTCAGTAACTTGTATCGCAACATCATCCGGAAAATCTACAAGGGGCTTAACAATCGTTTCAATTAATTCCTGCATCTTCAAACGAATTACTTACCGTTTTTGATGTTGTGGAATTTCTCCATGATACCTTCGTTAGAGAAAAGGTTACGAACTGTATCAGATGGTTTTGCACCATTTTGTAACCATTGTAGAGCTTTCTCTTCGTTGATATCCACGATAGCAGGGTTTGCTACTGGATTGTAAGTTCCTACTGTTTCAATGAAACGTCCATCACGTGGTGAACGAGAATCTGCTACTACAATACGATAGAAAGGAGTCTTTTTAGCTCCCATACGTTTTAAACGAATTTTTACTGCCATTTTAAAAATGCACCTCCGAATAGTTTCACACAAGATAGTATAATATCAATAGTTGAACAGTTTGTAAAGTGTTTTTTCTTGTCAGACTAAACATTCTGTTCAATTTAATAAAAAACCGCTTGTTAACACCCTTAAAAAGGGTTAAATGGTAATTTAAACTTGCCTTTTTTCTTGCCTTTTTGGGTCATACCCGTCATTTGTTTCATCATTTTTTTCATGTCCTCAAACTGTTTCAACAGCCTATTCACTTCAGGAACCGTTCTGCCGCTCCCTTTAGCAATACGCTTACGTCTGCTTGAGTTGATAATTTCAGGGTGTTCTTTCTCTGCCTTTGTCATGGAGCGAATAATTGCTTCCACATGGCTGATTTGCTTCTCATCCACTTGGAGATTATCCAAGCCCTTGATTTTGTTAGCTCCTGGCATCATTTTCAGCAGCTCATCAAGCGGCCCCATGTTGCGTACTTGCCCAAGCTGTTCTAAGAAGTCATCTAAAGTAAAGGAAGCTGTTTTCATTTTCATTTCCAGCTCTTTTGCCTTTTCTTCATCGACATTCATTTGTGCTTTTTCGATAAGACTTAGCACATCACCCATTCCAAGAATACGTGACGCCATACGCTCTGGATGGAATGCCTCAAGTGCATCCATCTTTTCACCCAAACCGACAAATTTAATCGGTGTTTGCGTAACAGAACGAATAGATAATGCCGCACCGCCTCGAGTGTCACCATCTAGCTTCGTTAATACGACACCTGTCAGACCAAGCTGCTCGTTAAAGCTGCTTGCTACATTGACTGCATCCTGACCTGTCATCGCATCCACAACAAGGAATATTTCATCCGGATTAGAAAGCTCTTTAATTTGCTTCAACTCGTCCATCAATGCTTCATCAACATGCAGTCGACCTGCAGTATCAATCAAAACATAATCATGATGGTCTTCCTTCGCTTTTGCAATAGCCTGTTTCGCAATCTCAACAGGGCTGACTTGATCTCCAAGTGAAAAAACAGGAAAATCGAGCTGTTTACCAAGTGTTTCCAGCTGTTTAATAGCAGCAGGACGATATATGTCTGCCGCAACTAGCAACGGCTTTCTATTATGCTTTTTACGCAGCAAATTAGCCAATTTTCCAGTTGTCGTCGTCTTACCGGCACCTTGCAAACCAACCATCATAATGACAGTCGGCGGACGGTTGGATACAGCAATTTTACTTTGTTCTCCACCCATCAGCTCCGTAAGCTCTTCTTTAACAACCTTAATGACCTGTTGACCTGGGGTTAGACTTTTCATAACCTCTTGTCCAACAGCACGCTCACTGACTTTTTTAACAAACTCCTTGACTACCTTAAAGTTAACATCCGCCTCAAGCAATGCAAGTCGGACTTCACGCATCATTTCCTTAACATCCGCTTCATTTACTTTCCCTTTTCCGCGGATCTTCTGGATCGTATTCTGCAGTCGGTCAGCTAAACCTTCAAATGCCATTGCGCCGCCTCCTTAATCTAATTTCTCCAGCTCGCAAACTGCTTCCAGCAATGCTGAAACCGAAGGAGTATCATCCTTTAATAACTCTTTTATATGTATAAAAAGAGTATTACGCTCTTGAAACTTTTGAAGTAAGAGTAATTTATTTTCATATTCCTCCAGCATCGCTTCCGTCCGTTTAATATTATCATAAACAGCTTGACGACTAACGTCATACTCATCCGCAATTTCACCAAGAGAATAATCATCTAAATAATAAAGAGACATGTAACTTCGTTGCTTCGGTGTCAACAACGACTGATAGAAATCAAACAGATAATTCATTCGTGTTGTTTTTTCAAGCATCGAACAATACCTCCATGTTAAGTCAAACACCTTTACACCCTTATTGTACACACCAACAAAAAAGATGTCAACAGAAAAGCGGAAGGCGCCTGCTTATCGGCGACAAGCATAAGACAAGTTGGCCGAGAAGGGGTGCCCCTTCCCCTTCTTGGACAGCTTGGCTTATGACCTCGAGCCGATGGCGCCTGCAGCTGGACAACAGAAAAGCGGAAGGCGCCTGCTTATCGGCGACAAGCATAAGACAAGTTGGCCGAGAAGGGGTGCCCTTTCCCCTTCTTGGACAGCTTGGCTTATGACCTCGAGCCGATGGCGCCTGCAGCTGGACAATGAAAAGCGGAAGGCGACCGTTTAGCGGCGGAGAAACTGGAGGGCCTTGACTGAGATAAAGGAAACACGGCGAACCTAGTGAGGCGATGTTGACTTATCGTAGGGAAAGGACCCAAGTTTCGCAGACGCTGGTCGACTGCAGCTGGACACCAGAAAAGCGGAGATGGCCTGTTTAGCGCCGTATGGACTGGAGCTCTTCGTATGAGGCAAAGGAAACACGGCGAAGGACCTCTTACAAATACCCAATAGATCTCCGTATGGATATAGCGTTCCCTCTAAAATAAAGAGCACAAAGACATCCCAAAACATACAAAAAACCCCGCTTAAAGCCTTAAGAAAGAATACTCTCAAAGCTGTAAGCAGGACTTGATTTAAGCGGGTATACCCGCTTCCTTATTATATTTAGACGATCTGTTTAGGATCATTACACCTGCTGTAATTAACAGGATTGGAATAATGATAGAGAGAAGGGAAATTACTCCGATGATAATGAAAAGTACACCGCTTGTACGAGGCATTCTGTTCATCATAATTATGCTAAATAAAGTAGCTGCACACGCAATTACAGAATAGATGACAGGAATTAGTAAACTATTTTTTAACAATGCCATCGCCTCATCCGTAACTTCCTCTGCAGTAGCTGACTCGTTTGTTAGTCCGATACTTTCTTGCAAAGTAGGATCCGAATTAACCGTTTCTATCATTGCATCTCGTAATGGAGTAAAGCTATCTATTTGTGTATAAAGCAAAATGGATAGGAAAAAACCAATTAACATTAACACAAAGGACACAATGCCTAAAATTCTTGGCGCTCGCAAATTAAGACTCATTAAAAAAATCACCTCAAGTTTTATGTATGTAAACTCTTTCACAAAAAAGATTACATCCCTATAGTAACATATTTTTTCTAGTACGTTCTTCTTATTTTTTGTTATTTATTCCAATAAATAGAAAAAGATCTCATTATCAACTGTGTGACAAAAAGATCTTTTAGCCGTTAAATATGGAATAAAATAATTAAACTTGCGGTGATTCCCATTAATAGGGCTCCGACGATTTTCATTCTTATCCCCGAAAGGCTGCGCAAAAATAGATTTTCCTCTTCTAATGTTATTGGATAGGACTCTTCATCAAGCAGTCCTTTTTCTCCAAGCATATTGCCAAGATGCCAAACAGAAGTACGTTGAACGATACGGCCTTTAATAGACAGAAATGCTCCGAACAACATGATAGTTATGAGAATCAGCTGTATGAACATTATGTTCCTCCTTGCCTTCTTGTCATCCTTATACATGCTTATTATCTGTCTTGCCGTTATTTTTATTACATAAAAAAAGCTGTACAGGAATCTCGTTAACAGGATTCCTGCAGCAGCTTTTTGCTTATTCTTCCTCAGCTTCAACCAAGTTGGAAAATAAGCCGTATACGTATTTTTCTGCGTCAAAGTTTTGTAAGTCGTCCATTTTTTCACCAAGTCCGACTAATTTAACTGGTATTTGAAGCTCTTTGCGGATTGCGAGTACAATTCCACCTTTTGCTGTGCCATCAAGCTTAGTAAGCACAAGTCCGCTTACGTTAGTCGCTTCTTTGAACGTCTTCGCTTGAATAAGGGCATTTTGTCCTGTTGTTGCATCAAGCACTAAAAGCACTTCATGTGGTGCACCAGGAACCTCTCTTTCAATTACGCGTTTTACTTTTTCTAACTCATTCATTAGGTTGACTTTATTTTGAAGTCTTCCAGCAGTATCACATAAAAGAATATCGGCATTTCTTGATTTAGCGGCTTGAACAGCATCATACATGACAGCTGCAGGGTCAGATCCGGCACCTTGTTTAATAACATCTACTCCGGCTCTTTCTCCCCATACTTCAAGCTGCTCGATTGCACCAGCACGGAATGTATCACCTGCTGCTAGAACAACCTTTTTGCCCTCTGCTTTATAGCGATGTGCTAGCTTACCAATTGTAGTTGTTTTTCCAACACCATTAACCCCGACAAAAAGGATAACAGTCAACCCGTCTTGCTGAACATTAATAGCTGAGGTTTCTTCCTCGCCACCTTGATAAATTGCTACAAGCTTCTCTGAGATAACTGCTTGCACTTCTCTTGGGTCTTGAATATTTCTTTTTTTGACTTCGCTTTTCAGCTCATCAATCAATTCCATTACTGTCTCAAAGCCAACATCTGCACCGATTAAGATTTCTTCTAATTCTTCAAAAAAGTCCTCATCCACTTTGCGGTATCTGGACACTAAATCATTCACTTTATCAGAAAAATTACTTCTTGTTTTCGCAAGTCCATCTTTAAATTTTTCTGTGACAGTATTTGTTTGCAGGGACATTTTTTCTTTAAGCTTTTTGAAGAAACTCATTTGATTCCCACTTTCTCATTTATTGATTAATTATGTTGCAACAAGCTCACTTGTTTCACTTAACCGAACAGAAACAAGTCTGGATACACCAGATTCTTGCATAGTTACGCCGTACAGCACATCAGCCTCTTCCATCGTCCCTTTACGATGGGTAATGACAATGAATTGCGTCTCATCGCTATATGCTTTTAAATAGGAGCTGAATCTGTAAACATTCGCTTCATCAAGTGCTGCCTCTACTTCATCAAGAATACAGAAAGGAACTGGCCGCACCTTTAAGATTGCAAACAGCAATGCAATGGCAGTCAAGGCACGTTCTCCACCTGATAACAAGCTTAAGTTTTGCAGTTTTTTCCCTGGTGGCTGTGCTACAATATCGACACCTGTGTTTAGTAAATCATCTGGATTAGTTAAGCGCAGTGCTGCGTGCCCGCCGCCAAACAGCCGCTGAAACACCCCTTCGAAATGGGACTGAATCCCCTCGAATGTTTGCTGGAACCGTTTTTTCATTTCGTCATCCATTTCGTCAATTACGAGGTAAAGAGTATCTTTCGCTTCCTCCAGATCTGTCTTTTGCTCAAGAAGGAAGTCATATCTTTCCGATATCCTTTCGTATTCCTCAATGGCTCCAAGATTGACTGTTCCAAGCTCTTCCATTGCCAGCTTTATCAGCTTAACTTTTTTGCGAGCGTCCTCTAAATCCAATGTTAAAGGATATTCCTCTTTCGCACCCTCAAATGACATCATATACTCTTCCCTCAAGTTCGAAAGGCGTGTATCTAGCTCCACATCAATCCTGTTAAGCTTTACCTCTTCATCTTTTAGGGCTTGTACGATGCCACGGTGGATACGGCGAGTTTCTTTCACATCAAGATCCATCTCGTCCAGCTGCATTTGCAGCTGAAGACGTTCGGCACGACGCTCCCCAATTAGGTGAATAGCAGCAGTCTTTTCTTGCTGCTTGTTAACTGCAGCATCCTCAAGCTGCTCTTCCCCTGAATGGCTATTTGTCATCTCAGAAGTTAACAGCTCTAAATCTTCTTTCACAAGCTTCCATTTAGCCTCAGATATTTCTAATTCAGAAGTTACATTACTTAGCTTCTCTACAGCATGGGCTAATTGCTCTTTCTTTGCGGCAAATGCCACACGCTTTTCCCCGATCAGCTCTCCAACCTGTTCTCTCGAATGACTCTGCTGATTTTTCTGTTCTGTCAATTGAGCAATTTCCTGCTCTAGCACCTGAATTTTTCGGACAAAGTCTTCAAGCTTTTCCTGCAATATTTGCTGCCTGTCTTTTAATGACTGCTGTTCATCGAGATAATCAGCCTTATTGCGGTCATATTGTGACAGCTTTTCATTCATTGCTCTTTCGTCAAACTCAATTTCTTTGAGTTCATCTTTACTTGTTTGCAAGGAAAAACGGATATTCTCTTGCTTTATTCTTAACTCTTCTAAAGCTGCCGTTTCCGTTTGGGAGGTAGCTTTCCCTTTTTTTAACTGGTCTTCTAATTTTAGTGACGATTTCTCCATCTCAAAGATTTTTGCCTTTAAGTCCTCAAGCTCGCCTTTTCTTGTTAGAATGCTTGTTGATTTTTGTTTAACAGCACCACCAGTCATCGAACCGCCAGGATTTACAATTTCTCCTTCAAGCGTTACAAATCTTGAGCGGTATTGCAGCGTTCTTGCCATTTCATTGGCGCCTTTTAGGTCTTTTGTGATAACGACATTACCAAGTAAGCTTCCCATAATTTCTTGATACTTTTCATCAAAAGAGATTAAGTCTGCAGCAACTCCTATAAAAGAAGGATGCTCTTGGATGGAACGGGCTTGAGAATCAGACAGTCTTTTGCCTTTAATAATACTCATTGGCAGAAATGTCGCTCTGCCGTAGCCGTTCTTTTTCAAATAGGAAATTGCCTGGCGTGCATGCTGCTCTGTTTCGACAACTAGATGCTGCATGCTCCCTCCAAGAGCAATTTCAATACTCACGTTATATTCCTTTGGCACATTCATCAATTCAGCGACAGCACCATGTATGCCGTCAAGTCCTTTGCCTCTTGCCTTCAAAACCTCTTTAACACCTTGGAAGAAGCCAGCATAGTCGTCCTCAAGCTCTTCAAGCATCTCTTTTCTCGATTTTGCCTGCTGAATGAATTGGTAGGACTGGTATAACGATTTTTCGGTTTTTTGCACTTTCGCATGCATTTCATCAACTGATTGCTGTTTTTGCTTGTAGTCATTTGCCGATTGTGCAAGCTCTTTTTCTAATGCTGCTAGGCTTGCGGAAACGCGTGCTTTTTCCGAATTTATCCGCGTTCTTTCTGAAGTGAATTTTTCATTATCTTCATCAAGAAGAGACGTTTTTCTGTTTTGCGCCTCGAGCTGTTGCGTGATATAGCTGCTTTCGTTTTTTGCGGCAGCCTGCTCATTTAAAAGCTCAATATAATCACTTTTTAGTGATTCGATTTTTCCTTCAAGATTAACACTAAAGAGCTGCATTTTCTTTTCATTAGCCTTTAGCTCTTCTTCAATCTGTTTTGCTTCAAGACTTAACTGATTAACTGATTGAAGATGCTCCGCTTTTTGCAGCTTTAAAGATGACACTTTTTCTTCAAGCTCTTCCTTGCTTTTTTCGAGCTGACCTCTGTTTTGCACTGCATTTTTCTTGCGTTCTTTCAGTACTTCTTTTCTGCCCTCAAGCTTTTCAAGCTCTTCACTAACTAGCAAAAGCACTTGCTGGAGATCGTTGATGGATTCATCCAATGCAGCTATATCGTTCTTCCATTCCTCCATTTTTGCTTCCTTGCTTTGCAGCGTAGAGAGGAGATTAAGCTCCTTTTCCTTATAGCTTTCCAGCTGAGCGGAAACTGCCTCATATTTCTGATGTGCTTCCTCTATATCATGAACCATCAGGGCAACTTCAATTTGTTCAAGGTTTTCCTTGTGATCAAGATATTCCTTGGCCATAGAACTCTGAATTTTCAGCGGCTCTACCTGACCTTCCAGTTCATGGAGAATATCATTGACTCTGTTCAAGTTTTCCTGTGTTTCAATAAGCTTGCCTTCTGCCTTCTTTTTGCGTGTTTTGTATTTAAGCACACCTGCTGCTTCCTCGAAGATGGCACGGCGTTCCTCTGCTTTACTGTTGAGGATTTCCTCCACTTTTCCTTGGCTGATGATAGAAAATGCTTCTCTGCCCAGCCCTGAATCCATAAACAATTCAACGATATCCTTTAACCTGCATGATTGCTTATTAATAAGATATTCGCTTTCCCCTGAGCGATACACCCGTCTGGTTACGCTCACCTCATTGTAATCAAGTGGCAGGAACTGGTCTTCATTTTCAAGCGTTAATGTCACTTCTGCAAAGTTGACTGCTTTCCTCGAATCACTTCCAGAAAAAATGACATCCTCCATTTTACTGCCTCTGAGGCTTTTGGCAGATTGTTCTCCCAACACCCAGCGTATCGCGTCTGTAATATTGCTTTTTCCGCTTCCATTCGGTCCCACTACTGCGGTGACTCCTGGGACAAAATCTACTGCAATTCGATCAGCAAATGATTTAAAACCGATTACATCTAACCGTTTTAAAAACACCTACCTCACCTCCTAACCCCTTTACTATTTCGCATCATCTCTAGCTGTCGTTTGGTTATAAGAAAGCAGAAGAATCAACAGTGATTTCGCTTTCTCCAACGGATGCTTTATTATTTTTCGTCTGACTTAGCATCTTTTGTTTTCAGCATGGTAAGCGACATCTGTGCTGCATGCTGTTCTGCTTCTTTTTTGGAACGTCCTGTACCAGTTCCTAATTCCATTTCATTCAAGAAAACTTGAGAAACGAATTCTCTGTTATGGGCTGGTCCCTTTTCCTGCAGAATTCTATAGGAAATTGTCCCTACTGCATCCCTTTGGACATATTCCTGAAGCTGACTCTTGAAATCCATCACATGAGAAAAAGCACCGGAATTTATTTTCGGAAACACGACTTTTTCCAGGAAGGAAACTACCTTTTCCAGTCCTTGATCAAGATAAAGAGCTCCGATAAATGCCTCAAAAACATCTGCTAGAAGAGCTGGACGAGCTCGTCCTCCTGTCATTTCCTCACCCTTTCCGAGCAAGACAAATTTGCCGAATGATTGATCATTCGCAAATGAAACTAGTGATGGTTCACAAACAATCGCTGCTCGAAGCTTTGTCAGCTCGCCTTCGCTCATCATCGGGAATTTCTTGAAAAGAAATTGGGAAACAGTAAGTTCCAACACGGCATCTCCAAGAAATTCAAGTCTTTCATTATCTTCATGAGGCTTTCTACGATGCTCATTCACATATGATGAATGAGTGAATGCTTGTTTCAGTAATTTTTCATTTTCAAACTGGATGCTTAGATTTTCTTGCAATTCTTTTAATTTTTTATCATTTGGACGTATTTGTCTCTTGTCTTTTCCGTTGCCTCGCATTTTGCCTCCACCTTAGCACTAAGTTTACATATCCATAATAAGTTTAAGTAAAACAGATAAAAAACGCAAAGAAACTTGGAAAGTTTTTTTCTCTCCAAGCCGTTTCTTTTCAGATAGGCTGCCGTCTTTATTACTGTTTATAGTTTTAAATCCTTACTATTTTAAACTAACTTGCAGCGATTTACCAGTCTTTTTCTCATAAGGCAGGACCGTTTTTACATTAAACACAGTTGTATATCTAATCATGCAAACAATGAAAAAAGCACCGCACATCTCTGTTTTTTTGCAATCTAAAAGCTCCGCTGTTAACGGAGCTTTTATTGGTTGGATTAACGATTACTTATGTAATTAACAGCATCTCCTACTGTTGCAATCTTTTCAGCATCGTCGTCAGAAATCTCCATATCGAACTCATCTTCAAGTTCCATAACAAGTTCTACTACATCAAGAGAATCTGCTCCTAGGTCGTCTTTGAAAGAAGCTTCAGGCTTAACCTCAGACTCTTCCACACCAAGACGATCAACAACGATTTTCGTTACGCGTTCTAATACATCAGACATTAATGTCACCTCCCCTCAAATGATTATAGAGCATTTTGAACAAATAATAAATGCCCTTTTTATTACAAAAATAAAATATGCCGAATTACTAGTTAAATTAAGTATTTCTAGAAGAAACCATTTTTATTTATAACGGCATATTTTTCGTTTTTATTACATGTACATTCCACCATCAATATGAATTGTTTGGCCTGTAATATAGTTGCTCTCATCAGAAGCTAAAAAGACAACAGCATTAGCAATATCATCAGGTTCCCCAAATTTTGCAAGCGGAATTTGGGAAAGCATCGCATTTTTTACATCTTCCGGTAGTTTATCTGTCATGTCAGTCGTAATGAAGCCCGGAGCAACAGCATTTACCGTAATATTTCTTGCCGCAAGCTCTTTAGCAGTTGTTTTCGTTAATCCGATTACTCCTGCTTTTGCTGCTACATAGTTTGCTTGACCTGGATTACCTGTCACACCAACGATTGAAGTAATGTTGATGATTCTTCCTTTTCTTTGCTTCATCATTTGTCTAGTTACTGCCTTAGTGCAATGGAACACGCCTTTTAAGTTCGTGTTGATAACATCATCCCACTCTGCTTCTTTCATGCGCATCAACAGGTTATCTCTTGTGATACCTGCATTGTTTACAAGGATATCTAGACTTCCAAAATGATCTATTGTTTCTTTAATCATATTAGCTACAGATTCACCGTTTGAAACATCACATTGAATCGCAATCGCATCTTTGCCAAGCTGTTTGATTTCCTCAACCACTTCATTTGCCAATGCAGCACTTCCTGCATAATTGACAGCTACGTTAGCTCCCTCTTTAGCAAGCTTTAAAGCAATCGCACGGCCAATTCCTCTTGAACCGCCTGTAACTAATGCTGTTTTACCATCTAATTTCATATTATTCGTCTCCTTTTAACGCCGCAGCAACACTATTGCTTGTTTCCTCATCGTATACAGAATAGATTCGCACATTACGATCAATTTTCTTCACTAAACCTGCCAATACTTTTCCAGGTCCGATTTCAATAAATGTATCAACACCTAATTCAATCATCTTTTGGACGGAATCTTCCCAAAGCACAGATGAATATAGCTGTTCAATCAATTTATTTTTGATGTCACCTGAATCTGATACTGGTGTTGCCGTCACGTTTGCGATAACAGGTATTTCTGCATTATTCATAGAAAGTTCATCTAAGACAGCAGAAAATTTATCTGCAGCTGGCTTCATAAGCTCTGAATGGAACGGACCGCTTACTTCTAACGGAATTGCTCGTTTCGCTCCAGCAGCCTTCGCTTGTTCAGAAGCAAGCTCAACGCCCTTAACAGTCCCTGAAATCACAATTTGCCCTGGGCAATTTAAGTTAGCAAGCTGAACGGAGTTTCCTTCATTCGATACCGCATTTGTAACTTCTGCAAGCTTGCTGCGCTCTAACCCCAATACTGCTGCCATTGCACCTTGACCGAATGGTACAGCTTCCTGCATATATTCCCCTCTTTTACGGACAGCATATACTGCATCCTCAAAAGAAAGAACATTAGCAGCAACTAAAGCAGAATATTCACCTAAGCTATGTCCTGCTACAAAATCCGCCTTAATGCCATGCTGTTTAAAATGCTCAAGCAGTGCTGTACTTGCTGAAAGCAGCGCAGGCTGTGTGTTTTTTGTTAAAGTCAACTCTTCTTTCGGACCCTCGAAAATAACGGATGACAATGAAAATCCTAATCTTTCATCAGCCTTTTGGAAAATTTCTTTAGCTGGCTCAAAATTTGCAGCAAGATCCTTGCCCATTCCAACCGTTTGGGAGCCTTGACCTGGAAATACAAAAGCTATTTTACTCATAAATCATCTTTCCTTTCCATATGAATGCCTTAAAAAGCATTAACCTTCATTTTCAATTGTTGTCTTAATCGTGCCGATCACTTCAGACTTAACGACATCTCTTGTTTGTCTAATTGCATTATAGATTGCATTACTGTCAGAGGAACCGTGGGCTTTAATGACAGGAGCATTTAAACCAAACAAAGCTGCACCGCCGTACTCCGAATAATCGAGTTTGTTTTTTAGCCCTTTAAGCTGAGGCTTCATCATCCCAGCAGCAACCTTTGTTTTTAAACTGCTTGTCATAACCTCTTTCAGCATTTTAAACATGGACAGGGCCGTTCCTTCAATCGTCTTAAGAACCATGTTACCTGTAAATCCGTCCGTTACAACAACATCACAGACACCGTCAAGCAAGTCTCTTGCTTCCACATTCCCAATAAAGTTGACTGGGGCATTTTTTAGCTCCTCGAAGGTTTTCTTCGTCAGCTCATTTCCTTTTTTCTCTTCTGTTCCAATATTAAGCAATCCGACTCGAGGATTTTGTATCCCAAGCGCCTTTTCCATGTATATGCTTCCCATTATGCCGTATTGCACCAAATGCTCAGGTTTGGCATCCACATTCGCACCAACATCAAGGAGCAAGAAACCAGCTCCGCTGATTGTTGGCAATGTCGGCGCCAACGCTGGCCTTTCAATGCCGTTAATTCTGCCGACAACAAAAAGTCCTGTTGCCATCAATGCTCCTGTATTTCCTGCAGATATAAAGGCATCCGCTCTTTTTTCTTTTACTTCATTTGCACATAAGACCATACTGGCATCTTTCTTTCTTCGCACAGCCCGTGCTGGTTCATCTGTTGCAAGGATTTGTTCTTCTGTATGTAAAACTGATATTCTTGTCTTGTCTGTCAAATAAGAATTAATTTGCTTTTCATCACCGACAAGCAGTATTTCAATATCTGGGAATGCTTGTACAGCTTTTATAGCACCTGCGACAATTTCCTTTGGTGCGTTATCTCCGCCCATTGCATCTAAGGCAATTCTCATAATAATTACTCCCAATTATTTATTTTTCGACCGGTACATTTCAAAATGTCCTTTAAACACAAGCTCTGATTGAACAAAGCTGCTCACTTCCACTGTCGTTCTGCCGCTTTTCTCCTCAATATTCATCACTTTTGCTTTCGCTATAATACGTTCACCTAATTTAACTGATGAAGTAAAGTGAATATTCGCTTTAGCGGTAAGAGCCAAATCATCATTTATTAAGGCGACAGCCAAGGAATTTGCCTGTGCAAACAAATGGTGCCCCCGTGCAATTCCATTACGTTTAAAAACATGCTCTGGCATTATTTCCAGCATGGATATGGCAGAGCTGTCTAACTCGACATCTATTATTTCACCGATGACTTCTTCAATCGGTAAGGATTTCACTTCATCTTCTAGTGTTTTCTTCGCAACCGTTTTTATCCGCTCCCGTAATTCCGGAATGGATAATTCCAAACGATCAAGCCTAATTGTTTGTACACTGACTGAGAATTTCTCCGCCAATTCCTCATCTGTTATAAAAGGTGTTTCCTTGATTGTTTGTACTAATAATGATTGCCGTTCTTTTTTGCTTCTTCTCATCTGCAACACCGTCCGCGCTATTAAGACTAGGTACTAATAGTAGTATATAATAAATAAAAGGGAGAATGCAAGCTGTAAGTTCGCATTCTCCCTTCTCACTTATTGATTAATCCAGCTTTTCACCTGACATTACACCGGTATCTTCAAGCAATCCCCGTAAGTGGCGATACTCGTCAGACTCCCAAAATGCCTTTGATTCCACAAGGACAACTGCGTCCGTTCGAGCCGTTTCCAAGATGCGATAATCATGAACCATATCAGCCATCTTAAATTCCGGCACACCACTTTGCTTCCTTCCAAAAAAATCACCAGGACCTCTCAGCTCTAAATCCTTCTCACTCAAAACAAACCCGTCGTTCGTTTCTGTCATGATTTTCATCCGTTCTTTCCCGACCTCTGTTTTTGGATCTGCTATTAGCACACAATACGATTGAGCGTCGCCTCTGCCGACTCGTCCTCTTAGCTGGTGGAGCTGTGATAATCCGAACCTTTCTGCATCATAAATGAGCATAAACGTAGAATTCGGGACATTTACCCCAACCTCGACTACTGTCGTGCTGACAAGAATTTGCGTTGAGTTCTCACTGAACTCCTTCATAATAGCATCCTTTTCATCTGCTGGCAGTTTACCGTGCATGAGTCCAACTTTATAACGACCTTGAAAGAATGTCGACAATGTTGCATGGACATCCATCGCGTTTTGGACATCCAATTTTTCAGATTCCTCAATCAGCGGACAAATTACATATGCTTGTCTTCCTTGAGATAGTTCTTTTTCCATAAACTGAAGAATACGTGTTAACATATCATGCTTAACCCAATATGTTTCAATTGTTTTTCGCCCTGCCGGCATTTCGTCAATAATACTAACATCCATTTCACCGAAGGCAGTAATGGCAAGGGTTCTTGGAATCGGTGTTGCCGTCATGAATAGAACATCAGGACTTTCACCCTTCTCTCTAAGAACTCTGCGCTGTTCAACACCGAAACGATGCTGCTCGTCTGTTATAACTAGCCCTAGTGATTGGAATTCCACCTCATCCTGTATGAGGGCATGTGTACCGATTAAGATATGGATATTCCCTTCCTTTAGCTCACTTAACAATTCTCTTCGTCTTTTCCCTTTAACTGAGCTTGTCAACAGAGCACAACGGATACCTACTTTAGAAAACATGGAAGTAAGTGATTCCGCATGCTGCTCTGCGAGTATTTCTGTCGGCACCATCAATGCACCCTGATGTCCTGCAAGAATTGTTGCATATAGTACTATTGCTGCAACGACTGTTTTTCCCGAACCAACATCCCCTTGCAGGAGCCTGTTCATACGGAAGGGACTTTTCATATCTTTCAGTATCTCATTGACAACCCTTTTTTGTGCGTTTGTCAGAGGAAATGGCAAGCCGTTTATGAAATCCATCAGCTTCTCAAGATGATATCCCTGCACCATTCCTTTTGAATTTTCCCTTTCATGCTTACGAAGTGCCTGCATTTTTAATTGAAAAAGAAGGAACTCCTCGTAAACAAACCGTCTTCTCGCAAGCTTCAGCTCCTCACGGTTAGGCGGAAAATGAATGATTCCTAGTGCCTCATTCCTTTTCATAAGCTTATATTTTGCCAGTAATGATTCTGGAAACACTTCCTCAAGATCCTGGCCAAATTGGGTTAGGGCTGCGGAAATGTATTTCCTTAATGCTTTAACTGTTATGCTTCCTCTTACCGTGTAAACAGGCTCAAAGTCCTGTCCTTTCTGATTGCTGCCAACTTGTAGATGTGTTGCCGTTATTGTTTGTCTGTGCTGATCCCATTTACCTGTTACTGTTATCAGTTCACCAAGTGCAAGCTTATTTTTTAAGTAATGCTGATTGAAAAACACAGCACTGATTAAAATATTGCCAATTAGCACCTTCACCGTTAGCCTCGATTTTTTGCGCCCGTGAAAGACAAGGGAAGGTTCACTATGAACCTTCCCTTCTACAGTTACCTTTTCTTCATGCTTCATATCTTCTGGGTTGCGGACACGAAAGTCCTCATAACGGTATGGGAAATATTCAAGCAAATCATATATAGTATTAATTCGCATTTCTTCAAGCTGTTTTTTCGTCTCCGGTCCAATACCCTTCAAATGATCCAATGGAAGATTTAAATTTTTATTCACTTTCCTGCTGCAGCATTCCCAAAGATTTCAGCTTCCAGTCTCCGGCCAGTTGGTGTTGCTGCCAACCCTCCTTGCCCTGTTTCTCTTAATGCAGACGGCATGCTTAATCCGATTCTGTACATTGCATCAATTACCTCGTCGCACGGAATACGGCTAGTAATGCCTGCAAGTGCCATATCTGCAGCTACCATCGCGTTTGCTGCACCCATCGCATTTCTTTTTACACATGGAACCTCAACAAGTCCTGCAACAGGGTCACATACTAGTCCAAGCATGTTTTTTAACGTGATAGCCATTGCATGGGCACTTTGCTCAGGTGTGCCGCCAGCCATTTCCACAATCGCTGCTGCTGCCATTCCTGCTGCTGAGCCTACTTCTGCTTGACAGCCTCCTGCAGCACCAGAGATGGAGGCATTGTTTGCAACAACAAAACCAAATGCGCCTGACGTAAACAAGAAGTTAAGCATCTGTTCTCTTGTTGGATTTAGTTTATTTTTCACTGCAAATAATGTTCCCGGCACAACTCCAGCAGATCCTGCCGTCGGTGTGGCGCAAATCATACCCATCGCCGCATTTACTTCATTTGTGGCAACTGCTTTGCTGACTGCGTCCAAAATCACTTCTCCTGTCAGGAAATTACCCTTCTTAATATACGCTTGAAGAAGCACAGCGTCGCCGCCAGTCAATCCCGAATGAGACACAACTCCATTTAGCCCTCGTTCAACCGCTTGCTCCATGACAGTTAAATTAGTCTCCATCTGTGCGATGATTTGTTCCCGTGTTTTCCCTGTCACTTCTACTTCTTGTTCAATCATTATTTCGGAAATAGGCTTGTTTTGACTGTTTGCCATTTCCACAAGTTCCGCTACATTTCGAAACATTGTTCTTCCCCCTAACTTTAATCAACAATTCTCGTAACCTTCTCCATTCCGTCAAGGGCTTCGATTTCTTTTAATATTTTTTCTTCTATATTCTGATCGACCTCAATTGTCATAAGCGCGAGTTTTCCTTTTTCTTTTCTGCTTACTTCCATATGACCGATATTAATTTCATATTTGGCAAGTACATTGGACACTTTCGCAATAGCACCAAAACGGTCATTATGGACAACAAGAATCGCTGGATGATGTCCTGAAAGCTTGAGCTGAAATCCGTTAAGTTCGGTGATTTCGATTTTTCCGCCGCCGATTGAGATGCCGACAAGCTCTAGTTCGCCATCCTCATCACCAACGCGAACTTTAGCTGTGTTCGGGTGTTCAGGAATCGCTTCCTCCACATGGAACACTACCTTTATGCCTCTTTGCTCAGCCAATTCAAGGGATGTTTTGATTCTCTCATCAAATGTGTCAAAATCAAGGATTCCTCCGATAATAGCTACATCTGTTCCATGCCCTTTATATGTTTCGGCAAAAGATCCGTACAGATGGATATCGACCCATTTAGGCTGCCTTTCAAACAGGCTTCGTGCAACCCTTCCAATTCGTGCAGCACCTGCTGTATGTGAACTCGATGGACCAATCATAACTGGCCCGATTATATCAAAAACGCTTTTATATTTCATATAAATAACTCTCCCTTAAAAACGACTCTTTCCTACAAATCTAACTAACGTAATCTATATTATAAAAAGCGTAAAAAAAGCTAAATTCTTTTAATATAATAACATAGCTTATGCTTATCCGCTGATATTTTCAACTTTTTTAAGTGTTACCATTAAATAGAAGAAAACCACTGCCTGTGACAGTGGTTTTTTTTATTTATTCAACAGAGAAAATAAAGGAATAAAGCGGCTGTTTGCCGTCATGCACTTCTACTTCCACGTCTTCATAATTTTCTTCCACAAAGGAGACAATTGCTTCTAGCTCTTCTTCTAGTGCTTCTTCCCCTTTGATAATTGTCAATATTTCGGTATCTTCATCAATCATTTTACCGAGCAATTCTTTAGCAGATTGGACTTTCTCCTTGCTTTTAGCAACAATCTTACCATCAGCTATGCCCATGAAGTCGCCTGTTTCTATTTGGAGACCGTCAATGCTTGTGTCTCTGACTGCGTATGTTATTTGTCCTGTTTTAACATGCTCCAATGCAGCGATCATGCCTTTTTTGTTTGTCTCCAAGTCACCTGATGGATTGAAGGCAAGCAGCGCAGACATGCCTTGCGGAACTGTTTTAGACGGAATAACAGCAACTTCTGCATCTAATACTTGAGCAGCTTGCTCTGCAGCCATGATAATGTTTTTGTTGTTAGGCAAGATAAACACCTTTTTTGCATTTACCTTATTAACAGCATTCACAATATCCTCTGTGCTCGGATTCATCGTTTGTCCGCCTTCGATGACACTATGCGCACCGATGCTGCGGAACATGTCAGCGATCCCGCTTCCCATGGAAACTGTAACGATACCGTACTCCTTTTGCTCTTCAGTTGCTGGGATCGGCGCATCAAACGATTCTTTTGAGCCTTCAATCAAACTGCTGTGTTGTTCACGCATATTCTCAATTTTCATCTTGATAAGGTTTCCATAATTTTGCCCAAATGTCAGCACTTCTCCAGGCTGATTGGAGTGTATATGTATTTTTACAACCTCATCATCTGCGATTACAAGCAAAGAATCGCCATATTGACTTAGGTCCTGTCTGAATTGTTCCTCAGAAAACGGCTTGCCTCCAAGCTTATCTTCCTCAAGACGAACCATAAATTCTGTACAGTAGCCAAACTCAATATCCTCTGTATTCATAAACCCGTGAACATTTTTATGGTGCTCTGCATTAACAAGATCATTCATTGTTACTGTTTGCTGTGTTGTCTCTGGCAGCGCTTCTCCAGTCAGCACAGATAAGAAACCTTCATATACAAATACAAGCCCTTGACCGCCGCTGTCAACAACTCCCACTTCCTTCAAAACAGGAAGCAAATCCGGCGTTCTGTTTAAGGATGCTTTCGCTTCTTTTACGACATCTGCCATTACTACAGTGATATCAGTGTTATTCTCTGCTGATTGGACTGCTTTTTTTGCCGCATCTTTTGCCACAGTCAAAATCGTACCTTCCACAGGCTTCATCACTGCTTTATAAGCAGTTTCTACACCAAACTGAAGGGCATTGGCGAACTCTTGTGCAGTAATGCTATCCTTTTGTTCAATTGATTTAGAAAAACCGCGGAACAACTGGGACAAGATAACTCCAGAATTCCCTCTTGCTCCCATTAGCAATCCCTTTGAAAGGGAAACCCCTACTTTTCCGATATGTAACTGAATATTATTTTGAACTTCCTTCGCACCAGATGTCATGGACAAATTCATATTTGTTCCAGTATCTCCATCCGGGACCGGGAATACATTTAACGCATCTACATAATTAGCATTAGAGGATAAATGGTTTGCTCCTTGGATTACCATTTCGGCAAATCGCTTTCCTTCTAAAACTGTAATTGACACTGAATTTCCTCCTCACTACGGGTTCGTGACACGAACTCCCTGAACGTAAATATTAACCGAGTCAACGGCAAGTCCAACTGTTTTATTGAGTGTATACTTCACTTTGGATTGAACATTGTGCGCAACCTCGGAAATTTTCGTTCCGTAACTTACAATTATATACATATCAATATGCACTTCGTCATCTACTTTTCGAACCATTACTCCGCGAGTGAAATTTTCTTTACGCAAGATATCTGTTAATCCATCTTTTATTTGATTTTTAGACGCCATTCCAACGATGCCATAACAATCAATTGCAGCTCCACCTGCGATTGTTGCAATCACTTCTGTTGAAATATCAATTTGTCCGAAATTTGTTTTTAGTTCAATGGACATGAGTGTTCCCCCTTTGGAATTGCTCCTTGACTAATCACATTTTACTATAACCTTCTACTTTTTGAAAGCTATTGTTGAAAACCTTTTATTTATTAGCGTTAATTGCTCCCCAGCTTCTGTTTTATGCAATACTGATTACGTTTTATTCTTAAATTTACACTACTCCGCCTTAATACATTTTTATATTGTTTCACTAGATTCACATAATATACACGGCGCTTCATAAGTGATTTTCAAGAAAAAATTGGAAATTAAACATGATGTCAAGGAAATTTTCTTGAAAGCTTCCATTACAGCTATTGCAATCATGAGCGTAGTGTGATAAATTATTAAAGTATCTTTGTGAGGACTATTTAGGATATTTCTCAAGATTAATACTATCTATGAATTTAAAGCTCGTTATTGATGAGTTTTGGTTATAAGGAGGGAAATATACATGCCACGTAAATGTGTTGTAACTGGAAAGAAAACAACTACAGGTAATGCTCGTTCCCATGCGATGAATGCTAACAAGCGTACTTGGGGAGCAAACCTTCAAAAGGTTCGTATTTTAGTAGACGGCAAACCTAAACGTGTTTGGGTATCTGCTAGAGCTCTTAGATCTGGTAAAGTTGAACGCGTATAATGCGAATTTTGGAAGTTTAACTTCCAAAAAATAAAAAAGGACAAATTGCTGTCCTTTTTTATTTTTGTCAAAATTTAATGAAGTCGGCCAAGTTTTGTACAGACAAGCCTTGGAAGGTTGTCTGTACAAAAAAAGGAATAAACCTAAAATGTCTATTCTTTTTTGAATGTTCCTAACATTGCACGGACAAGCCCGCCTAAAAACTTAGGCAATTTAATGGTATAAAATCTCATGAATACCGTCCCTCCTTCAACATTAGCAAAAAACCTCAATCTCTCTAAACTCATTACATATGCTATTCAAAAAAACCAAATGAGTACTTATTTTTTCCATCATTAATCATGACTCCTTATCACCATTAATATGCCGCTCACGAATGAAAAAGTACCATATTCCTCAATAATTTCATTGCTAATGCACAATGTACTGCTGACAGGGAGATCCCTATCAATTAAAGGATATTTAAAGCCCTTTAATGTTAGACCAATAATTTTTGCTCCGTATGGAAAAAAGGAAACATATGGCATAGCTTCTTCCTTCTTCAATTTATAACTGCCGGCCTTGGCAATTGTCACCGTGTTTTTTTCATCTATAATTTCCACATTCACTTGAGGACTTTCTGTCACATATTTAAGCAACAGCTGCAGGTTTGCAAAGGTATGATCCATTCTTCCGCCTGTTGCTCCAAAAACTCTTATCTTTTCCACACCTTTACTAATCGCCCAATTGATGGCGAGCTCCATATCTGTTTCATCCTTTTCTGGTTTAAAAAGCTTCACTTCGTCTGAATAGCTGTTAATCTGTTCTCTTTCCGTATCATTCACAGAATCGAAGTCACCAAAGGAAGCCAAAATTGGAATATTACGCTTCATTAAGTACAGTGCTCCTCTGTCGACACCTATCCATTTACTGTCTTCTTGCAGAAACTTATCTAATGATGGAATATATGCTGTTGGCCCTGCCGCCATTATATTGAAAATCATGCTATTGTCCTCTCCTTTTTTCTTATCAAAAAAAGAGCATTGGAATTGCTTCCAAGCTCTTTATTAACCTGATTAATATTTAGGCTTCCTGTCTTTAATCTCCTGAAGGAAATCCTTATAATGCTCATAACGGTATTCTTGTATTTCTTGCGCCTCCACCTTTGCCTTAACAGCACATTTCGGCTCAGATAGATGCAAACAGCCTCTGAACTTGCAATCCTGGCTCGCCTTTTCGATCTCAGGGAAGCAATAATTCAAATCCTCGAGTTCCATTTCATCCTCAAACTCTAAGGAGCTAAAACCCGGCGTATCTGCCACAAGAGCATCTCCAACTGATATAAGCTCCACATGGCGGGTTGTATGCTTACCTCTTCCCAAATGGGATGAAATTTCATCTGTTTTCAAGCTTAAGTCAGGACGGATGGCATTTAAAAGCGATGACTTACCAACACCGGACTGGCCAGCAAAAACCGATATTTTTCCATTTAGTACTGGGAGGAGTGTTTCAATGCCTTGCTCTGTTTCTGATGATGTAAGGACAACCTTATAGCCAATTTGCTCATAATAATCTGCAAATTCTCTCATTCTGTTTGCCTTCTCATCATTTGTTAAATCCATCTTTGTGATACAGATGATTGGATCAATACGATTGAATTCAACCAATGTCAGAAACCTGTCTAATAATGCCGTGCTGAAATCCGGCTCTACACTGGAAAACACAAGTATTGCCTGGTCTACATTGGCAATTGGAGGCCTGATAAGTTCATTTTTGCGCTCCTTAACCTCCAAAATATAACCATCTGTTTCGTTCTCTGCCTGAAATACCACTTCGTCACCGACAAGGGGGGTGATTTTATTCTTACGGAAAACACCCCTGCCCCGGCACTGTGTGATTTCTCCATCGCTTATCACATAATAAAAACCGCTTAATGCTTTAATGATTTTGCCTTCTGGCATAGATTATAACGCTCCTTAACCTGGATATGGCACTTCTTCATCAATGATGACACTTTGATCACGCAGCACACGATAATATCCTTTTTCCCCTTCAGGGATTTTCAGTGTAATTGTCTTCTTCGTTGTTTCAGTGATAGAGAGGGTCTCAATTGGCTCTGTCATATTATTTTCCAAATCACCAATATATATTTTCACTTCTTGAGCTTTCGGCTGCCCGTCTTCCGTCATTTCAGTTGGTTCAAATGGAATAGTGAGTTCTAGTGTCACTTCTTTAGGTGGCACTTCTTCCTTACCCTTTGAAAGCACAACAGAAACCTGTGCGCCAACTCGTACATTTGTACTCGCGCTTGGCGACTGGGAGATAACTTTTCCTTCATCAACAATATCACTGTATTCTTCCGTAAAGGTTACAGATAAGTCTTGTTCATCAATATAATCATTGACTTCTTTTTTTGTATAACCAGCAAGATCCGTTAGCTTAATAAGCTGAGCACCTTTACTGATTGTAAATTCTAATTCAGCGTCTTCAGGAACAACTTCATCTCCTTGGTCAAAATTCTGTTTAAGGATTGTTCCTGATTCCTGTGTTTCATCAAATTCCTCTACTTTGCTGATGTTTTTAAATCCTTGCTTTTCGAGTAGGTTCACGACATCTTCATATGCCTTCCCAACATAATCATCTAGCTCGTATTTTTCTTTCCCTAAGCTTTCATATAAAGTAATGGATGCACCTTTTTTTGCATTGTTTCCGGCTTTTGGCGCTGTACGAATGATAGTGCCTGCATCAACATCTTCATCATTCATTGTCTTTGTTTCCCCGATTTTAAAGCCTGCTGCCTCAAGCTCAGAAATTGCTTCTTCTGTTGTTGAACCAGTCACATCAGGAACAGCTACTTCATCAGGAATGTACATCGCCGGAAAAACGGTCACGGAAAGTATTGCGAGAATAACTAAGATTAAAAAGGTTGAAACTAAAGCAATTGTCAGCTTTTTGCCTTTCTTTTTCGGCTTTTTTTGTTTTTTGTCTTTGCCTACTTTCTCTTTCGGCTCATCTTTAACTTGCTTTTCTTCCTTTGCTTTTGCATGCACAATTGTTTCATCAAGATTAGGGTAAGTACTGTCATCGGTTATTATCGGGATTGCCTTTGTTGCTTCATCGTCTATTGGAACATGAAATTTCGGCTCATTTAACCGTTCTGGCTCCAATGCTGTTCGTAATTCCTCTTCCATTTCCTCCATGCTGCTATAACGGTGAAAAGGATCCTTGGCAGTTGCTTTTAAAACGATGTTTTCAACACTTTGTGGAACATCGTCATTCCACCTTTTGACACTCGGCGTTTCAGATTGGAGATGCTTCAAGGCAATCGATACTGCCGACTCTCCTGAAAATGGCAGCCTTCCTGTCAGTAGCTCGAACATGACTATTCCAAGCGAATATATGTCCGATTTTTTATTTGCCATTCCGCCTCGCGCCTGTTCTGGTGATAAATAATGCACCGAGCCAAGAACAGAATTGGTCTGGGTGATACTTGTGGCACTTAAGGCCATCGCAATGCCAAAATCTGTGATTTTAACATGACCATGGTTATCAATTAATATATTATGGGGCTTAATGTCCCTGTGGACAATATTGTTTTGATGGGCATGAGAAATACCGGATGTCAACTGTCTCATGATATCGATGGCAGTTTCAATCTTTACAGGAGAATGTTTTTGTATGTATTGTTTTAAGGTGTCTCCTGCCACATATTCCATGACAATATAATAGATGTCTCCCTCTTCACCAACATCATAAATATTGACGATATTAGGGTGAGCCAGACTTGTCGCAGAATGTGCCTCCCTGTGGAAACGACGGATAAATTCTTCATCATTGACAAAATCTAGGCGCAGCATCTTAACCGCAACATCCCGGTCGAGAATCATATCATGGGCAAGATAAACATTGGCCATTCCCCCGCCGCCGATCATATCCATAATCTTATAGCGACCACTTATCCTTCTGCCTATCATCATTTTGCTTCACCTGCTTTATCACCGTCAAAAAATTCTAAGATTATAACTGTTATATTATCTTCGCCGCCATTCTTGTTCGCTGTTTCAATCAAATAGCTTGCTTTTCTTTCCAATGTTTCAGGTGCCTGAAGAACCTCTTCCAGTTCTCCATCTCCCACTTTATTGGATAAGCCGTCAGAACAAATAAGAATGACATCTCCTTGCTCAAATACGATTGTAATCAAGTCGATATTAAGCTGTTCCTCTGTACCAAGTGCACGCAATACAACATTTTTCCGCGGATGATGCTCTGCATCCTCTTTTGTGATTTGCCCCATTCTCACTAGTTCATTTACAAGTGAGTGGTCCTCTGTCAGTTGTTTAAAGCCGTCCTCATTATAAAGATAACAGCGACTGTCACCGACATGAGCAATCGTTGAAAAACTGTCTGTACTTATAACAGCAATAATGGTTGTTCCCATTCCTTCACATTCAGGGTTTTCTTGGGCATGACGCAAAACAATCCTGTTTACTTCAAGGATATTGGATTTTAACCAGCTTTCAGCTGCATCTGCTGTCGTTATATTTTCAGCACTCTCCCAAAATTCGGCAAGTTTCTCAACAGTAAGACGGCTTGCAACATCACCGGCACGGTGGCCGCCCATACCATCTGCTACGATGGCAAGGCGCTGTCCGGCTTTATTAAAACAAATTGCTCCACTATCTTCATTATGCTGTCTGACTTTCCCTTTATCTGTCATGAAAATTTGACTCAAAAGTTATCACCTCGTCTCTTCTTGTCTCTCCTTCGCGCGAAGCTGGCCGCAAGCAGCATCAATGTCAGAACCTTGTTCTCTGCGGATTGTTACATTTACACCGCGGTCTTTTAACGTCTTTTCAAATAGGAAGATTTGATCTCTAGGTGTACGTACATAATCGCGTTCTGGAACATAGTTAACAGGTATTAGGTTTACGTGGCATTTTACCCCTTTTACAAGTTTAGCCAATTCCTCCGCATGTTCTACCTGATCATTGACATTTCCGAATAAACCATATTCAAAACTTACTCTTCGTCCTGTTTTGTTGATGTAATAGCGAATGGCATCCATCAGTTCAGGAAGCTTATATGCACGGTTAATCGGCATAAGTCTGCTTCTTATCTCTGTGTTTGGTGCATGTAGAGATACGGCAAAGTTTATTTGCATGTTTTGGTCAGCGAATTCGTAAATTTTAGGAATAATACCGCTCGTTGAAACCGTAATATGTCTAGCTCCAATGTTAAGCGCCTTATCATGATTAATGATTTTCAAGAAGCTAAGCATGCTGTTGAAATTATCAAACGGCTCACCAATTCCCATAATTACAACAGAGCTTACACGCTCATCCAATTTATCAAGTGCTTGTTGTACTTTTACGACCTGTGCCACAATTTCTCCTGCTTCTAAGTTTCTTTTTAGTCCACCTAGGGTAGAAGCACAGAAAGTACAGCCGATACGGCAGCCAACTTGTGTCGTTACACATACAGAATTGCCATAATCATGTCTCATTAAAACCGTTTCAATCGAATATCCATCGTGAAGTTCAAAAAGGAACTTAATTGTCCCATCATTTGATGTTTGTTCGATGATCGTTTTTAATGTTGTGATTGTGAAATTTTCTTCCAATAGCGTGCGGAGATTTTTAGACAAATTGGACATATCCTCAAAAGTTGTTACCCTTTTTTTGTATAGCCATTCAAAAATCTGTTCTGCTCTAAACACTTTTTCATTGTTATCTTTTAACCAATCTTTTAACTCATCCAATTGCAAAGAGTAGATTGATGGGATTGTTGGTTCTGCTTCTTGTTTTCTTCTAGTTGATTTAACTTGTTCCATTTATTGCACCTTCTTTCTTAATGCCGCAATATAAAAGCCGTCAGAGCCAAAATATTGTGGTAACACCTGAAGCTCATGCCCGTTTGCATACTTCTGTACAGAAGCAGGCAATCGCTCCACTAAAGTTGTATCTTTTTCAAACTGATCATTAGAATTCAAAAATTGTTCTATTACGGCTTCATTTTCCTTTACATCAACCGTACATGTGCTGTAAACGAACGTTCCGCCTTTTTTCAACAAAGGAGATAATGATTCAAGAAGCTGGAGCTGTATTGTATGAAGACGACTGACATCCTCTTCCTTCTTCGCATACTTAATATCAGGCTTCCTTCTCATAACCCCAAACCCAGAGCAAGGAGCATCAAGCAGGATTCGATCGAAGGATTCATGCTCTAACACTTCTGGAAGACGACGACTATCCATCGCTTTTGTGTTGATATTATCAAGCTGTAGCCTTTGCGCATTTTGCTGGATGAGCTTCACTTTATGCTCATGCAAATCAACGGATAACACATTGCCACCATTATTTAATTTTTCGGCGATATGCGTTGATTTCCCTCCTGGTGCAGCACATGCATCCAAGACTGTTTCATTACCGTCAACATGCAGGGCATATGCAACAATCATCGAGCTCTCATCTTGTATTGTCAATAAGCCTTCTTTGAAAGAATCAGAATTAGCAAGATTTCCTTTTAAGCCCTGAATGCCTTCAGGAATAATATCACTTGCTGCAACCTGGTAGCCTTCCTGCTCTAATCTTTGTAAACATTCTGCAACAGTAGTTCTTGTTGTATTGACCCTCGCTGTTTGTACTGGGGCGGTTAAATTGATTTCACACATTTTTTTTGTTTCATCAAAACCAAGCTGGTCAATCCAACGCTTCACAAGCCATAGTGGATGGCTCATTTCAACGGACAGTCTTTCTGCTGGATCTTTAATACTTTCAAATGAAGGCAGTTTATTCCGCTGAATGTTGCGTAATACACCATTAACAAGGCCGGCTATCCCTTTATGGCCACGCCTTTTGGCAATTTCAACAGCCTCATTGATAGCAGCATGGTCTGGAATCCGATCTAAAAAAACGAGTTGATAAAGTGTCATTTGCAACAGTGAAATGACCCAGCTTTCGATTTTTTTCCTATTAGTCAGGAAACCATCTAAATAGAAGTCCAATGTCATTTTGCGCTGCAGTGTGCCATAAACGATTTCTGTCAGAAGGCCGATATCCTTTTTGGGAATTTCATTTTTCTTAATGCTGCTGTTTAACAGCAGATTACTGTATGCCTGGTTGCTGTTAATGCTCTCTAAAATTTCAAGCGCTGCTTCCCGGACGTTTTGCTTCTTAGTTTTCATTCGCAACTCCTAATATATCATTAACAGCCATTTTTGAACCTGCTCCCCTAAGGAAAACATCAGCTGTCATTTTTTTCTTACCTGCAGGCTGAAGCTCGGTAATCTTAATGAATGAACCGCTGCCCGTTGCAACAACTGGGCCGTCCTCCTCCACGCTAATTATTGTACCTGGAGCTGCTTCAGCTTGTCTGTTCACCTTTAATACTTTCCATACTTTCATCGGTTTGCTTTCGTATTCTGTAAAGGCTACTGGCCATGGATTCATCCCGCGAATTTGGTTATAAATTTGCTCACCTGATGCCGACCAGTCAATTTTTTCGTCTGATCTTTTTATATTCGGTGCAAAAGTAGCCTCCTCATCAACCTGAGGGATTGGTGTTAACTCACCAGCAATCAGCTTCGGCAATGTTTGCGACAGAAGCTCACTACCTACTTCGCTCAACTTATCATGCAATGTACCAACAGTATCCTCTTCCTCTATTACTACCTCAGCAACTGTCAGAATATCTCCTGCATCAAGCTTTTCCGCCATATACATGATTGTAATACCTGTTTTTTCTTTTCCTTGAATGATGCTGTAATGAATTGGTGCACCGCCTCTTAGTTCAGGCAACAGGGAGGCATGAACATTTATACAGCCAAGCCTTGGTGCATCTAGAAGTTCCTTTGGCAGGATTTGACCGAATGCAGCAGTTACGATTAAATCTGGCTGCAAGGCAATAATTTGCCCCAATTCTTCTGATTGGCGTATTTTCTCTGGCTGATACACTGGAATACCGTGCTTTAATGCTTCTACTTTAACAGGTGGAGGTGTGAGCACCTTTTTTCTGCCAACAGGGCGGTCCGGCTGTGTCACAACGGCAAGAACTTCATAGCCATCCTCTAATATTCGCTGCAAGACTGGAACAGAAAAATCAGGCGTACCCATAAATACTATTTTCGTCATTAGCTCTCCACCTCTTCAAGTTCGTCTTCTTCTAAATAACGAGTTACTTTTGATGTAAACAAAACCCCGTCCAAATGATCCATCTCGTGAAGGATTGCTCTTGCCATAAAATCCTCTGCTTCGATTGTAAACATTTTTCCTCTGCGGTTTTGAGCTTGGACTTTAACTGTATATGGTCTGCTTACTTCCCCGAAAAGTCCTGGAAAACTCAAGCAGCCTTCTGGGCCTGTCTGCTCTCCCGCATTCGATAATAAAACAGGATTAATAAGCTCAATTGTCCCAGATCCATCATCAATATCAACAACCGCAATACGTTTGCTAATACCGATTTGTGGTGCTGCAAGCCCAACCCCGTCAAATTCTATCATTGTCTCATACATATCATCTAATAATTTCGCTAATTTCTTGTCAAAAACTGTCACTTCTTCGCATGGTTGTTCTAAAACCGGATCTGGCGACAGTACAATTTTTCTTACAGACACTGCATTTCCTCCAAACATTGTTAACAATAACTAGTATATATTATTTATATAAACTTCCTCTTTAAAGAAGGTTTTTAATGGTGTAACGCAAGCTACATTAGTATATAAGGATTAACATCTATCGAAATTTGTAAACCATTTGAACTAATTTCACCTTGATAATGGTCTAAAATTGACTTTAATACTTCTTTTAAGTTTGGTTCCTGTTTGTATTTTATCAGACACTGGTACCGATATCTATTTTTTATTCTGGAAATAGGGGAAGCAACTGGTCCTAAAACCACCGTTTTCGGAGAAAGCTTATGCCTTACAACCTTTGTGATTTGCTCTGTGACAGCAACTGTCTTCATCAGCTCCTCATGGCTGACGGTTATGAGAGTTATATAATAGTAAGGAGGATAGGAGTGGTTTCTTCTTATCATCATCTCACTTTGATAAAAACGGTCGTAATCCTGCAGACTCGCTAATTCAATGCTGTAATGCTCTGGCGTGTAGGTCTGAAAAATTACCTCTCCAGCCAATTCATGCCTGCCAGCCCGTCCGCTGACTTGTGTTAACAGCTGGAATGTTTTTTCAGATGACCGAAAATCCGGCAAATGAAGCATTGTATCTGCTGAAAGCACACCAACTAGCGTGATTCTAGGGAAGTCCAACCCTTTTGCAATCATTTGTGTGCCTAGCAATATGTCGGCGTTTCCGTCTTGAAACTCTTTAAGGAGCTTTTCGTGTGAGCCCTTGCGGCTAGTCGTATCGACATCCATGCGAATAACTTTTGCTTCAGGGATAACTTTAGTAAGCTCTTCCTCCACCTTTTGCGTTCCTGTACCGAAATAGCGGATATGCTCACTATTACACTCTGGACACTGAAGCGGTGTCTGGTCCTCATATCCGCAATAATGGCATTTCATTTGATTAGTATAACGATGGTATGTCAGACTAATGTCACAATGAGGACATTTTACCACATAACCACAATCACGACACATAACAAAAGAAGAATGTCCGCGTTTATTCAAGAATAATACCGTTTGCTCTTGCTTCTCCATACGATCCTTCAGTTTTTCAAGGAGAACTCTTGAGAACATGGAGCGATTTCCTTCTTTAAGCTCTTCTCTCATATCCACAATTTCCACTTCCGGCAATGGTCTGTTATTCATTCTGCTTGGAAGGGACAATAAGGTATAAACTCCCTTTTGTGCCCTTGCAAAGCTTTCAAGTGCAGGTGTTGCACTTCCAAGGACAACCGGACAATTGTGAATCTTTCCTCTTTCAATTGCCGCTTCTCTTGCATGATATCTTGGATTTTCTTCTTGTTTATATGTCATCTCATGCTCCTCATCAATAATGATGATTCCAAGATTTTCAAATGGAGCAAATACAGCAGATCTGGCACCAACTACTACCTTCACTTCTTTGCGTTGAATTTTTCTCCATTCGTCATACTTTTCTCCGACAGACAAACCACTGTGCAGGACAGCTACCTGATCTCCAAAGCGACCTTTAAACCTATTTACCATTTGGGGAGTTAACGCAATTTCCGGAACTAAGACAATTGCTTCTTCCCCTTTTTCCAGCACGTTTTGAATGGACTGCAGGTACACCTCTGTTTTACCACTGCCTGTTACGCCGTATAATAGAAAAACTTCGTGCTTATCATTTCTAATGGATGCATGAATCGGAGCAATTGCAGTTGACTGTTCCCCTGTCAATGGGAGCGGTTCTGTTTTGGCAAACTGTCTCTGTTCATATGGATCACGGTATATCTCAAGATTTTTTTCAGCAAGAACCTGCCGTTCTACAAGCCCCTTAACGGCAGAGCTTGAAATACTCAATCTTTCAAGCAATTGCCTTTGTTCAATCGGTTCCCTGTTATGGATAAAAAATTCAATCACTTGTTTTTGCTTACTCGCTTGTTTTGTCAAAGACTCAGCATAAATCAGCAGTTCCTCTGCACTCATAAGTGGGATAATATGCTTTGTTGTTTTCTTTTTTCCTTTTGATTGAACTTCATAATGAACCTCTGCTATACCCTCTTTCACCAGCTTTTGAATGGCATGGATGGAAGCAAACTTAATCGCCTCTTCCCAAAGTACAGATGACTCACTAGCAAAGAGCTGCTCCAGCCCATCTGGCAGCATAAAATTAGCATTCTCGCTCACAAGTTTAAGCTTTCTTTCATATTTCGCCTTTAATGCAGGCGGCAGCATTGCTTGATAGGCGGAGATTTTATAGCATAATGTCGTTTTGGAAAGCCAATCTCCAAGTAATAGCAGCTCTTCATTTAATACAGGTACAACATCCATCGGTTCAATGACTTTTTTTAATGATTTAAAAGAAGACGTTTCCTCGACAGATTCTACAAAGCCTTGCACCTTCCGCGGTCCAAATGGGACAATAACGCGCATACCCGGTTGAATGACTTCTTCTAAATGCTCTGGTATCAAGTAGTCGAATGGCCTGTCAGTTTGCTTTGCAGGTACGTCCACAATTACCTTTGCAATACTCATACCTGATCTTCCTTCAATAAATAAGCCTGCTCAAGAATTTTTTCTGCTACTTCATCCTTCGTCATAAGAGGTAGCTCTACTTTTTTGCCATCGCGTTTAAAGATTGTCACAATATTTGTATCTGTGCCAAACCCAGCTCCCGCAGCACTGATATTGTTAGCAACAATCATATCGGCATTTTTACGTTTTAGCTTGTCTTGCGCATATTTATCAATATCTTTTGTTTCAGCAGCAAAACCAACCAGAATTTGCTTTGTCTTTTGCTTGCCTAATTCCATCAGAATATCTTTTGTTCGAGTAAATGTAATTGTTTCTGCTCCATCCGTCTTTTTCACTTTATGCTCATGTGTCAAGACTGGCTTATAGTCGCTCACAGCTGCTGTTTTTACAATAATATCGGCAGCACTGCTATATTGCATAACCTTTTCATACATTTGCTCAGCACTTTCCACACGGAATACTTCCGCTTCTTTCGGTGGCGTCAAATGGGTAGGTCCTGTAACAAGAATAACTCTCGCTCCCATTTTGGCTGCTTGCTTTGCAACACTATATCCCATTTTCCCTGTAGAATGATTGGATACAAAGCGGACAGGATCTATCTTCTCTCTTGTCGGTCCTGCTGTCACTAATACTGTTTTCCCTTCGAGCAGCTTCTTTTCTCCTTTGAAATGAGCTTCCATATGCTCGATGATTTTTTCAGGCTCTTCTAATCTGCCTTTCCCAACATAGCCGCATGCTAAATAGCCTTCTCCCGGATTAATGAAGCGGTACCCGTAATCATACAGTACCGATATGTTTTTTTGAACAGCTGGGTGGTCATACATATGCACATTCATGGCTGGAGCAATCCAGACATCAGAGGTTGCCGCAAGCAAAGTAGTTGAAATCATATTATCAGCGATGCCGTTCGCCAATTTCCCAATAATATTGGCTGTTGCCGGTCCAACCAAAATTAAATCAGCCCAGTCTGCAAGGTCAATATGTGCAATTACTTTTGGATCCTTTTCATCGAAAGTATCTGTATATACTTCGTTCTTCGACAGCGCCTTAAATGTGAGCGGGGACACAAATTGCATGGCCGATTCAGACATAATAACTTTAACATCAGCGCCTTTTTGGGTCAGCTTGCTAGTTAATGCACACATCTTATAAACAGCAATTCCACCTGTCACACATAAAAGAATCTTTTTCCCTTCTAACAATTTGCATCCACTTCTTTCTCTCTTTAGTACTCTTATTATGCAAGAAAATAAAAGATTTTTCACCTTGAGAAACTTAAGTTTATTAAAGCCTATTCACTCCATGAAAAAAGACCGATCTGATGAGATCCAGTCTTTTCTCTTGTAAATATTCACTCTTATATGTGAACCAATTAAGCCTTCAAGTAAATATTACTCATTATCCGCTGGATCGTTTACACGGTATGTCAGCTGATCTTGATTGATTTCCTCTAATGCTTTTCCTACGTTTTTATGGGAGATATACTTATCCAATTGAAGCTTTTCATTTAACTGAAGCTTTCTTGCTCTTTTTGCCGCAACAGACACTAAAGAATATTTGGAATCAATTTTAGTCAACAATGAATCAATAGATGGATTTAACATGTTTAATTAGCCTCCAGCATTTTTTTATATTTTGGCTCTACTCTTTCTCTTCTGCAATGCTCTGCAACAATGATTGCTTTGATTTTTTCGCATGCATTTTCAACCGTATCGTTTTCGACAACATAGTCATATAAATGCATCATTTCAATTTCTTCTCTTGCCACATTCATACGGTTATTGATGATTTCTTCCGTTTCTGTGCCTCTTGTCACAATGCGGTTTTTCAATTCAGACAAGCTTGGCGGGCTTAAGAATATAAACAGGCCATCAGGGAATTTTTCCCTTACTTGCCTAGCGCCTTCCACTTCTATTTCTAAGAAAACATCTTTTCCATTATTTGTAGTTTCTCTCACATAATCGACTGGCGTACCATAATAGTTGCCAACAAACTCTGCGTATTCTAGCAGTTTCCCCTGCTCAATTAATCCTTCAAATTCTTCTCTTGTCTTGAAGAAATAATCAGTACCATCTACTTCACCAGTACGGGGAAGTCTTGTTGTCATGGAAATAGAATATTCAAAAGAAGTATTCTCTTGAGAAAATATCTCCTTACGGACCGTTCCTTTACCTACACCAGAAGGTCCTGACAAAACAATTAAAAGTCCTTTATCTACCAAAACTTTCTCCTACCCTTCATCCAAAATTTCATCACGGTCATTTAATCGATGTGCAACCGTTTCAGGCTGAACAGCTGAAAGGATAACATGGTCGCTATCCATTACAATTACAGCCCTTGTTCTCCGACCATAAGTTGCATCAATAAGTGAGCCTCGATCTCTAGCATCTTGAATAATGCGTTTAATTGGAGCTGATTCAGGACTGACAATCGAAATGATCCGGTTTGCAGAAACAATATTACCGAAACCAATATTAATTAGCTTGATGGACATTACTCTACCCCAATCATATTGTATTATTTTTGACGAGTTAGACTTAATCTAAACATTCCTTATTCAATGTTTTGAACTTGCTCCTTCATTTTTTCCAAGGAGCTTTTCAGGTCGACTACGGCCGAAGCTATTTCTGCTGCATTGCCTTTTGAACCAATGGTATTTACTTCCCTGTTCATCTCCTGCAAAAGAAAATCAAGTCTTCTGCCAACAGGTTCAGATTCTTCTATTATAGAAGCAAATTGGTGGATATGGCTATACAAGCGCACCAATTCTTCATTAATATCGGCTTTTTCGGCGAAAATCGCCACCTCTGTCAACAACCTGCTTTCATCAACGAGTCCTGAAGTGTAGCTATCGAGCTTTGCTTTTAGTCTTTCCCGATAAGACTCTGCCACCTTTGGAGCAAGACGTTTTAACTTGTCTGTAACTTGATGAACGCTCTGCAGGAGTGCAAGAATATTTGTCTTTAATTCCCGTCCCTCTGCTTCTCTCATTACTGCAAGCTGGATTGCTGCATCCTTAACAGCTCCCAGAAGCATCGACTCCATTTCTTCCACATTCACAGGATCATCCAGTAGTTGAAAGCAATCTTTGTTTTGCAATAGCTCACTTACCGATACTGGTTCCTTAATTGTGAACCTCGCTCTCATTTCCTCAAGCACCCGATAATACTCATCAAGCAATTGCCAGTCAACCACCATCTTTTGATTTTTGGCTTTTTCGCCATCAATCGTAATGAACACCTCTGCCCTGCCTCTATGTATATATTGCGAGATTAACTTTTTCACTGCATCTTCCAGTGTCAAATATTGCTTAGGCATTCGAACAATCTGTTCACAAAACCGATGATTGACTGTCTTCATTTCAGCGCTAACGGAAATACCATTACCCTTTCGTGAACCTGCCCCATAGCCTGTCATGCTTTTCACCATATATTAACACATCCAATTTAATTGGCAATTAGTTTCATAATTAGTACAGCTGCCATGTAATCCGTTGCTCATTTTAGAGATATCTGCATAAAAAAACAAAAGGCATAGAGTTATCTCTAGTACCTTTTGGATTATAACATATTTTATTTTGATTTACTTAACAAAAATGATCCTGCTAGTAAAAAAGTTGGAACAGAAGCTAATCCTAATATCATCAGCCAATCCTTCGGTTGAATGGCAACAGTATGGAAAATGCCTTGCAGTCCTGGTACATAAATAACAACAAGCACTAACAACAGGGAGGACAGTACAGCCCAAACCAAATACATGTTTCCAAATGGATTGCGGGACAATATTGATTTTTCACTGCGGCAGTCAAATACATGGATGAGCTGCGCTAGTACTAGTGTGGCAAAGGCTACGGTTTGCGCATATGCAAGATTATCTGGATTATCATTATATGCCAGCATAAAGGCAGCAATGGTCGAAAGCCCAATCAATATTCCTCTTGAAATGACCTTCCAGCCCAGACCTCTTGCAAATACACCTTCATTCGGACTGCGCGGATCACGCTTCATCACATTATCTTCCGGTCTATCAAGACCTAGAGCCATCGCTGGCAGTCCATCTGTCACTAAATTGACCCAAAGTATTTGGATAGGAACTAATGGCAATGGCAGCGCCAAAATCATCGCAAATAGCATAACGAGAATTTCCCCGACATTAGATGCGAGCAGATACCTGATGAACTTACGGATGTTTTCATAAATATTTCTTCCTTCTATAATTGCTGATTTAATGGAAGCGAAGTTGTCATCCATTAATACAAGAGAAGAAGCTTCTTTGGCAACATCTGTACCAGTAATCCCCATTGCAATTCCTATATCTGCTGTTTTAATTGCTGGTGCGTCATTGACACCATCACCTGTCATCGCGACAATATGTCCTCTGTTTTGGAAGGCTTGAACAATTTTAAGCTTATGCTCTGGCGATACCCTTGCAAAAACAGAAACATGATCAACGACATCTTCTAATTCTTGCACACTCATATTTGCAAGCTCTTTACCTTCAAGAACTTTTGACTGACTATTAGCAATGCCAAGCTGCTTGGCGATTGCATTTGCAGTTATAACATGGTCGCCTGTAATCATAACTGTCTTAATACCAGCTTCCTTACACTCTCTAACAGCTTGTTTCACTTCTGGACGTGGAGGATCAATGATACCTTGCAGTCCGATGAACACAAGCTCGCTTTCTGCTTCCTTTTCATGCAAGATGATTGTATTTGCAGAAATTTCTTTATAAGCAATCGCAATCGTTCTTAATGCTTGGGATGCAAGTCCATCGATGGCAGCTTGTACTGTACTCTTTTCTCTGCTGCCGATATTCTCTGCTCTATTCCCCATTAAGATTGTTTTACTTTGCCCAATCAAAACATCTGGCGCACCCTTTGTGACAACAAACTGCCTGCCTGTAGTATCCTTAACGATGACACTCATCATTTTTCTAGTCGAATCAAACGGAAATTCATTTACTATTTCAAATTGGCTCAACAATTTGCTTCTTGTATACCCGGCCTTCATCCCGGCAACAATCATCGCACCCTCTGTTGGATCACCATTTAAAACATATTCACCTGATTTCTGTTCAATTTCTGCATGATTACACAGCATGCCAAATGTAAGGAGCTGTTGCAACACTTTTTCGTTTTTAGGATCAATAGCTTGCTCATTTTCATAATATTTCCCTTGCGGCTCATAGCCTGTACCGTCTACTGACCATGTTCGTCCACTGCTCCACACCTTTGTGACTGTCATCTTGTTTTGTGTTAATGTACCTGTTTTATCAGAGCAGATTACAGATGCACAGCCAAGTGTTTCTACTGCTGGAAGCTTACGGACAACGGCATTTTTGCGGATCATTTTCTGTACGCCAAGGCTCAATGCAATTGTCACAATTGCTGGAAGTCCTTCTGGAATGGCTGCGACAGCCAATGACACCCCTGCAAGCACCATTGTGTACAGATCATTACCTTGAAGCACCCCGATACCTACAACAAGAACGGTCAAGGCCAATGCTGTCACAATCAGGATTTTTCCGAGCTGCTCCAGCCTGCGCTGTAGCGGGGTGATTTGTGATTCTGCATTTTGCAGAAGGTCGGCAATTTGACCCATGGCAGTTTTCATTCCTGTAGCAATGACAACACCCATCCCGCTGCCTCTGGAAACCATCGTACCCATAAAGCCCATGTTCTCCATATCGCCCAATGTCAAATTTGGATTATTAATGGACTCTGTCATTTTTTGAACAGGAACAGATTCACCTGTTAATGCTGACTCTTCTACCTCTAAGCTCCGTGATTCAATAATCCGGACATCCGCACCGATTCTGTCACCGCTTGAAAACTTGATAACATCACCTGGTACAAGCTCTTTTGACAAGACCTTCTCCCATGTACCGTTACGAAGGACTTGAACCTGCGGCTGTGAAAGCTCCTTCAATGCGGAAAGTGATTTTTCCGCTCTTCTCTCCTGGTAAAACCCAAGAAAACTATTAAGAATGATGATTGCAATAATCGCAATCGCATCGATATATTCGCCTAATAACCCTGAAATCAACGTTGCCGCCAAAAGCACCAAAACCATAAAATCCTTAAATTGGTTAAAGAACAGGAGCAAAGCACTTTGCTTTTCTCCTTCCTCCAATTCGTTTAATCCGAATTGCTTTACGCGCTTGCCGACATCTTCATCAGACAATCCAGCCGAAAAATCAGTATTCAATGCTTCTTCCACTTGCCTCTCATTCATTTCATGATAGTTCATCCGGCCCTCACTTCCCCCTTTTTTAAAAAATCAGGCTCGCCACTTAAAAAGGCGAAGAATTATAGTCGCAGAACAGCTACAGCATAGTTGTCCCACACCACTATACAGAAATCATATTCACTTGAATGTGAAATAATGCTATTAATATTAGAAAAGCATCCAAGGGTTTGTTAAGCACATTTACTCCTTAATTCTTGCAATATATAGTTGACGCTTTATATTAGTAGAAAATTAATGTACATTAATAGAAGAACTTATGTTTTTATTCGTAAAGAAAAGGAATGTTTATTATGTCATTTGATGGTTTATTTACTAGAGCAATGGCTTCGGAAATCTCTGCAAATCTTAAAGGTGGGAGGATAAATAAGGTACAGCAGCCTTTTTCTAATGAAATTGTCCTGATTGTTCGGGCGAACGGTAAAAATCAGAAGCTGCTCCTTTCTGTCCATCCAAGTTATGCAAGAATCCAGCTTACTCAAGAAACTTACGAAAACCCAAAGGAACCGCCAATGTTCTGTATGCTGCTTCGCAAGCATTTAGAAGGTTACTTTATTGAAAATATATACCAGATTGAAAATGAACGGATGATTGTCCTTGAAGTAAAAGGACGTAATGAAATCGGCGATATTTCTTATAAAAAACTGATTATTGAAGTAATGGGAAGACATAGTAATGTCATCTTAGTGGATCAAGAGAAAAACACGATTTTGGACAGCATTAAGCATGTTTCCTATGCCGTTAACAGCCATCGGGCAATATTGCCGGGCTATGAATATATCGCACCGCCTGCACAAGAAAAAATGAATCCACTTGAGGCAACAGAAGAGGATGTTTTAAAAACGATTGATTTTAATGGAGGAAAGTTGGATAAACAGCTAGTTCAACATTTTTCTGGATTGTCACCACTGTTTTCTAAAGAAATAATGTATAAATCAGGGTTGGCAAACAGAACGACACTGCCTGCTGCTTTTGCTGCAGCAATGAGGACTGTGAAAAACGAACAATATGCTCCTGCTATCATGATCACAGAGAACAAGGAATACTTTTATTTTGTTCCGCTCGAGCATGTTGGCGGAGAGGTAAAAAACTTCCCTACATTAAGCGAGATGCTCGACCGCTTTTATTTCGGAAAAGCAGAAAGAGATCGGGTTAAACAGCAAAGCAATGATTTAGAGCGCTTCATTCAAAATGAACGGGATAAAAACAGCAAAAAAATAAGCAAGCTTGAAAAAACCTTGTCAGAAGCTGAAACAGCAGATCACTATCAGCTTATTGGCGAACTGCTGACTGCTAATTTATATGCGGCAAAAAAGGGAATGGAAAAGCTTGAAGTCATTAACTATTATGACCCAGAAGGAAGCAGTATGGAAATCGAGTTAAATCCAAGACTGACACCGTCTGAGAATGCCCAAAAGTATTTCACACGTTATCAAAAGGCGAAAAACTCCATTGATATTATTAAGGAGCAAATTAACATTGCAGAAACAGAGCTTGAGTATTTTGAAGCCTTGTATCACCAAATCTTAACAGCTTCTCCTAAGGACATTCAAGAGATTCGTGAGGAGCTAATTGAGGAAGGCTATTTAAGAGAAAGACAGAAAAAACAGGCCAAAAAAGCACAAAATGCGAAGCCTGTTCTTGACCAGTATACTTATGATGACACGGAAATATTAGTTGGAAAAAACAACAAGCAAAATGATTATTTGACTAATAAGGTAGCGGCAAGAGATGAAATTTGGCTGCATACGAAGGATATCCCCGGAAGTCATGTTGTTATTCGCAGTAAAACTCCGACAGAGGAAACCATTCTTCAAGCAGCAAAGCTTGCAGCTTACTTCAGTAAGGCTAGACAGTCCAGTTCTGTTCCAGTAGACTTTACACTTGTCCGCCATGTAAAAAAACCAAGTGGCGCTAAACCAGGCTTTGTTATATACGATAACCAGCAGACTGTATATGTTACACCGGACGAAGAAACAGTCATTTCCTTAAAAAAGTAAAAGCATAATCCCGATATTCGGGATTATGCTTCTTTTGTTTACTTGCCCCACTCTGCAGGGTTTTCCTTCCATGCCTGCAGGCTTGCAATATCACTTTCCTTAATATAGCCTTTTTGCTGTGCTACCTCAAGAAGTGCTGTATAATCAGTCAATGAATGGCTTTCAATTTTTGCATCTGCAAGCAATTCTTTTCCTTTTGGCAGCTCGTATGTAAAGATCGATACTACTCCAAGCACGTCACACCCAGCTTCGCGAAGGCTGTTAACTGCTGTGATGACACTGCCGCCTGTTGAAATTAAATCCTCGACAACAACAACCTTTTGGCCTTTTTCTGCTTTCCCTTCAATTTGGTTTCCTTTACCATGTTCTTTTGCTTTCGAACGAACATATGCCATTGGTAAGTCAAGCACATCACTTACCCATGCCGCATGGGGGATACCTGCAGTAGCTGTTCCTGCCACTATATCTGTTTCCGGAAAATGTTCTTTGATTAAATCTGCCAATCCATTTGCGATCTCTTTGCGGACCTTTGGATAAGACAATGTTAAACGGTTATCGCAATAAATTGGTGATTTTAATCCTGAAGACCATGTGAATGGATCGTTTGGCTGTAGAAATACCGCTTTAATTTCTAATAGTTGTTCTGCAATGCTTTTCTTCATTTTGTTACACCTTCCCATTCTGTTTTAAACAATTGATAGCTTTCATACGGGTTTTGCGCACGTGTTATCGATCTGCCCACTACAATGGCCGATACCCCTGATTCTCTTGCTGATCCTGGTGTTGCTACACGGACTTGGTCCTGTACATCATCTGATGACAGTCTGATTCCTGGCGTTACTGTCAAAAAATCTGCGCCAAGATGATCTCGGATCAGCGCCGCCTCTAACGGAGAACATACGACCCCATCCATGCCTGCCTGCTTCGTAATTGCTGCATAATGCGCAACTGAATCTAGTAAGGGTAGCTTAATTTGCTGCCATTCTTGCATTTCTTGCTGTGATGTGCTTGTCAGCTGTGTAACAGCTATGGCAAATGGTCGTTTCTGCCCTGCTGGCGTTCCTGCATCAAGACCTTCAAGAGCGCTTTCCATCATGCGGATTCCTCCAGCAGCATGTACATTGACAAGATCTGCTCCAAGGCCTGCAATATTGCGCATTGCACTTTTTACTGTGTTTGGAATATCGTGCAGCTTTAAGTCAAGGAATACTTGATGACCCTCTTCTTTTAATTCGCGCACAATATTCGGGCCTTCTTGATAGAAAAGCTCCATGCCTACTTTTAAAAATAGTTTTTCGCCATTAAAGCGGTCTAAGAAATTGAAAACCTCTGTTTTATTTGGAAAATCAAGTGCGATTATAAGCGAGTTGCGCATTCTTTCCCCAGCTCCTTCCAGTACATTCTGAGATGTGATTAATTCCGTATTTGTCCATTAGCGCTGGCAGTTCGTCAATTATGGTTGGACAGATGAATGGATCTACAAAATTTGCTGTTCCGACTGCTACAGCACTTGCACCTGCATAGAAAAATTCTAACACATCCTCCGCACATGATACACCACCCATACCGATTATTGGGAGATTTACATGCTGGCTCACCTCATAAATCATGCGGATTGCTACAGGCTTAATGGCTGGTCCTGACAGGCCTCCAGACTTATTTGCAAGCACAGGATTGCCTGTTCTTAAATCAAGGCGCATCCCAAGTAATGTATTAATCATTGTCAGACCGTCTGCACCGCCCATTTCAACTGCTTTTGCCATCTCAACGATATTCGTGACATTTGGTGAAAGTTTCACGTAAACCGGCTTTTGCGAAACCTCCTTCACCTTTTTCGTTAAGTTTTTGGCCACCTCTGGAATCGTTCCAAAGGCAATACCGCCTGTTTTTACATTTGGACAAGATATGTTAAGCTCTAAGGCTGCTACATTTGGCGCCTTTGAAATTTCCTTGGCAACCTCAATATAATCTTCTTCTAATGATCCTGCCACGTTAGCAATAATCGGCACATCAAAGGAGTTTAACCATGGTAATTCTTCACCCATAACCTTCTCTAATCCTGGATTTTGCAAGCCAATCGCATTTAACATGCCCGAATTAGTTTCAGCAACCCTAGGTGTCGGATTTCCAAATCTCGGCTCGACTGTTGTAGCTTTAATCATAATGGCGCCTAATTTACTTAAATCATAAAGATTGCTATATTCACGCCCAAACCCGAAGCAGCCTGATGCAGGCATAATTGGATTTTTTAAATTTAAGCCTGGCAGCTCGACATTTAATCTGTTCATATGACTACCTCCCCTGCTCTGAATACTGGGCCATCTGTACAAATCTTTTTGTAGGAGATACCTGTAGGATCATCCTGTGTATGACATACACACGCAAAGCATGCACCAATACCGCAGCCCATCCGCTCCTCTAAGGAAATATAGGCTCTTTCTCCAGCAAAATTCTTTTCAAGATTTCGTAGCATTGGTGTAGGGCCACATGTGTAAAGAACATCATACTTGAGATTCTCTTGTTCAATTATATCTGTGACAAACCCTTTTGCTCCCATTGTCCCATCTACTGTTGCGACAAAGGTTGCACCAAATTGGGCAAACTTCTCTTCATAAAATGCTGCTGATGCTGTTTGAAACCCAAGTACAATGACAACGTTAACGCCTTTTGCAGTCAATTGATGGGCAAGCTCATATAGTGGTGGAACACCGATGCCGCCGCCGACAAGCAATGCCGTTTCACCTTGTCTAGCTTCATTAACAGGAAAGCCGTTCCCAAGTGGTCCAAGCACATCCACAAGCTCATGTGCTTGTTTTTGCGCCAACGCTTTCGTTCCTTTTCCTTCCGCTCTGTAAATCATTGTGAAGGTGCTATTGTCATGGTTTATTTTCGAAATGCTTATAGGTCTTCTTAGCAATGGGTCAAAACCGTCTGCAACCTTAACATGCACAAATTGACCTGGGCCGTTCATTTCATGAACAAGCTCACCTTTAAGGGTGAGCTCCATAATGTTTTCTGCTATTTCTTTATGTGAAACCACGGTGCATTTTTCATTTTTGATCATGCAAGGACCGCCTCCATTTGTTTGCCTGCTGGTGTCATTGCTTCTGCAGAGAATGTCATTGATTCTACTACTCGAAGAATTGCTTCTGCTGTATCAAGGGATGTTAAGCATGGAATTCCATTTTCAACGGATTCCCTTCTGATTCTGAAGCCGTCGCGTGCAGGCTGGCTTCCTTTTGAGAATGTATTGATAACAAATTGTGCTTGGCCATTGCGGATGACATCAATTAATGTTGTGCCTTCGCCGCCGATTTTATCTACCACTTTTACAGGGATATGATTGTCTTGCAAAAATTCTGCTGTTCCGCTCGTTGCCATAAGGCTGTAGCCGATATTAACAAACCGCTTCGCAAGCAGCAATGCTTCTTCTTTGTCCTTGTCACCGATTGTCAGAAGAACTGTTCCAAATGTCTGGATCTTCATTCCTGAAGCAACCAATCCTTTATACAAAGCTTTTTCCAACGTAACATCCTTACCCATTACCTCTCCTGTTGACTTCATTTCAGGACCGAGTGTTATATCCACACGGCGCAGCTTGGCAAAGGAGAATACAGGAACCTTTACAAACACACCTTGCTGTTCCTCTACAAGTCCTGATGTGTAGCCTTGTTCTTTCAAGCTATTCCCCAAAATCACCTTTGTAGCGATTTTCGCCATTGGGACATTCGTAATTTTACTTAAGAAAGGAACCGTTCTGCTTGAGCGCGGATTCACTTCCAGCACAAACACTTCGCCTTTTGAGACAACATACTGGATGTTCAGTAGTCCAACAATATTTAAGCCTTTTGCCAATCTTGTTGTATAGTCAATTAGTGTTTGCTTAATTTCTGCTGACAAGCTTTGCGGCGGATAGACGGCAATCGAATCACCGGAGTGAACTCCTGCTCTTTCAATATGCTCCATGATGCCTGGAATCACTACGTCTACACCGTCACATATTGCATCTACTTCGATTTCCTTGCCTGTTAAATATCTGTCAATCAGGATTGGTTGACCAGGACTTGCGATAACTGCTTTTTCCATATATGGAATCAGTTCTTCTTCTTTATAAACGATTTGCATCGCTCTTCCGCCTAGTACATACGATGGACGTACAAGAACCGGATAGCCGATCGAAGCTGCAACCATTACCGCCTCTTCTACTGTTAAGGCTGTTTTCCCTTCAGGCTGAGGAATGCCCAGTGCATGCAGGCTTGACTCAAATTTATCTCTGTCTTCTGCTCTGTCTAAGTCTTCTAAAGACGTACCAAGAATTTTAACCCCTCTGTTTGCAAGCTCTGCTGCCAAGTTGATTGCCGTTTGTCCGCCGAATTGCACGACAACCCCTTCTGGTTTCTCTAAATCGATGATATGCATGACGTCTTCTATTGTCAGCGGCTCAAAGTATAATTTATCTGATACACTAAAGTCTGTTGAAACCGTTTCTGGGTTGTTGTTGATAATAATCGCTTCAAGCCCTGCTTCCTTGATGGCCCAGACAGAGTGAACTGTCGCATAGTCAAACTCGATTCCTTGGCCGATGCGAATTGGACCAGAACCAAGAACAACAATGCTTTTCTTGTCTGTCACAACAGATTCATTTTCATCCTCATACGTTCCATAGTAATATGGTGTTTCCGATTCAAATTCAGCAGCACAAGTGTCCACCATTTTGTAAACTGGGACAAGCTTGTTGTCTTTTCTCCAGTTATATATTTCAAGCTCAGTACTGTTCCATAATTTAGCGAGCTGGATGTCGGCAAAGCCTTTCTCCTTAGCTGTTTTTGCATATTCTAAATCAAACGGATGATCTGCAAGCTCTTTTTCCAACTTGACGATGCCTTCAAGCTTGTGCAGGAAGAACAGGTCAATTTTGCTCCAGTCATGGATTGTCTCAATGGACACCCCTCTGTTCATTGCTTCTGCTACATAAAATAATCTTTCGTCTCCTGCGACACGAATTCTTTTTTCTAATAATTCATCACTGACATTTTCGCCATCGTTTAATGCAAAGTGGTAAACCTTTGCTTCTAATGAACGGATTGCTTTAAGAAGTGATTCCTCGAATGTTCTTCCAATTGCCATTACCTCTCCAGTCGCTTTCATTTGCGTGCCTAGATTTCTTTTGGCAGATTCAAACTTATCAAACGGAAAGCGTGGGATTTTGCTGACAACATAATCAAGTGCAGGCTCAAAGCTTGCATATGTTTTGCCTGTTACTGGGTTCATCATTTCATCAAGTGTTAACCCAACAGCAATTTTCGCTGCAAGCTTTGCAATTGGATAGCCTGTTGCTTTGCTGGCAAGTGCAGAGGAACGGCTCACCCTTGGGTTTACTTCAATAATATAGTATTGGAAGCTGTCTGGATCAAGTGCAAGCTGAACATTGCAGCCACCTTCGATTTTAAGGGCACGGATGATCTTCAATGATGTGTTGCGCAGCATTTGATATTCTCTATCGCTCAGCGTTTGGCTTGGCGCAACAACGATGCTGTCACCAGTATGAATGCCGACAGGGTCGATGTTTTCCATATTACAAACGACTATCGCATTATCATTGCTGTCACGCATTACTTCGTATTCAATTTCTTTAAAGCCGGCAATGCTTTTTTCAAGAAGACATTGTGTTACAGGGCTGTTCTTTAAACCGCTTGTGACGATTTCATTTAACTCGTCATCATTATGGCAGATGCCTCCGCCTGTTCCTCCTAATGTAAAGGCAGGGCGGACGATAACTGGATAACCGATTTGTTCCACAAACGCTTTTGCTTCGTCCATGTTATGAATAATTTCGCTGTCTGGTACTGGTTCTCCTAGCTCATTCATCAAGGTGCGGAACAAATCTCTGTCTTCTGCTTGTTGGATAGCGGAAAGCTTTGTTCCAAGCACTTCCACACCGCATTCTTCAAGGACGCCTGCCTCTGATAACTCGACAGCAAGGTTCAAGCCTGTTTGACCACCAAGTGTCGGCAATATTGCATCTGGTCTTTCCTTGCGAATGATTCTGCTAACGAATTCCAATGTCAGTGGTTCAATATATACACTGTCAGCCATTTCTGTATCTGTCATAATCGTTGCTGGATTGGAGTTAACTAGGATAACACGATATCCTTCTTCTTTAAGTGCTATACATGCTTGGGTTCCGGCATAGTCAAATTCTGCTGCCTGACCGATAATGATCGGACCTGATCCTATTACTAGTATGCTGTTAATATCTTTACGCTTTGACATATGCGGCACCATCCTCTTTATGAGTTAAAATCATGGACATGAATCGATCAAATAAATAGTTAGCATCTTCTGGACCTGGTGATGCCTCTGGATGATATTGTACGGTGAAGGCTGGGTACTGTTTATGCTGCAACCCTTCAATTGTTCCGTCGTTTAATGCTAGATGAGTAACTTCCAAGTCTGTCTGTTCAATAGATTTTTCTTCCACTGTGTAGCCGTGGTTTTGTGATGTTAAGGAAACCTTGCCTGTCAGCAAATCTTTAACAGGGTGGTTTGAGCCTCTGTGCCCAAACTTCATTTTTTCTGTGTTAGCACCACTTGCAAGTGCAAACAGCTGATGGCCTAAGCATATTCCAAACAGTGGCACCTTGCCGATAATCCCTTTAATCGCTTCAATTGCCTCTGGCACATCCTTTGGATCTCCAGGGCCGTTAGAAAGCATTACCCCGTCTGGACTTAAAGACAATATTTCCTCTGCAGTTGCATTATATGGAACAACAATGACATCACAGTCACGCTGATTTAACTCTCTCAGAATTCCGTGCTTCATGCCATAATCTACAAGCACAACACGTTTGCCACGGCCTGGGCTCGGATAAGCTTTTTTAGTAGAAACCTGCTGCACCTGATTTGTTGGTAAGACGGATGTTTGCAGTTGCTTGATAACATCTGCTACATTTTCCTCGATGCTGCAAATTGCGCCTTTTAATGTTCCGTACTTACGGATAATTCTTGTTAATTTTCTCGTATCAATTCCTGCAAGTCCTGGAATGTTCTTTTGTTTAAAAAACTCATCCAGTGACAGTTCATTTCTCCAGTTTGAAGGGAAATCACACACTTCCTTCACAATGAAACCGTTGATTGCTGGTGCAATGGATTCAAAGTCATCACGGTTGATTCCGTAGTTGCCGACTAGTGGGTATGTCAATGTGACAATTTGACCGCAGTATGACGGGTCTGACAAAATTTCCTGGTAGCCAGTCATCCCTGTATTAAAGACTACCTCTCCAATCGAATTGGATTCTGCTCCAAATCCTTGCCCAATAAATACTGTACCATCTTCGAGAATCAGTTGTTTTTTCATGCGTGTACACTTTCCTTTCTCCAAGCGATTTTTCCAGCTACAATTGTTGTTACAGGCCAACCTTGACAAACATATCCTGCAAATGGGGTGTTTCTTCCTTTAGATAAGAAGTTTTCTGGATTGATAGTTTCATTATCTTCTAAATCAACAATTACGATATCTGCTACTTTTCCGACAGCAAGTGTGCCTGTATTCAGCTTAAATGTTTCTGCTGGTTTATTTGTAAGGAAGCTGATAAGCTGCTGCAAGCTAATAATTCCTTTTTTTACAAAGTTAGTATATAAAAGCGGAAAGGCTGTTTCTGATCCGACAATGCCAAACGGTGCAAGTTCAATCAGCTGTGCCTTTTCTTCTGCTGTATGCGGGGCATGGTCTGTTGCGATGAAATCAATCGTCCCATCCAGCAAGCCTTCTATTAACGCCGCTCTGTCTTCTTTGCCTCTAAGCGGCGGATTCATTTTATAATTTGTATCGATTCCAGGGATGTCCTCGTCACATAGTAATAAATGGTGTGGTGAAACCTCTGCAGTCACATTGATTCCCGCTCTTTTCGCATCTCTTACTACACGGACTGATTCTTTTGTGCTGATATGGCAAACATGGTAATGACAGCCTGCTGCCTCTGCAAGTAAAACATCCCTTGCTATATGTACAGATTCACAGACAGATGGAATTCCATTTAGGTTATTTGCTTTAGAAAATTCTCCCTCATGGACAGATCCTTTATTGATAAGTGAGTTGTCCTCACAGTGAGCTACAATTGCCATATCAAGGCTTGCTGCAAGCTTCATTGCTTCAAGCATTTTTCCTGCTTCTTGGATCCCTACACCGTCATCTGTGAATGCAAATGCTCCTAGTTCCTTTAATGCTTTAAAATCTGTTATGTCTGCACCTAATTGTCTGATTGTAATCGCTGCATATGGGCGAACATGAACATTCGCTGTCTCTTTAATGCGGTTCATCAAGCTTTGGAAGTTTTCAACTGTATCAGGAACTGGACGAGTGTTTGGCATATTAGCGATTGTTGTGAATCCGCCTCTAGCAGCAGCCATTGTTCCTGTTGCGATTGTTTCCTTCTTCTCTCCGCCAGGCTCGCGCAAATGTACATGAACATCTATGAAGCCTGGTGCAACCAACTTTCCGTTCGCATCAATGATTTCGTCTGCTGCCGTCTCCAATTTTGGTGCTATTTCTACGATAACTCCGTCTTCAATTAGAATATCCTGTGTAATAAATTCCCCTTTTTCATTAAGCAACTGGCCATTTTTGATAATCATTGACATGTACATTTCCTCCCTCAACTGATTGTAAAGATCTTTTTAATACTGCCATGCGGATAAATACTCCGTTTTCCATCTGTTTAAAAATTCTCGACCGTTCGCATTCCACTAATTCGTCGGCAATTTCTACATCCCTGTTAACAGGGGCAGGGTGCATAATGATGCTGCCTGGTTTCATGCGTCGTTCTCTTTCTATCGTCAATCCATACATTTGGTGGTATTCTTCACTGGTCCATGATGTACTGCCATCATGCCTTTCATGCTGAATTCGCAGGAGCATGACAACATCAGATGTTTCAATCGCTGTATCAACATCCTCGTAGTTTGCTTCCTGCAGCATGCTGTCGTCAAACCACTCTTTAGGACCTGAAAAGACTACATTTGCACCAAGCCTTGTGAGCGCATCTGCATTTGATCTGGCAACACGGCTGTGCCGGATATCTCCTATAATGCTTATTTTTAAGCCTTGGAAGGATTGAAATTCCTGTTTAATTGTCAAAAGGTCGAGCAATGATTGTGTCGGGTGATTTCCGCATCCGTCTCCTGCATTAATGACAGGGATTTTGATTTTGCCGATTAGTTCTTGAAAGTAATTATCTTCCTTATGGCGAATCACGACACCATTTACGCCAATGCTTTCCAATGTTCGGATGGTATCATATAATGTTTCTCCTTTAACAACACTTGAGGTAGTCGTTTCAAATGGAATGACTTCAAGTCCCAGCTTCCTTTCAGCTACTTCAAAGCTACATTTCGTTCTTGTGCTTGGTTCAAAGAACAAATTTGCTAAAAACAGCTGCCTTTCTGGCTTCCATTCCTTTCCCTCTGCAAATGCCTGTGCGCATTTCAGTATTTCCTGTATTTCCGGCACGCTAAGCTCCGAGGTTGTTAATAAGTTTTCCATTATTTATTGCCTCCTTTATGGATTCCGGGCAAAAAAATAGCACCCATTTATTGAAAATGGGTGCTAAAAGTTGAATGTTCGCGATTTTTGATCCTGTTTTAAGCCTGCCTAAACAAGCGGATCCTTTTCGCCTTAACCTTCAACACCCTTATAAGTCTCTCTGTACTTGTTTAAAAGGTGTACATTATTTAGTTTCGTCTACTGCTTCTTCTTCAAATAAGTCGTCTGTCGCCTTGTCTCTTCCTGGTAGTACAAAGTTCAGGATAATCCCAAGGATTGCTGCAAGTGCCATTCCCTCTAGTTTAAAGTCTGAACCGATATGAATGGATGCTCCGCCAATCCCTGTAACTAAGATAACGGATGCAATCACAAGGTTGCGATTTTTTGAGAAATCCATTTTTGCTTCGACTAAGATTCTTAAGCCAGAAGATGCGATGATACCGAACAACAGGATGGATACTCCGCCCATTACTGGTGTTGGAATCGATTGTATTAGGGCAGTGATCTTACCGATGAATCCGAACAGGATTGCAAACACTGCTGCTCCTGCAAGAACATACACACTGTATACTCTCGTAATTGCCAAAACCCCAATGTTTTCACCGTAAGTTGTTTTTGGCGGTCCACCGATTAGGGAGGAGATTAGTGTTGCACTTCCGTCACCTAAAATACTGCGATGAAGTCCTGGGTCTTTAATATAATCTTTTCCTACTACTTTACTTAATACAAGCTGGTGACCGATATGCTCAGCAAGTGTTACAATGGCAACCGGCACGAACAATGCCAGTATGGCGGTATCTAATGTTAAATCATAATCTCTGAAAGGAAGAATGAAATCCGGCATTGCGATCCATTTTGCATCAATAACACCTTGGAAATCAACAACACCTACTAGTAATGCGTACAGGTAGCCAACGATAATCCCTGCAAGAATCGGAATGAAGCTGAACACTCCCTTACCGAAAATAGTGAATAGGATTGTTGCAAGCAATGTGACTAATGCTACTGATAAGTACAAAAGGCTGTAGTGTTGATCTGGTGTTCCGTTATTTTCATACATCGCCTGGCCAACTGCTGTTCCAGCTAGTGCTAGCCCGATAACCATGATTACTGGTCCGACAACAATCGGCGGAAGCAGGTTCATAATCCAACGGTAGCCGGCTTTTTTAATAATCAATGCGACAATTCCGTATACAAGACCTGCGATGAATGTTCCGATCATCGCTGCTGCCGGTCCGCCAAGCTTTTGTGCCGCAATCATCGGTGCAATAAAGGCAAAGGATGAGCCTAAATAAGCAGGAACCTTAAATTTTGTTATAAGAAGGAATGCTAGTGTTCCTAATCCGCTTGAGATTAAAGCGATAGCTGGACTTAATCCAATTAAGTATGGAACTAGTACTGTTGATCCAAACATGGCGAATAAGTGCTGTAAGCTTAATGTTATCCATTGGGATGCGTTTGGTTTGTCTTTTAGACCGAGTATTGGCTTTGTTTGATTCATTTTGTTCCCTCTTTCCATCTATGGTGCAATTACTGGTTTGTTGTATTTAGTATACGCAATTTCATAAAAAAACCCCTTTTACGCATGGCAAAAAGGGGTTTTTGAGCAGGCGAAACAACGCCTGTATCGACTCCCCCTTCGCAGCCTCTCAGGACTGCCATTAAAAAGGGCTATATTTAATTTTCGTATATATTTACTTCGTCTTGTCCATCCACTTCATTGAGCTCTACAACAATTTTCTCTGAACTGGATGTCGGAATGTTTTTGCCGACATAATCAGCGCGAATCGGAAGCTCCCTATGTCCTCTGTCTACAAGGACAGCAAGCTGTATTGAAGCAGGTCTGCCTACATCCATAAGGGCATCCATTGCTGCACGAACTGTTCTTCCTGTGTACAGAACATCATCGACAAGGATTACCTTTAGATCCTCAATGCTTGTTGGGATATCTGAACCTTTTACGAGCGGCTCTTGATTTTCCGTTTTTTTGCTTAAATCATCGCGGTATAAAGTAATATCCAATTCTCCTACCGTAATGCTTTTGCCTTCAATTTGCGAGATTTTTTCTGCAAGGCGGTTTGCAATATAAATACCTCTAGTGCGGATACCGACCAAAACACAGTTTTCAATCCCTTTATTCTTTTCAATGATTTCGTGTGCAACTCTCGTTAATGCTCTTCTAATTGCTTGGTCATCAAGGACTAATGCCTTTTGCGACATTTTGCATCACCTTTTTTCTTAAAATAAAAATCCTCCCACCATGTTTGGCGAGAGGACAGACCGATAGCATACAAGTTGCTATCTACTAAAAAATCCGATACCTTCTCAACCTCACAGGATTGATTTAAAGGACTTATTTAATTAAGTTAATCTTATTATAAGGCTCGAATTTTGTCAACGATTATTTCTGATATTATCTATCAGCTCTTCAAAATCACTAGGAAGTGGTGCTTCAAATTCAATATATTCGCCTGTGCGTGGATGGTTAAAACCAAGTATGCCAGCATGAAGCGCCTGACCGCCAATGTCGAGCGTTTTTTTCGGACCATACTTAGGATCACCTGCAAGCGGGAAGCCAATATATTTCATATGAACACGAATTTGATGCGTTCTTCCTGTCTCAAGCTGACATTCGATGAAAGAAAAATCCTCCATGCGCTCAATTACGTGAAAATGTGTAACAGCATGCTTGCCTTTATCGACAACGGCCATTTTTTGGCGGTCCTTTGTGTCCCTTCCAATCGGTGCATCAACTGTTCCATAATCATGTGGAATACTGCCATGGACCAATGCTTTATATTTTCTAGTTACTGTCTTTGCCACAAGCTGGTTTACAAGACTTTCATGGGCAGCATCGTTTTTAGCAACCATTAATAAACCTGACGTATCCTTGTCGATACGGTGGACGATTCCTGGACGCATTACGCCATTAATCCCGGACAAATCCTTACAATGTGCCATCAAGCCATTTACAAGCGTACCTGTTACGTGGCCAGGAGCTGGATGAACGACCATTCCCTTCGGCTTATTGACAACAATTACATCACTGTCCTCATAATAAACGTCTAAATTCATTTCCTCAGGTAAAACGTCAAGCTCTGTCAGTTCAGGAATTTCAATTGTAACAACATCATTTAATATTCCCTTGTATTTCGTCTTAACACTTTTGCCGTTAACTAACACATGGCCATCCTTGATCCATTGCTGCACTTGTGTGCGCGACCAATCATTGTTGATAGTTGAAATGATTTTATCTATTCTTTCACTTACTTGTTCACTCTGAATGATATGTTCCTTTTTTTCCATTTTCTTTCTCCTTCTTTGCTGCTTTTTCCTCCTTTAGCATCACAATGATAAGCAATATAACACCAATTACTAAAGATGAATCTGCAATATTAAATATAGGAAAATCATAATTGAAGATATACGTATTAACGAAGTCCACTACATACTGATGTCTGATGCGGTCGATAAAATTACCAATCGCTCCTCCGAGGATTAATCCTAAGGAAACTCCATACAACAGCTTGCCTTTTGCACCTTTCTGGATGAAATAAATGATGCCTACAATGACAACAGTTGTAATAATATAGAAGAACGCCATTTGTCCTTCCAAAATACCCCAAGCAGCACCACTATTACGATGGGACGTAATATAGAAGAAATTCTCGATTACCGTAATGCTGTCTCCGAGTTCCATCTTTGTTGCAACAAGCCATTTTGTCCATTGATCCAATGCAATGATTATAAGTGCAATTATGTAATAAAACACTAAAGTTTCCTCCAATTCTCGAGTCTCCTTTAGCATTTTAGCATAAACTACTTAAAAACGATAGCTTGTGCCTATTTGCAGCTGTTTTTTCTAACTTTCAACTTCTTTTCTTTTGCTTTTACTTTTACTTTTAATGCAAGGATTTTCTGTAGTAGGATTGCATGTATTCCAAGTCTTTTTTTGATTTGATGGTAGGAACCAGCTCCAATATTTCAGCAGGAATCAATTCACCGGATATTTCACATGTTCCAAATTGGCCATTTTCCAATCTTCGCATGGATGCTTCTACATCCAGCAGCTCTGCTTCAATATAGTGGTTTATTTTTGAAGATCTTTTTACTCTTAATGTGGCTTCTAATTCTATTTGTGTCATACGGAGTTCGGTATAAAGCTTTTCAACGTCTAGGTTCATGGCTAAATTCCTCCGTTTCTAAGTTGTTACAAATAGCTTTTCCAAATAGACCAGCAAAAACCGGCTTAACTTTTTACAACCATAACAACAATTTACGGAGGTGGAAGTTTTTTTTAGTAAAAGGAAAAACTCCCTTGAATAAAAAAAGGCATTCCGGCAAATAAGCCGAAATGCTTTTTTAATTAATAATTTTCTGCTACTACACTGGCACAACGAGCACATAATGTTGGGTGTTCTTCTTTAGCACCAACATCTGTTGTTACTGTCCAGCATCTTTCACATGTTTCTCCATCTGCTTTTTCCACGAGAATTGCTGCATTCTCCAATTTCACAGCATTTTCTGGAGCTTCGTCATAGCTGCCAGCAACTTCAAAGCCTGAAACAATAAACAATTGCTTTAAGCTTTCTTGGATAGAGTCAAGTAATGTTTTACCGTCTTCATGTACATAAAGGGATACTTTAGCCGCAAGTGATTTACCAATCACCTTTTGGTTACGAGCCTCTTCCAATGCCTTCAGAACATCATCACGCAAGACCATAAACTTGCTCCATTTTTCTGTAAGTGCTGCACTGTTTTCATATTCCACATATTCAGGGAAATCTGTCAGCTGAACACTTTCTTCCTTAACAGAAGTAATATGCTCCCAAACCTCGTCAGCAGTATGCGGAAGGATTGGTGCCATCAATTTCACTAATGAAATTAAGCTTTCATACAACACTGTTTGAATAGATCTTCTTTCTTGATTATCAGCTGCTTCGATATAAAGGACATCTTTTGAGAAATCTAGATAGAAGGAGCTCAAATCAATTGTGCAGAAATTGTTGATATCAGAATAAATAGTAGAAAACTCATATTTATCATAGGATTCTGTCACTGTTTTAATCAGGTTATTCAATTTAACAAGCATATATTGGTCAACTTCGCGCAAGTCTTCATAAGAAACAGCATTCTCAGCTGGGTTGAAATCAGCAAGGTTTCCAAGAAGGAAACGGAAAGTGTTTCTGATCTTACGGTATCCTTCTGTTACTTGCTTCAGGATCGCATCAGATACACGCACGTCTGCTTGGAAATCAACAGAAGCTACCCATAAACGCAGGATGTCTGCACCAAGTGTATTCATTACTTTCGCTGGTACCATTACGTTACCAAGGGATTTACTCATTTTTCTGCCTTCACCATCAAGAACAAAACCGTGGCTAAGCACGCCTTTATATGGTGCTTTTCCTGTTACAGCAACTCCTGTGGACAAGGAAGAGTTAAACCAGCCGCGATATTGGTCAGAACCTTCTAGATACAGATCTGCTGGTCTTTGTAAATCATCTCTTTCTTCTAAAACAGACTGATGGGAAGAACCAGAATCAAACCATACATCCATGATATCTGTTTCTTTTGTAAAGTTTCCGTTCGGGCTTCCAGGATGTTCAAAACCTTCTGGTAAAAGGTCATTTGCACTTCTTTCAAACCAGATGTTTGAACCATGCTCCCTGAACAAATTAGAGATATGCTCGATTGTTGCATCTGTAATAATGCTGTCGCCGTTTTCCGCATAAAACACAGGAATTGGCACACCCCATGCACGCTGTCTGGAAATACACCAGTCTCCGCGGTCACGAACCATATTGTACAATCTTGTTTCACCCCATGCAGGAACCCATTTTGTTTCCTTAACAGCATCAAGTAAATCTTGTCTAAAATCTTTAATAGACGCAAACCATTGCGCTGTTGCACGGAAGATAACTGGTTTTTTCGTTCTCCAGTCATGTGGGTATGAGTGTGTAATAAATTTCAGCTTCAATAAAGCTCCCGCTTCTTGTAATGCTTCTGTAATCGGCTTGTTTGCTTTATCATAGAATAAACCTTCAAATCCTGGAGCCTCGTCTGTCATAATACCTTTGTCATCAACTGGACAAAGAACATCAAGGTTATACTTTTGACCAACAATAAAGTCGTCCTCACCATGACCAGGTGCAGTATGAACACAGCCTGTACCAGCATCTGTTGTTACATGCTCCCCAAGCATTACTAAAGATTCACGGTCGTATAATGGGTGAAGTGCTTTAATGTATTCTAATTCGGAACCTTGTACCTCTTGAATAACAGTTGCTTCTTCCCACTCTACTTCTGTTTTAACAGCTTCAAGCAAGTCTTTAGCTACTAAATATTTTTTGCCTTTTTCTTCAACAACAACATACGTTAAATCAGGGTGAACAGAGATACCTAAGTTAGCAGGAATTGTCCAAGGCGTTGTTGTCCAAATAACAATTTGAACATCTTCTGCAAGCACATCTTTGCCATCCTTTACTTTGAAGCCAACATAAATCGATGGAGATTGCTTGTCTTGATATTCAATTTCCGCCTCTGCTAAAGCAGATTCACTTGTTGGAGACCAGTATACCGGCTTTTTCCCTTTGTAAATATAGCCTTTTTTCGCCATTTCGCCGAATACTTTAATTTGCTGTGCTTCATAAGCTGGATTTAGTGTGATATACGGGTTTTCCCAATCAGCACGAACACCTAGACGTCTGAATTGTTCTCTTTGGCTGTCAATTTGACCAAGTGCATATTCTTCACAAAGCTTACGGAACTCAGCGATTGTCATTTCTTTACGTTTAACGCCTTTGTTTGTTAATGCTTGTTCAATCGGCAAACCATGCGTATCCCAGCCAGGAACATATGGAGCTTGGAACCCTGTCATAGACTTAAAGCGAACAATAAAGTCCTTAAGGATTTTGTTCAATGCATGCCCAATATGGATATCACCGTTCGCATATGGTGGTCCATCATGCAAAATAAACAGCGGACGGCCGCTTGTGCGTTCTTGAACTTTTTCATAAATATTCATTTCATTCCATTTTGATTGAATGTCAGGCTCACGATTTGGCAAGTTTCCTCTCATTGGAAATGCCGTTTTTGGCATGAGCAGTGTTTCTTTATATTCCATTGATAAATCCTCCAATAAATAATCTAAATTCATGCTGACGTTTAGGGAAGGTTAAAAAAACATAAAAAACCCCCTCATCCCAAAAAGGGACGAGAAGGTTTTAGACTCCCGCGGTACCACCCTTATAGATAGAAAAACTATCCACTTAAGCATTTTATAACGGCAATGAACCGCCTTTTCTTACTGAATTTCAGAAAAGGACTCAAGGGTGATATTCCAATTTCCGCTTATGCCAGGCTTCCACCATCCCCGGCTCGCTATTTATAAGCAAACAGCAATTGTACTGGTCCCTATCAACGTACACATGAATATTGTTTTGTGTAAAAATTATAGGCTATTAGCAGATGCTTAGTCAAGCTATCTAGAATTATTTCGTTGAGTTCAGCTCAGATGCATCCAACTCATATTCCAGCAGATGGTCCCAATCATCATTGTTCAGCAAATCAAGCTGTGCTTCAATCAGCATTTTAAAACGTGTACGGAACACTTTTGACTGCTTTTTAAGCTCTTCAATTTCAAGGGCAATCTTTCTTGCCTTAGAAAGTGATTCATTAATGATACGGTCTGCATTTTTTTCTGCTTCTTTAATGATCAGCTTCGCTTCTTTTTGTGCGTTTCGCTTTACTTCCTCAGCCGCTTCCTGTGCTACAACGATTGATTTGTTTAACGTTTCTTCTATATTATTGTAGTGGCCAATGCGGTCATCAAGCTCAATTAGTCTTGCATCTAGTTCTTTTTTCTCACGAATTATATTTTCATAGTCCTTGATTATTTGATCTAAAAACTCATTTACTTCATCTTCATCGTAGCCGCGGAACCCTTTGCTGAATTCCTTATTGTGAATATCCAACGGTGTTAATGGCATAATGCCACCTCCCAAACTTCAATTTCTTTATGTATTTTTTCGACAGCTTTTTCCTGTTTTCCTGCATTATTTTAAGGAAAACGCCAAAAAAACAGGAAGTAAGACAAATTATACTGTTTGGAAATATTGTAACATAGATAAAGTAAAAATAACTATCGAATTTTGGTATGATAACAAAATTTATCATGTTTGTTATATAGGACAAATTATTTTAATTTGCCGACCACAACACGCCATTTATCTTTTTTTGTTTTTCCTTCAAGCGATTTAATGACAGACCTGCCATGTCCTCTGACAGAGATAACATCGCCTTCCTCACAGCTAAAGGAAGCATTTTCAACAGCTGCCCAGTTTACTTTCACAAGACTTGATGCAATGTAGACTTGGGCCTTTTGTCTCGAAATATTATAAATGGCAGCAATCGTCGCATCTAGCCTTAAGGAGGCTAGTGTCGTGCTCATCTCCACCCATTCCTCTTCTAGGGCAATTACACTATCCTTATCGATTAGTTTCAATTCTACCTTTGCCTTTCCAATCGACTCAAGCTGAAGACGGATGTAATCTTCTACGTCCTTGCAGACAATAAGCTGAACATCCCCAGCTTTAATAAGGATATCGCCAAACTTACTTCGTGACAGACCTAATGACATAATGCTTCCGAGTACCTGTGGATGCTCAAGTCTTACGAATTTTTTCGCATATGCAATTTCGTATATCGAAAGCTGAAAATCGTCTTCTGTTGGTTCATAATAAGAGGGATACAATAAGGCTCTTTTCCGTTCAGATGCTTTCGTACCACCTGCAAAAGCAACCTTCACATCACTATTTTGTCCTATTATTGTGTTCACAATCTTTTGTTCACGAGGATCTAAAAAATCTGTCAATTTCGGTGCATAGGAATCTTCGACATATTGGCGCCAGTTTATGACTTGATCGATAAATTCCTTTTCCTCTGGCCGAAAATGCTGGTATATCGACATACATACGGCTCCTTTTATTTAATGTATATAAATGACTGCATGAAAAAAGGGCTTATGAAAGCCCTGATTTTTAAACCCAGCTGAAAATTTGAAAAACACCCATTCTGGCTAAATTTAATACAAAGATAGCCACAATTGGTGAGATATCAATCATTCCAATTGGCGGGATTATCTTTCTAAACTGCTCTAAATACGGTTCACAAATCCGCGCAAGGAACGTGCCAATCCATGTTTCTCTTGCATTCGGTATCCATGACATAAAAATGTAAATAATCAGCGCATAAGAGTAAAAAGTAATTAACTTAGAAACAATTGCCAGGATCAAATCCATCTAATTTTACCACCTCGCATTTTCAAATTCAGTTTCTTGAAGAAGCTGAGAGATATTGCCTGAAACTTCCACATTATCTGGTGTGCATAAGAAGATGTCCGTGCCAACCTTCTGGATATCTCCCCCTATAGCATAAACTGTCCCGCTTAAAAAATCGACTATACGCTTCCCTTGCTCCTTGTCGATTCTTTGCAGATTAACGACAACTGCACGTCTGTTTTTCAATTGGTCTGCAATATCCTGTGCTTCTGCATATACTCTTGGTTCAACCAAAAATACTTTCGAAGATTTTTGCACACTTTGCAGGCTGACAACATTTTGCTTTTGTTGTTGCTGTTGAGCAGGTTGCTGCTGCTGTTGTTGCTGTTGAAAATAGGACTGCGTTGGCTGCTGCTGTCTCTGGTTTCTCACTGGTTCTTGCTCCTGTTCGTACTCTTCTTCTTCATAATCTTCATCTTCTAAGAAAAAAAATGTTTTAATTTTTGATTTTATACTCAATTTTCTAACCTCCTATTTCTCACTGCCAACGAGCGCTGTGCCGATACGAATCATCGTTGCACCTTCTTCTATAGCAATCGAGTAGTCATTAGACATTCCCATGGAAAGCTCCTGGCATGGTGCATTGCTTAACGCAAGCTTCTGCACTTCTGTCTGAAGTTTTTTTAAGTTTCGGAAGCAATTTCGCAGTAATTCTTCCTCATCAGTAAATGGCGCCATTGTCATTAAGCCAACTATTTCAATATTAGGTAGTACTTCAAGGCTTTTGATAAAATCAATTGTGTCTTCAGCTGCTATGCCATGCTTTGATTCTTCTTGCGATACATTAACTTGAACAAAACACTTGATTTTCTTTTCAGCTCGCTTGTTTATTTCTTTTGCCAAAGACAAGCGGTCGAGTGAATGAATATAATCCACATGATTTATAATGCTTTTTACTTTGCGAGTTTGCAAGGAACCGATAAAGTGCCAAACTGGCTCGTCCATCAGCACCTCACGTTTTGCAAGCAGGCCTTCCTCCCGGTTTTCCCCAAGATTGGTAACACCTGCTTCCAAAGCTTCTTTTGCTCTTTCTATTGTAACATATTTTGTCACTGCGATTATGGTGATATCTTCAACGGATCGATCAGCTTTTTCACAAGCCAATTTCACCTTTTCCCTAATTCCCTCTAAATTATGCTTTACTTGCATCTTTCTTTAAACATCCTCTCTCCAGCCAATAAAACTCATCATTCTTCCTGTCTTCCCTTTATCTCGCCTATGGGAAAAGAAATAGGATTCCTGTTCGCTCGTGCAAAGACTTGTCACCTGGATCTTACTTTCCTGAATGCCTGCCTTAATTAACAGCTGTTTGTTGAGCTGTTGCAAACTCAATGAATATTGATTTGGTGAAACAAGCTTGTATGGCCTTTCATCACTTTCATCTAAAGCTTCGTCAACTTTATCAATAACACGGCTGTCTACTATGTATTGTTTATCTGTAATGGACGGACCGATGGCAACTTCGATTTCACCTGGATCAATTCCATGTGATTTAAACACCTTCACCATTTCTACCGCGATTCCTTGTACAGTACCTTGCCAACCTGCGTGGGCAATACCAATTGCTTTTGTTTTGCTATGAATGAAATATAGTGGCACACAGTCAGCATAGCAAAGCGTAAGCAAAATGCCCTCTTCCCGTGTAAACAAGCCATCTGTATCTGGCAACGCACTTTCATAGTTGCAAGCTCCTTTGCCAGCATCAATAGTTGATACTTCCCAAATGGAGTTTTTGTGGGTTTGTTCAGATCCTACCCAATTCGTTAAAGGAAAATCAAGCTTATTCGCAACAATTTGCCTGTTTGCTGTTACCTTCTCCTTTGAATCATTAACATGATAGGCCATATTTAAACCTTTATGATGACCTATGCTTGTGCCGCCATTTTTTGTTGTGAACCCTGCGGCCAATTGAGGGTGGTCTTTACACCATGATTGAATTGTAAAATATTCAGCGTCTTTTAATAGAAAAGGTTCCATTTTTTATAACCTCAGCTTTTTTTTATAGTTTACCATAGAGTTGTGCATTGGTCATAAAAAAACCAATAAAATTATCCCTATTCTTCTACATCAATTAGCTCTAATGATTTTGTGTATTTTACTAATATGACATCTTCACCAATTTTTAAGATATTGCTCCAAGGAATAACAATATCAGCCTCCCTGTTAAAGAATCCCAATACTTTTCCTGGTCCGCCAATAATGATTGAATCAATCTTGCCTGTCTGTAAATTTATATCGATATCTCCTATATTACCAAGCTTTTTTCCATCCGCTACATTGACGACGTCCTTCACTTGAAAGTCAGATATTTTCAGCATTGTTTCACTCCTATGACTTTATACGTTTTGTTTCCTTACAGCGTTACGCTGGTATGCAAGGAAAGCCTTACTAAAATATATGTTGTCCTGATGATAATTAGCATGGAAAAATCGCTATAAAAAAGAAAAACTGCCGAGAATTCGGCAGTTTTCTTTTTGGTAATATTAGCTTTGAATGTTTTTATTCATTTGTTTAATAGCAGCCTTTTCTAATCTTGACACTTGAGCTTGCGAGATACCTATTTCATCAGCAACTTCCATTTGCGTTTTTCCTTGAAAAAATCGCTTTCGCAATATAAGTTTTTCTCGATCATTCAATCTTCGCATACCTTCTTTGAGCGCAAGCTCCTCGACCCACTGGATATCCTTGTTTTTTTCGTCACTTAACTGGTCCATGACGTAAATTGGATCTCCACCATCGTTATATATCGGTTCAAAGAGTGAAACTGGATCTTGAATAGCATCCAATGCGAATACAATATCCTCATGTGGAATATCAAGCTCTTTTGCGATTTCCTCCGCTGTTGGCTCTTTTGATGTTTTACTCATCAATCGCTCCCTGACTTGCAATGCTTTATAAGCTATATCCCTTAAGGACCTGGAAACTCTTATCGGGTTATTATCGCGCAAGTATCGGCGAATTTCACCAATAATCATCGGGACAGCATAGGTGGAAAACTTTACGTTTTGACTTAAATCAAAATTATCAATAGATTTCATTAGACCGATACAACCAACTTGAAATAAGTCATCGACAAACTCACCTCTGTTATTAAACCGTTGGATGACACTCAAAACGAGGCGAAGATTACCATTTACGAGACTTTCTCTTGCGGAAATATCTCCCTTATGCATTTGCTTGAAGAGCTCTCTCATTTCTTCGTTTTTTAATACTGGAAGCTTAGATGTATCCACACCGCAAATTTCTACTTTATTTCGAGTCAATCTATTTCCCTCCTCACAGGAGCTGCTGTACAAAAAACAGTATCTCCTTGAGCAGGAAAAATATGCATAAGCTATTTCCATCCTAAACTAAATTTCAGGAAGCAAACACCGGCAAAAAACAATCACAACAATACTTTTCTACAATAATAATTTTTTAAAAATATTTTTGCGCAGCTTTGTATAAGCAAAAAAATATGCCAGCTAATTTCACTTTAAAAGAAGATAAATTTCTCCTGTTAAAATCTAAATTTAGCCGACATATTGTCTAATAAGGCATTAAACCATTTTATTAAATTCCTTTTGCAGTCTCTTAATAATTCTTTTTTCAAGTCTTGAGATATAAGACTGAGATATACCGAGCATATCAGCAACATCCTTTTGTGTCTTTTCCTCACCTGTTCCAAGACCAAAACGAAGCTCCATGATTTGTTTCTCTCTTTTAGATAGCTGATGCAACGCTCTGATAAGCAGCTTCTTATCAACACTCGCATCAAGATCCTTTGTTATTATATCTTCTTCTGTTCCCATCACGTCTGATAAAAGGAGCTCATTGCCGTCCCAGTCGATATTTAGCGGTTCGTCAAAGGATACCTCTGATCGTATCTTATTATTCCTTCTTAAATACATCAAGATTTCATTTTCAATACATCTAGATGCATATGTAGCAAGCTTAATTTTCTTCTCAGGATTAAATGTATTAACAGCTTTAATTAATCCGATTGTGCCAATGCTTATTAAGTCCTCAATATTAATTCCTGTGTTCTCAAATTTTCTCGCAATATAAACAACAAGCCGCAAATTACGTTCAATTAAAATAGATCTTGCTGCCTGATCGCCTTCTGGCAGCTTTTGCAGCAATTCTTCCTCTTCTTCCTTGCTTAATGGGGGAGGCAATGCTTCGCTTCCGCCAATATAAAAAACTTCATCTGTTTTCAAACCTAATTTCATTAAGAGCTTATACCAGTAGTAGGTTAAGCGAAGCTTTAATTTTTTCATAATTGTCCTCCTTCTAAATGATGTGTCAATAGAGTATAGTATATTAACTGACCATTCCACGTTTGACTTCATTGATTTTGTTGCCTGTCAGCATCTTCGGGTGAACAATGCATGAAAATGCGTCATCTGATGACAGCTGCTGTCTCGTAAATGAAATCAGCCCTTTTTCCACTAAGAAGCTTCCTTCTTTATTTTCAATGATAAGCTCTTCAGGCTTGATGGCAATCATGAGCTGGTGCTCCTTCCCCATAACTTTATATGGGATAATCCGCATTCTATATTGCCAATCATCATTAAGCTGTACCTTTCCATGAATAATGGAATCAGAATCATCAACAATTTCATTAAGCTCTTTCGGGATTTCTGTTGCTTTCATCGCATTAATGGAGACAAACATGACAGGTACACGCGAAATCGGATCGTATACTTGGTTACCACTGTCAACAAGCCCTTTTAATGAGAACTCCATGCCGGCAATTTGAAACTTCACTTGCACAATTTCATCATATTTAATTTTCGTAATTTCCATGCTTTCCACATTCTTTTTAGAAAAATGCCAGGCTGCAGGAAAACCAAGCAAAACAAACAGCCAACTGATAGGATCGCCAAAGCCTTTAACGCTAGCAAGTAGAACAGAAGTAGATAATTGAAAATCAAATTGAATAAAATAATGTGAGCCAATTAAGACTCCGCCAATAAGAAATGTGACAAAATAAAATGTCATTAATCCGCTGAGATAATAGCGAAGTCTTTTGTAACCAAAAACAGTCAAAACCATAACACAAGAGAACAATAGCTTAGAGATTGGATGACTTGTATAGATATGATATGGAGTGACAGCCAAGAGGATGATAATAGATCCAATCAGACCGCCGCACAGCACTCTCCACAGCTTTATATTTCGCTTTAGGATGATGGCTGTCAAATAGAGCAGCAAGCTGTCAAACAGGAAATTCAGCAGCCATATTACATCTAAATAAATGGCCAAACATGTAAGCCTCCTTCCTAAAGTTTTATGGCAAAATTTTAGCTTGCTCATCTAACTCTATTAATCTGTTACGAAAAAGTATAACCTACCACACAAGGAAAGTGTGTCACTTCCTGTAATCAAAAAAACAGAAATTTTCCCTATTATCAACAGATTTTGTCACTATTTCTTGCCTTATGCGATGAGTCGTTCTAGCAGTGAATTGTCAGTTTTTTTGGAGGAGAATTAGAAAGGTTTCAGAGGTACTTTTATTTCCCAGGCTATGAAATGCAAAAAAAAAAGCGGGAAATAACTCCCGCTCATTTTTATCTTCTACGATTTCGGTTACGCAAAAATGTTGGTATATCAAGTGTATCTTCACCTGTTTGAATATTATTATTGCGAACAGGCTCTTTCACATTATTGTTAGGAGACTCTTCACGCTTCACTTCACGTGAGCCTACAGGGTTGCTTGACGGCTTCATATTGTTTAAAGAAGGTCTTGCAGAAGAAACCGGCATTGTATCTTGATTGAAACCTGTCGCAATTACTGTAACGACAATTTCATCTTTTAAGTTTTCGTTAATAACAGAACCGAAGATCATGTTAACGTCTTGGTCAGATGCAGAAGCGACAATATCTGCTGCTTCCTGTACCTCGTAAAGACTTAGGTTAGATCCGCCAGTAATGTTCATCAGCACACCTTGTGCTCCATCAATGGATGTCTCAAGCAATGGAGAAGATATCGCCTTTTTCGCTGCTTCAGCAGCACGGTTTTCACCTGACGCTACGCCGATACCCATCAATGCAGAACCTTTGTTAACCATGATTGTTTTTACATCGGCAAAGTCAAGGTTGATTAATCCTGGTGTAGCGATAAGGTCAGAAATACCTTGGACACCTTGTCTTAATACGTTATCTGCTTCTCTGAATGCTTCAAGCATCGGAGTGCTCTTATCAACAATCTCAAGCAGACGGTCATTTGGAATAACAATCAATGTGTCTACAGCTTCTTTAAGAGCAGAGATTCCACTTGCTGCATGTGTAGAACGTTTGCGCCCTTCAAATGTGAACGGTCTTGTTACAACACCAACAGTCAATGCGCCAATATCTTTTGCAATTTGCGCAATAACAGGTGCTGCACCAGTTCCAGTTCCACCGCCCATACCTGCAGTAACAAATACCATATCCGCTCCTTTAAGAGCTTCTTCAATTTGTTCTTTACTTTCTTCTGCTGCTTTTTTACCCACATCTGGGTTAGCACCGGCACCTAAACCTCTAGTTAATTTGCCGCCGATTTGCATTTTTATTTCTGCTTTTGACAAGTTAAGTGCCTGAGCGTCTGTATTTACCGCAATAAACTCGACTCCTTGAACACCATGCTCAATCATTCGATTGACAGCGTTGTTTCCGCCGCCACCGACTCCAATTACCTTTATTACAGCTAATGAATCTATATTTGTATCAAATTCTAACATGACAAATCCTCCTAATTCGTCGATATTCAGCAGTATCGAACTGTCCGCGTCTCAATCTTGGTGATATGGAGTAAACATACCATTTTAATTGTTATAATGTTTTTAACTTAATCGAAAAAGTATCCCATAAATTTTTTAAGCTTTGATGGGCCTTTATCGACAGGCTGCTTTTCATATGATGCTTTTGGCGGAGCCTGTTTTGGCGCCCTTTTTTCCTTTGGTTCACCAACTGCAACCGGTTCTGCATGATGGATATTTCCACCTTGCAGCTTATTGTTCTTGTAGGAGAACTTAATTAAACCAACAGCAGTCGTGTATTGAGCTTCCCTAACACCAATATAATCAGGTATTGCAATACGGACCCGATTTTGGAAAACCTCTTGTGCAAGCTCTAGAATACCTTTTGTGCCAGCCACACCTCCGGAAAGGACATAACCGCCCGGAAGATCATATACTCCTAATCTTTCAAGCTCGTCCATCACTAAATCAAACATTTCTTCCAACCTTGCCTCAATGATGTCGGCAAGTTCCAATTGGTTGAACTGCTGGTGCTGGTCGCTCCCGATGATTGGGACACTGAAGACCTCTTCCTCTGATGCATGGTTGTAATAAGCATAGCCGTATTTAACCTTTATTTTCTCTGCATCTTCGGTTGTTGTGCGCAAACCAATGGAAAGATCCTTTGTAATATGATCTCCGCCAATTGGCAATACGCTTGTTTTTTTCAAGAAGCCATTTTCAAAAACGGCAATCGTCGTAGAACCGCCTCCAATATCAAGCAATGCCACTCCGAGATTTTTTTCATCTTTAGACAGCGCGAAGGAACCAGCGGCAAGAGGCTGTAATGTAATATCAACAATCTCCAAACCTGCTTTTTCCACACAGCGAAGCGTATTATGTAGTATCGTCTTGCTGCCTGTAATAATGATTCCTTCCATTTCTAGGCGAACGCCTATCATCCCGCGAGGATCTGTAATTTCATCTAGACCATCCACAATAAATTGCTTAGGAATAATGTCGATTATTTCCTTCTCTGGCGGAATGGAAACAACTTGCGCTGCATCCTTTACTCTCATTACATCTTCTATTGTGATTTCACGATTTTCACTTGAAACTGCCACTACTCCATGTGAAGGCTGCAAGCTTACATGATTTCCCGAAACGCCAACAATCACTTGTTTAATTTCTACACCAATCATTCTTTCCGCTTGTTCAATAGCTCTTCGTATGGAATGAACGGTTTCATCTATATCAACAATAGAACCCTTCCTCAACCCTTCAGAAGGTACGATGCCTACTCCAATAATGTTTAAGGACTCATTAATCATTTCGCCAATGATTACTTTCACGCTGGATGTACCGATGTCTAGACTTACATAAAATTCATTGCTGTTCATTCTCGGGCACCTCCCTTTTGCTTTTTAAAAATAAGTGAACAACAGCTATTCTCTTTTAAGCGAATGTTAAGCTTTAATGAATAAAATATCCCTATTAATATATTATTATTAAATAATTCGCCAAAACTAATATATTCCCTTTTTTATGAATGATTTTTTTCAGTTTTTTCTCTTTTATTTTCCCACTTTGTCAAGATGATTCTCCTAATGACTGCGATATTTTGAAACAGCCTTACACCGAAGGCAAATATGGCAGCTAAATATAAGTCTACACCAAGATGAACACCGAGAAAAGCTAAACTTGCTGCAAGGAGAATATTAAAGAAAAAACCTGATACGAATACCTTTTCATCGTATATATTTTGCAGGTGGGCCCTGATGCCACCAAACAAGGTATCAAGTGCTGCAAGCACAGCTATTGATAAATAATTGGCATATTCATCAGGTACCGTTATATCTGTCAGCAGGCCAAGTGAAATGCCGACAATAAGGCCAAATATAGGAAGCCACATTAAGAACCGCCTCCTTCTTCATTTCCAGCAGGCTTTATATACCGAATCCTTAAATTGTCCTCATATGCAGGAATCGTTATTTTTTGCTGTGGTTTTTTGACATCAAGCAATAAGTCTTCAATGAAGAAATCGTCTGCAGACCTAGAGACCTTCATGCGATTATAAAGCTGCTCGGCACTGTTTTTGTCTGCTGCTATCACTTTTATTGTCAATGGCAGTCCGTCAACTGGATAGCCATCCATCTTAATCTCCCCATTGATGTCCCTGATGACAGATGTATTTATATATCGATGCTCGGCAATGGAAATTTCCTTTGCCCCATATTGGTTCAGCTCGTTAATCAGCCTTTTAAGCAAATCTGCCGAGATGGAGCCCTGCTCTTCTCCCATAAGCAAATCCGGGCTGACGGACTGAACATTTATGATAATACCGTAACCGTTTTTTTCTGTCAGGCCTATTTCGTCCTTAAGCTCGTCGATTGTTTCTTGTAGAAGCTCTTCTTTTGTCTGTGAGCTGTCGTTTTTATACTCGTCCACTTTTTGGTTTGCTGTACGAATTTCACTCAACAGCTTAAGCTCCGTTTCCTTTTCTTTAAGAAGCGCTTGTTTCAGTTCCCAAGTATCCCTTGTGTCCCGAACCTTCGGCTTCTTAACTGTCTGAAATTGAACGGCAAGCATAAAACCAATAACTAGTGTAATTATTGTCATAGTGAAAAGTTTTTTATTCACGCCTTCACCATACTTCCATACAAAATAATCGGCATTTAAACCTTACTTTTCACTTAATTTGTTCTGAGCGCATCCATTTTAATAGTATCCTTTTTTTCAAGTGTAAACTTGATGTTTTCATTTACAAGTGTATCCTTCACGCCACCTTTAATATTCAATGCACCATCCATTACCTCGCTGTCGCCAATTGCTGTCACAACAAACGGAGCAGGATATTGATTTCCATCAATTTCAATGACAGGACCATTGCAAAGAATATAAGAATCATGAGACAGTCGCTGGCCATTTATGCTGATTGCTGTAGCACCTGAAACATATAGTTCATTCACCACTTGAAAGATGTGGTGCTCATGGACAAGATAATTGTTCACATTGTCATCATTCGGATTATAGTTTCCGTCCTCCAATGTCACCTGAACGCCTTTTCCTTGAACCGGCATCTTCCCTAAGTACATGCGGTAATTGTTTGCATCTTCTGCCAAGTTGTAATAAGAATCAGCCTTAGTGGATAATTCTTTCTCATAGTCCGATAGTTCTTTTTGCGCTTGCTCTAAATCTTTAAAAAGCTGATTATTTTTTTCTTCCTGATCAATTAGCTCGTTTCGCAATGAAAGATCTCGGTCGAACTGGCTGTCACTCAACTTATTTTTGTCCTTGTCTGCTTGTGCCACCTGAAAGGCAAATGCGACAATGAACCCTAGTACAAGGAAAACAAACGAAAAGATCACATGACTTCCCTTTCGTTTATTCTTCACTTTGTTCCTCCCCTTCTGATCCGTATTCCTTGAAATAGGAACCTACCTCCAAATCAATAATCCCTCTTTTCTTAGGATCTAATTGACTGACTATCGACGGATAATGCTCCATTTTTTCTGCAAACGTACTTAAGGAGGCTGCAACCTCAAACCCATCATTCATGAAGATATTAATGTGGTAAGAATCCGTTTTTTTCGGAGTATAATGAATCTCAGAGATGGCATTATATACACCAGTCGGAAGTTTTTTGAGTTCCTTAACCGTTTTCTCCAATGCTTTATCATTGTCAAAATCCATAATGAGCGGTGCATCATATGGTGTTGATTCTGAGCTTCTTTCCTCTAGCTTTGCTCCGCTTTCAATGATTGGAATGTATTTACTGCCGCTTACCATGTAAGCGATCCGTTTGTACTCTTCCACTTTAATATTGACGATGTTGGGAAGTTTTATCGAAACAGAGGACGTTTTAATTTCAGGCAAGGCATTTAGCTTCTCTTCAATCTTGTCCTTTTTTATTGTCCAAATGTTTGTTGAAGAATTTATACCGCTAATTTTCTCTATTTCATCTTCCGTATACAATATGTTTCCTGTCACGACCGTTTGTTTCACATTGCTTAATGGTGACTGAAAGTAAATAATGCATCCAATGAGGAGGAAAAAGAGCATGAGCAGAAATATGAGGCGTTTGTTTGCTTTCTTCCTTCGCTGCTGTTTTAATTTAGGAATTCTATCTTCAATGGAAACAATCTTCCCTTTTTCCAAGTAACCACCTCTAATTTGAGAAAGTAGGCAGCAAATCTTGCTACCATCTCCTAATTACTTATTATATATCGGTTTTAACCAGTTTTTTTTCAAGAAAAAATAGTAAGTTTTAATCACTTTATTAAATAAGACATAAAGTCAAGCTTTTCTGGCTAAATAAACCAGACAGCTCGTTTTGATTATAGCATCCGCCTAAAATTTGTTGAAGAAAAACTGGGGAGAAAAGAAACACTCCCACCCAGCTTTATTTTTTCACTACATCCTGCATCACTTTAAACAGTCTCATTGCTGCATCTGGAATACCAAGCTCAAGAGAGGCGTTTTTCATGCTTTGCAGTTTTTCTGGCTGCAGCATTATTTCGTCTATCTCTGACACAAGATTTTCGCCATTTAATTCACGTTCTAATAGCAGTTTAGCTGCACCATTGTTAGTAAGTGAATGGGCGTTTTTCTCCTGATGATTGTTGGTCACATAAGGACTCGGAATCAAGATACTTGGAATTCCCAGAGATGTTAGCTCAGCCAATGTTGTTGCTCCTGCTCTTGCTACAGTTAAATCTATTCCTGCAAGAACTTCAGGCATATTGTGAACAAATGGCTTTATGATAACATTTTCAGGATTTCCAACCTTCTCCACTTCCTTCTTCACTGCTTCATAATGCACCTCACCAGTGACGTAAAGTACTTGATATGATTTCTTTCCGAATTCAGGAAGTGCAGAAATAACTGCATCATTAATAGGTCTAGCTCCCCTGCTGCCTCCGAAAATCAATACTGCCGGATCTTTTAGCTTTAGACCTGCAGACAGTTTGCCTTTAATCGCATCTTGATTTAGTACTTCAGACGCACGAGGATTCCCTGTTAGGACTACTTTCTCCTTTGGGAAAAACTGCTCTGCTTCAGCAAAGCATGTTGCTACTTTATCCACATATTTGCTTAAAAATTTATTAGTTAAACCAGGTACACTGTTTTGTTCATGGATGATCGTTGCTATGCCCATTTTTGCGGCAGCATACACAACAGGTCCACAAACATAACCGCCAGTGCCGATTACAACATCTGCTTTAAATTCCTTCAGGATTTTTTTACATTTATTCACACCAGAAATGAATCTCCAAACCGTTTTAAGGTTTTCAGGCGATAGCTTTCGTTTAAATCCAGTAATATGTATCGCTTTAAATGGGATATCTTCACGACGCACCAATTTACTTTCTAAGCCTGCTTCAGTTCCTATGTACAAGAATTCAACATCCTTGACTTCCTTTTGTATCTCACGGATTAAGGCAAGTGCTGGATAGATATGTCCTCCTGTACCACCACCGCTAACCACTATTTTCATTTTCCCACCTCATAATACGTACTTGTTCTTGTTGAAAAGCGCTTTATACGATTTCAAATCTACTTTATTATAGCTTTATTTATGAAAAACAGAAACTATCTTCTTTTAAAATTTCGGAGGATTTTACTTACAGCCCAAACTAGATGTTCCCTATTGTACTATATTTTAAACCTGTTCGTACAATTACATAAAATTGAAAACAAAATGTAATACATTTTTGCAGGATACTGCATAACTCTTTTTCGAATATTTTTCCGTAATTGTTCTTACCTATCAAGCATTTGCATAAGTATTGTCTTCTCCCTCCCCTCCCCTCTTCTAAAGTCTTACTGAAATAATTGTTATCGAATGATTATAATAATGAATTGTATGAAGATTTTAAATTGATTTTCTCATTAAAAATAAAAAAAGGAGGGCTTTAAGCCATCCTCTCCTACGTGTTGCTTTTTCTCTTTTTTTAATATCGTGAATAGCGGCTCACATTCAATAGTACCCCGATTGCTACAAGCATCAATGTTAAGGAAGATCCACCATAGCTTAAAAACGGCAATGTAATCCCGGTAACTGGCATTAAGCCTGTCACAACTCCGATATTAATCATTACCTGAATGGCTACCATGGCAATAATTCCTACAGCAAGCAAACTCCCAAATAAATCTTGTGCTCCAAGGGCAATCCTGATGCCTCTCCAAAGCAGTAAGGAAAACAGCAAGAGAATAAGGGAACCTCCGATAAAACCAAGCTCCTCGGAAAGAATCGCAAAAATGAAATCCGTTTGTGGTTCTGGCAAGTAAAAGAACTTTTGCCTGCTTTCTCCCAATCCTAATCCAAATAATCCGCCTGGACCAATTGCATATAACGACTGAATGATTTGAAATCCGCTGCCAAGAGGATCTGACCACGGATCAAGAAATGAAGTGATCCGTTTTATCCTGTAAGGCGCCGAAGCAACAAGACCTACAAAGCCTGCCAGACCAATCAAGCCAAGAAAAACGAAATGGCGAATTCTTGCCCCTGCGATAAAGATCATCACAACACTTGTCCCAACCATAACCGTGCCAGTTCCTAAATCTGGCTGAAGCATGATCATACCAAATGCCAAAAATACGATACCTAAAGCAGGTAGTAATCCCTTTTTAAAGGAAGTGATATTTTTCTGGTTCTCTGAAAGAAATTTTGCCAAGAAGGCAATCATCGCCATCTTCATGAATTCTGAGGGCTGAATGGAAAACGCACCAACTCCGATCCAGCTTCGCGATCCATTACGGACATTTCCAATTCCCGGAATCAAAACGAAAACCAACAAGACAAAACACACAATAACGATAATCTTAGCCCATGTTCTCCAAGTCCAATAATCAATATTCATGATAAAAAACATGGCGATAATCCCGACTCCAGCAAAAAGCATCTGTCTTTTCGCAAAAAAGAAGGAATCATCAAATTTGTAATCCGCCCATACAGCACTTGCACTGTACACCATGATAAGTCCTATCGCTAGTAGTGTAAACGTGATGATGATTAGGAATATATCGGGAGTTGTTTTTTTTGTCGGCACCTTTACCACACCTCGAGTTGCAAGTATTTGGGCTTGCTTCTAACCGAGAATAACGGTTGACAGATTTATCCCCACAAGGAGATTATACATCCCCTTGTGATTCATCATTTTCCGATTGAAACGATAGATGTAAACAAGCCCTTATTTAAGCTTATGCACCGCTTCTATAAAAATGTCTCCTCTGACTTCAAAAGTTTTGTATTGATCCCAGCTTGCACATGCTGGTGACAGAAGAATAACATCGCCCTCCTCTGAAAGCTGGAAAGCAGCCGGTACAGCTTTGTCCACATTATCGACACGTTGGATAGTTTTTATTCCTGCTTCAATTCCGATTCTTTCAAGCTTATCAGCTGTTTGGCCAAATAAAATCATTGCCTTAACATTTTTTAAGGAAGGAATCAGTTCATCAAATTCATTTCCTCTGTCTAAACCTCCAGCCAGAAGAATTGTCGGCATATCAAACGCTGCTAGAGCATTTTCGGTAGCAAGAATATTCGTTGCTTTGGAATCATTATAAAAACGTCTGCCTTTAATTTCATCAATGAATTGCAGTCTGTGCTTCACACCTTTAAATGTACTTAAAACACGATGAATGCTCTCATTGTCAACACCTGTCAACTTTGCAGCAGCAACTGCGGAAAGAATGTTTTCTAGGTTATGCGCTCCCGGCAGGACGATATCCTTCACATCCATTACTTTTTCATCATGGAAATATATTGCACCTTGTTTTACAAATGCACCAAATTCCAATTGCTTAACTGTCGAGAACGGGATGATATTCGCCTTGCTTCTGCGCGCAATATTCATAACCTCTTCCTGCTCTACATTCACGATTAAATAATCAGTTGCATCTTGATTTCTTGTGATATTCCCTTTGGCGTTTGCGTATTCTTCCCTTGTGCCGTGGTAATCAAGGTGGGCATCATAAATATTTGTAATGATTGCCACTTTTGGTTTGAATTGATCAATACCCATAAGCTGGAAGGAAGAAAGCTCAATAACAATTTGATTGTCCTTTTCAGCTGTTTGTGCAACATCAGAAGCTACTGTGCCGATGTTTCCAGCAATCAATGGCTTTTTGCTTGCTTGCTCAAGCATGTCAAACAAAAGGGTAGTTGTTGTTGTTTTACCATTTGAACCGGTAATAGCAACGAAAGGAGCCTCGGAAATCTTATATGCAAGCTCTACCTCTGTAATAATCGGGATTCCCTTCTCGACAGCTCTTTCTATCATTGGGTTATAATAGGGGATTCCCGGGTTTTTTACGATTAATTGAAAGCCTTCATCCAAAAGCTCAACAGGGTGACTGCCGCAAATAACAGTAATTCCTTGTTCTAGCAAGCCTTGTGCCTCTGGGTTTTCGTCAAGTGGCTTGCTGTCATTCACTGTTACAAATGCTCCTAATTTATGCAAAAGAGAAGCGGCACTGACGCCACTTTTCGCAAGACCTAAAACAAGTATTTTTTTATGATGATATTCTGTGATATGTTTCATTGTTTATAACCACACCTCAATATAAATTCCTAGTGCTGCAAATAGTAAACCTACGCTCCAAAATGTTACCACGACTCGCCATTCAGACCAGCCTACTAGCTCATAATGATGGTGCAGCGGGCTCATTCTAAATATTCTTCTTCCTGTTGATTTAAAGGAGATAACTTGAAGAATTACAGATAATGTTTCAATGACAAAAACTCCACCGATAAGAATCAGTAATATTTCCATTTTAGTCAATATCGCAATAGCGGCTATTGCTCCTCCAAGCGCCAGCGAGCCTGTATCACCCATAAATACCTTCGCAGGATGGGCGTTAAATACTAGGAAGCCAAGGACTGCACCGACAATTGCCACAGAGAAAATACTGATTTCAAACTGTGACTGACTCCATGCAAGAACAGCAAATGCGCCGAAGCTGATTGCGGAAGTTCCAGATACTAATCCGTCCAAACCATCTGTCAGGTTAATCGCATTTGAGAAGCCTACAAGCCAGAATACGATAAATACTACATAAAACCAGCCAAGATCAAAAGATTTATCAATCAGCGGAATAGTGATGCTTGTTGAAAAATCATTTTGCATTAACACAAAATAAAAGATGACAGAAATGACAATTTGACCTAAAAGCTTTTGTCTTGACGTCAAACCTAGGTTCCTTTTCATAACGACTTTAATAAAGTCATCCAAGAAGCCTAATAATCCGAAGCCTAACATAACAAAGAGCAGCATATATGTCTTCATTGTCGGCTCTGTGAATTTATATGTCATTACCAATGTTGTAACAACAACAGATAATAGAATCATCAAGCCTCCCATTGTAGGAGTACCTGATTTTTTCTGGTGAGATTTCGGGCCTTCCTCCCTAATGCTTTGTCCGAATTTCAGCCTTCTCAAGAAGGGTATAAAGACGGGAGATAGGAGAACCGTAATTAAAAAGCCTAATATAATCGTAAAGAATATCACTTTCTCCATCATGCTCGTTCCCCTCCCATCTCATCATTTGCTAACAAGGTTTTAATTACAGCTCCATCATATGTTTCTAAAGCCGTTTCACTTGAATCTTTTGCATAAATAAATTTAGCGTGCTGTTGTCCATTTAAGTTTTGTTCGTATAGTTCAATCATTTTATATAAGCCCTTCTTTATATCATTTGTATAGAATATTGGAAAATGGTTTGGTGTATAGGATGGTATTTCTTCATTTATGTCCCAAATTGCTCCTATTGCACCATTGGCGATAGCTGTTAACAAATCACCGGAATCTTTGCCATACACAGGTGCAAATAGTCCTTTCGCCTGCTTTTCATCACTGAAAAATGAAACGGTCAAAAAGCTGATTTCTTCATTTGCATATCCTTTTGCTTCAGGAATTACCTGCAAAATGGTTTTATAGGACAGCGTCATTTTTTCACTCCTAATATAGCCTCTTTTGCAACAAGGCGGTCATCAAAGTCAAAAGTTTGTGCTCCTACTTGCTGATATGTTTCATGTCCTTTTCCAGCGATTAAGATGACATCTTTAGCATTTGCGTTTTTCACCGCATAATCAATCGCTTCTTTCCTGTCGGCAATCACCTTATATTCCTTGCCGACAACTCCTGCTTCCATGTCCTTCAATATTTGCAGTGGGTCCTCACTTCTAGGATTGTCACTCGTAAATATCGCATGTTTTGCATATTTACACGCAATATCAGCCATTAATGGACGCTTCGTTTTATCTCTGTCCCCGCCGCAGCCGACAATCACATGAATATCTCCTTCTGCGAACTCCTTGATTGTGACAAGCGCATTTTCAAGACTGTCAGGTGTATGAGAATAGTCAACGATAACTGAAAAATCCTGGCCAGCATCTACTGTCTCAAATCTTCCAGATACTCCTTTAACAGATTCAAGTGCTGTAATAGCTGTTTCCATTGGTATCCCGCTCACAAATGCTGCAGCAATGCTCGCCAATGCATTATACACACTGAACTTACCGACCATTTTCAATGCAACAGGAAATCTTCCAGCAGGTGTTATTAATTGAAACTCTGTCCCGGCTGAGGTGATATGTATATCCTTCGCCATAATGTCTGCTTCTTTATCAATCCCATATGTGACGACAATCGCAGCTGTCAGTCTTTCATATTCCTCACTTGCAGCATCATCTTTGTTCAAGACAGCAAATTTTGGAGCTTCTTGTGAATATACATTTCCTAGTCTTGTAAACAGCAAGCCTTTTGCTCGTCTATACTCATCCATCGTTCCGTGGAAGTCAAGATGATCCTGCGTTAGATTAGTAAACACAGCAATATCATAGTCACAGCCAAACACTCTTCCCTCGGATAATGCATGCGAAGAAACCTCCATAACAGCAGTTTCAACCTTTTTTTCTGCCATTTGGTGAAAAATCTTTTGTAGTGTGACTGCTTCTGGCGTCGTATTTTTCGTTTCTTGAATCTCATTGTCAATTTTTGTGTACATCGTCCCAATGATGCCCGTTTTCTTGTTAGCCTTTTGCAGGATTGTTTCAATCAAATGACTTGTAGTCGTTTTACCATTTGTACCTGTAATACCAATTAAACTAAGCTTTTGTGTAGGATGATCATAGAATGCGTCAGCAAGGATGCTGCTCGCCTTTTTAGTATCCTTCACGATAATAACAGGTATAGGCAGCTCTGTTGCTAATTCTCTTTCTGCAAGGATAGCTGCTGCACCTGCTTCAAATGCCTTTTGAGCAAAATCATGACCATCTACTGTGAAGCCTTTAATGCAGATAAACAGACTTCCCTGAACCACTTTTCTGTTATCATTTTCAATAGAAGTGATTTCTGCATCTTTTCCATTATATAAAGCATATGGCCCTAAGCTTTTTAATAGTTTTTTTAACTGCATGGTTTTAAATCCTCTTTTCTGTAAATCCATATGTATTCATTTTATTCATAAATACTAATATTATATCAAATGCATAACCATCTTTTGAATTGCATTTTTTCTTAGCGTTTATATTTTACATGATAAAAAGGAATTGCGCCATGGTGTTCCTATTTTTCTGCTATATAACGAAAAATAAAGGCGGCGAAAGTGCCGCCTTTATTGGAAAAGGTTTGGTCAATTATTATAGTACAAACGGATAGTAGAGCCGTCCTTTACTTTTGTTCCTGGTTCTGGAGACTGCTTGATAACAGTATCACCACTGCCGCTCGGCTCAATTTTCAGATTAAGAAAAACTTCACTAATCTCTTTTTTTGTAAGCCCGACTAAGTCAGGAACTTCAATGAGCGGATTTTCTGGGTATTTATACTCTTTTTCCAGTTGTCCCTTTCGCTCCTTCACTCCTAACGCACGAAGACTGTCACCCATTATGCTGCCGACAATTGGAGCTGCAACAACTCCACCAAATTGCACTGTACCCTTTGGATTATCGACAGCCACATACACGACTAGCTCCGGATCATCAGCTGGTGCGAAACCTATGAATGAAACAATGAAATTATTTTCTAAATATCTTCCGCCAGAGGCTTTTTGCGCTGTCCCTGTCTTACCGCCGACACGGTATCCTTCAACAAAGGCTTTGCCTCCTGACCCTTGTGCAACAACGCTTTCTAAAGCTTCTCTGATTTTTTTGGAGGTATCTTCAGAGATTACCTTCCTTTTTGCCACAGGCTCTTTTTTCATGATGACCTCACCTGTGCTTGGATCAATCAGCTCGCTTGCCACATATGGCGTGTATAAGGTTCCGCCATTAATGGCTGCTGATAATGCTGCCACCTGCTGAATTGGCGTTACAGCAACACCCTGTCCAAATGCTGTTGTCGCAAGCTCGACAGGTCCGACTCTATTTAGGTTAAAGAGTATTCCTTTTGACTCTCCTTGAAGATCAATGCCTGTTTTCTCTCCAAAACCAAAATTCTTTATATATTTGAACAATGTGTCTTTGCCAAGCTTTTCTCCCAGTGATACAAATCCTGGGTTACAGGAGTTTTGGACGACTTCCAAAAATGTCTGTGCCCCATGGCCGCCCCGTTTCCAGCATTTCAGCTTTGTTCCATCTACATCTGCATAACCTGGATCATGGAAAGTATCCTTATGCAAATCTACCTTTCCTTCCTCCAGCGCAGCTGCTAATGTGATAATCTTAAACGTTGAACCTGGCTCATATGCGCTCCATATTGGCAGGTTTCTGTTATATACCTCTGATGAAACATTTTGAAAATCTGCCGGGTCAAAGCCAGGCCTGCTTGACATCCCTAGTATCTCGCCTGTTTTTGGATTCATGGCAATGGCGATAATACTGTCTGGATCATATGTCTGTTCGGCAATATCAAGCTCCCGCTCAATAATAGTCTGCACTTTCGTGTCAATGGTCAGCTTCAGATCATTACCATTTACTGGCGCTTCATAATCGTCTGCCATATCATTCATTCTTTGTCCTTTAGCATCAGAATAATATTGAACAGATCCTTTTGATCCCTTCAGTTCATCATCATATTCTAGCTCCAAGCCAATTAAGCCTTGGTTATCAATCCCAGCAAATCCTAATACATGTGACAGATAGTTTCCATACGGATACGATCTTTTCGAGTCCTCACCAATATATACGCCGTCAATATCAAGTGCTCTTACCTTTTTCGCCTTTTCATGAGAAATTTTCCTGCCTTCAGGCAATCTAACGCTCATTTCCTTTTGAATCAATTCCTTATATATTGTCTGCTTGTCCGCTTCTAACACTGCTGCAAGCTGCTCTGCAGCTGTTGCCGGGTCCTTAATTTGCCGTGGTACAACGTATACTGTTGGAGCACTAATATTCGTTGCTAACGCTACACCGTTCCTGTCGACAATTTCGCCTCTCTCCGGCTCGAAGGAAATTTGTCTGCTCCATAGGCTTTTCGCTTTACTCGTCAATTCATCTCCAAGAAAGAACTGTACATAACCTAGCCTCAAGTCAATAATCAGAAAAATAGCAATACCCGCTATTAAAGCAATCGTCAACCGCTTACGAACGGTCACGTTTGAAACACGCATGAATTTGGAACCTCCTTTTTCTATGGCTCGTTCCAATATATGCTTGTACACACCCATTTAGAATCAAATCTATTGAAGGTGCTTATCATTTACCGTACATTTACATAAAAAAACAGGCCCGCCTTAAACGGACCTGCTTGCTGTTATTCTGGTTTTTTCAATGTAATTGTTAATGTATCATTTTCTTTAACCGTTTTACCCGCTTTTATGCTTTGTTGTGTAACATAACCGTTGCCATTCGTTTTCAGCTTCAACGACTGGAGATCTGTCACTTTTAAAATATCACGCATGGACCAGCCCTTCATATCTGGCACTGTCCCTTTGCCATCTGTCTTAACGACGATTTTTTCACCTTCCAGATAGCTTTCACCTTTAGCAGGGAGTTGATCTATAATTGTACTGCCATCTCCTGTAACAACCAAATCCAGCCCATACTTCTTGAGCTCCGATTTCGCCTCAGTTGTGCTTAAACCAGTTAAATTAGGAACTTCCACTGTTTTAAGTGAGCTGTCAGCAGTTGGCTGTATCTCCATGTACTGAAGACTGCTTTTCATAACAGAAGTGAAGATTTCTGCAACAGGATCAGAGCCTGTTTGTGTTTCCTTTAACTCTGGCTGCTGTACAGCAACATACATCACAAGCTCTGGGTCATCCTTTGGCGCCATTCCCATAAAGGAGAATACGTAGTTGCTGCTGCCAGTCAAATAACCGCCGCCACTTTTCGGGATTGAAGCTGTACCTGTTTTCCCAGCAACACTGTACCCATCAATACCGTACTTTTTATAGCCAGTTCCATTCGGACTTGTTATAACGGTTTCCAATATGTCACGAACTTCCTTCGCCGTATCGGCTGATATCGGTGTGCCGACAACTTCTGTTTTCACTTGTTTAATCACTTTATTTGTATTTGGGTCGACAATCTTGTCAATTACATGTGGCTTGACCATTTTGCCATCATTAGCAATTGCAGTTACCGCTTGTATTTGCTGTATAGGCGTAAGTGCCGTTCCTTGACCATAAGCTGTCGTGATTTTTTCGACAGGCCATGTGAAGGCAATCGAGCTGTTTGCTTCATGCGGCAAATCAATGCCTGTCTTTTGATCAAGACCAAATTTCGTAATGTATTCCCTTAGCTTCTCAAACCCAAGCTGTTCTTTCGCTATTTTCGCAAAAGCGACGTTAGATGAGCGCTGAACACCTTCTAAATAAGTGATGGATCCCCACCCAACCCCATTATGGTCGTGAATTGTTTGCGAATTTTTTGTTACTTTGTAGGAGCCTGAATCATAACTAGCATTAGCATTGAATTCACCCTCTTCTATCGCAGCTGCCAATGTGAATATTTTCATCGTGGAGCCTGGTTCATAGGATGTTTCAATCGCCTCATTATGCCATGTTGAATTAATTCCCTCCAATGTTTCCGGATCAAAGCTTGGACGTTGGCTCATTGCTAAAATCTCGCCAGTTTTTGGGTTTGCAACAATGGCAATCATTTTTTTTGGATTATATTTATCCTGCACCTTTGACATCGTATCCTCTAAAAAGGATTGGATTTTTTTATCTAAAGTTAAATAAACATCATCACCATTTTGTGCAGGTGTTATGTCTTCCTCTGAATCTGGGAGGATGTACCCCCAAATATCTCGTTTATAATTAAGTGTCCCATCTGTTCCAGTAAGAAGATTATTTAAGGTTTCCTCGATTCCGAGTTTTCCTGTTGCCGTGTATTTTCCTGTTGCTTCATCTTCCTTTTCCTCCACATAGCCAATAACATGTGAAGCGAATGTCCCGTTCGGGTAGAAGCGTTTTTTCCCTTCTACAATCAACACTCCAGGAAGCTTTAAGTCTTCAATCTTTTTCTTTGTTTCATAAGAAAGGTTTTTCCCGGCAGTTCCAAATTCAACCTGCTTTGCCCCTTCCTTTGTTAAGATTCTATAAATATCTGATTCTTCCAAATCAATATACTTAGCAAGCTCTTTTGCTGTTTTCTCTGCATTTTCCACATGAATTGGATGTTTAGGATCATTTTTGCTCAATGAGCTGTCTGTTACTGCTACAAGCTTATAAGATGAAGCATCCTCTGCAATCACGTCTTTATTTCTGTCATAAATCGTTCCTCTTGATGCTTCTAGTACCATGGAGGAGCTGTATTTCTTTTCTGCTTCCTTTGCCAACACCTCACCAGAAACTTTTCCTGTTGATTGGATGACAGCAAACCGAACGAACAAAATAAAAAAGAGCAGACAGAAAAATAAAAACAAGATGGCTGCTCCAAGGTTAATATTCTGCTGCTTTTTCAACATTTTTTATTGCACAACCTTTACATTATCTTTGCTGAAATCAAGGCCAAGTTTTTCTGCGACTTCCCTGATTCTTTCAAAGCTGCTCAAATCCTTTACTTCTATATCCAATTCCTTATTGGACTTTTCAAGCTTGGAAATGGAGCCCTCTGCAATCTGGATGTCCTTGTTCACTTGATAAATTTCTGCTTGGTTACTGACAATCTTCACACCGCCAAAACACAGCAGTGCGACGAATGCAATCCCGATCAGCTTTTCTCCAGGAGATAATAATGATTTAGTCTGCTTTAATACCTTTTTAACTGTTTGTTTTTCTTCATGCTGAAACTGTTCCTGCTGAAGCTTTCGCGCTAAATTGCTCATTCGTATACCTCCTAAAGTTTTATAATTTTTCTGCTATGCGAAGCTTCGCAGATCTTGCCCTGTTATTTTCTTCAAGCTCTTCATCAGACGGAACAATCGGCTTTCTAGTAACAAGCTTCAGTTCTGGTTGAAACTCAGCTGGAATTATCGGTAGTCCTGGCGGTAAATCAGGCAGATCACTCGCCTTTTTGAAAGCAGCTTTACAAATTCTATCTTCAAGAGAATGGAAGGTGATGACACTAATTCTTCCTCCTTGATTTAACAAAGATATAGCTTGTCCAATTGAATCCTCAAAAACGCCTAGTTCATCATTTACTGCAATTCTTATTGCTTGAAAAACTCGTTTAGCTGGATGTCCGCCTTTTCTTCTTGCAGGTGCAGGAATAGCATCCTTAATCAATTCAACAAGCTCACCTGTAGTTTCAACAGGCTTTGTTTCCCTTGCCGCTTCAATCTTGCGAGCAATTTGCTTGGAAAACTTCTCTTCCCCATAACGGAAAAATATTCTGACTAAATCCTCGTATTTCCAATTATTCACAACATCGGATGCAGAAATATCCGCATCACTGTCCATTCTCATATCGAGGGGAGCATCATGATGATAACTGAAGCCTCTTTCTGGTGTGTCGAGCTGCGGAGAGGAAACACCTAAATCGTAAAGAACACCATCCACATTTGTAATACCTAGATTATGTATTTCTTCTTTAAGATTACTGAAGTTGCTTTTGACGATTGTCAGCTTGTCCTTATAACGCTCAAGCTTTTTCTCAGCATTCATAATCGCTGTCTCATCCTGGTCAAATGCAATTAATCTGCCTTTGTCGGATAGTTTGGATAAAATCAGTTCACTGTGACCTGCTCCACCAAGTGTACAGTCGACATAAATGCCATCTGGTTGTATATTTAAGCCGTCAACGGCCTCATTCAGCAATACTGTAGTATGTTTAAACATGTTGTCCACCTGTCTATAGATTTTTCAAAAAACGTTTTTAAATATCAAACCCAATCATATTTTCTGCAATTTCTGCAAAAGAATCCTCAGATTCGGAAAAATAATCTTCCCATAGGGATTTACTCCAAATCTCAATACGATTGGACACACCTAAAATAACACATTCCTTCTCAAGCTTTGCATATTGCATTAATGGAGAAGCAATATTAATACGCCCTTGTTTATCAAGCTCGCAATCTGTGGCCCCTGAAAAAAAGAACCTGGTAAATGCCCGAGCATCCTTTTTTGTTAAAGGAAGGGCTTTTAATTTCTCTTCTATTATTTCCCATTCTGAGAGTGGGTATCCGAATAAGCATTGATCAAGTCCGCGGGTTAATATAAAGGTTTCACCTAAATGCTCCCTAAATTTTGCAGGTACGATCAAACGACCTTTAGCATCAACATTATGATGATATTCGCCCATAAACATACCTGTTACCCCCACTTTCTAACCTCAATGTACCACAATCCCCCACTTTCCACCACTGATAAATAAATTCTATCTGGATTATTCATTTCCTGCAAGAGATATCCTAGTTTTTTTAAAAGCAAATTTTGCATATTCGCCTTTTATTTCGGCAGTTTTACTTATATATTGAAGTAAAATGTTTGATTTTGCCTGATAAACGCAAAAAAAGCTGCCCTATTTAACAGGACAGCTTCAAATATTACATTTTAACGACCTTATGTGTGCCATCAAACTCCATTGGCAGCTTAAGTACGTCTTCAAGAAAATCTAAACCAAAATGATTTAAGAAGTAGAATACATTCCACACGCGTTCCTGAGGTATACCATCAGGTCTTATACATCGTTCAATGCGATTAAACTTACTTAAAATCACTTCATGCTTATTCTTAAGCTCCACTTCTACCTTCTTAGCAAGAAAATCAACTTGATTTTGCAGTAGACTCTCATTCTTTTTAAGAATTGGAAGCAAGCCTTTCATATCATTTGCTATCTCACCCTGTAAATCCGTGTATTTATCGGCAATATCCTGCTTTAGCTGTGTGAGCAGCAAATCCACTTTATCATTACTTACAGATGCCAAAAAGGCATTGCAGGCTTCTTCTGTACCTGATTTAATCACATCAGATAAGTCTAACCCTAGTTCCTCCAAATCAGCCTCCACACATCTTTCCAGCAAAGTAATGTTTAGACGCGGGACAATTGGCGGCATTTTGATGTTCATTTGTTCAAATGCTTGTTTTAGTTCAGCCCAATAAGCAATTTCACCAGGCCCACCTATGAATGCTAGTGTCGGAAACAGCAAATCCTGCATAATCGGTCTTGTTACCACATTATTGCTTAGCTTATGGGGAAATTCACTGGCGATTTCCTTAAGCTCAGCAGCAGTAAAATGCACCGATTGATCCTTGCCAACAAACTGCTGCTTTTCTTCATCAAATGTAAGCAGAATTCTCTCAGAATTGTCCTCATCATAATAGAATAAGTTAACTGGATTTTCGCTCATTTCAATAACAGTTGTATAGCCGCTTTCCTTAACCAATGATTGCTGCTTGCTGACCGCTTCACCAATTTCTTTAAATTGACTGATTTGGTTCAAGAATATTTCTTTCTCAAGCGTCCGTAAATCTTTATTTCCTGAATCGACAATAAGCAAGCCGAACTTAGAAAATAACTGCATCACTAAATAACTGAACACATCGACAAATGTCTCAGATGCTTCAGCCGCTTCCTTAACTAGTGCAAGCAAATGCTTCGAATGCGTTGTTTCTCCATCTGCCTTAATTAGCTTCTCGGCCCAAACTTTAAAAACTTCCTTATCTAATTCGATGTCTGAAGCCATCTTTTTCTCGATTACCCTTTGCGGGTACGTTTTTCTTACCATTTTTTCACTGCCTGGCACAAACACATGATTTACTTCTAAATAATCATGATCCTCGCCCGCAATCCAGAATACAGGAATGACAGGAATTCTCAGTTCTTTTTCCTTTTTGTCTGCAAGCAGGATAATGCTGATAATTTTATGTATAGAATATAACGGTCCTGTAAGAATACCAGCTTGCTGTCCACCAATAACAACAACACTGTTGTCCTCTCTCAAGCGAGCAATGTTTTGCTGAACTTTGTCTGATTGAGGAAATGCTCTCATATAACCAGCAATATGATCTGCCAATTCATTTCTCATGAATTGCCTTTTCTCCAGTTCCTTCACTCTTTGTTTGTAGCTCTCATTATCACTATAAGTATAATGATAAAAATTGTTCACTTTATCGACCTGTGATAAATAATCTGTCGCAAACTGATTCCCCGCTGGTAACGAGAGATTTACCATCTCCATTTATGTACTTCCTTTCTTAACAAAAGTTTCAATTATTCTTTGTTTCATAAAGTCCATCGTAATAATCATTGTTTATATAATAACCTAATCTTTACATACATAGAGAGTATAGCACTCTCCATAAAAAAAAGAAAAAGACTTTGCTTAAAAATTGTCTTTTTCTTTTTCTTATGCATTTGTATTATATGCCGAACTGTTTCATTACATAGTAAACGAGTCCATACGCCATCAAAAAAAGGTAAGCACAAAAAAAGAGCAGGAAATTAATTCGCCAAAATCCTCGAAAGACTTTTCGATAGACAATCTCCTGTTTCACCTTCCAATGAAGGATAACGATGAAAACACCAATAAATAGAATAACTAGTAATATATAAGATAACAGCGATTTCCCCCAAATAGAAACGATTAAAAAATGGACGGAGATAATAAAAAAAAGTGTACTGATATCTAATGCGAAGTTTACGGACAGTCTGTGTTTTTTCGTAACTTGTTTACATAGGATAAAAATTAGAAGATAGCATATAATCGGAAATGCTACGAAAAAACTGATGACAGCTGAAGTGAATTGAAACATTAAATCCCCCCTTCCCTTTCTTGCTCCTTGCCTTTAAGCATTTCATAAAATGCAGCTGATAATGGTGCATGCTTGTCCTTCTTTGTAGCCAGTGCCAATACATACCCTAAAATAGCATCAATTTCTGTCTTTCTCCCCGCCTCAAGATCCTTTAACATGGAGGATTTATTTGCACTTGTTTGTTTAATAACCTTCCAAACATACTGCTTAACAACTGCTTTTTGGTCATTATTCCATTCAAGAATTTCCGTAATTTCCTCCATAAATGGCACGAGAAGACGTTCATAATGAACATTTTCAATTAGCTTCCCATTATTGATTTCCAAGATAGTTGTCAACGTATTGACCAAGCAATTCACAACCAATTTTTTTTGCATCATCCACATTGGGTCTGTCTGCATGTGCAGCTCAAAATTCGGGATACTGTTCTCTGTAAGCCTTTCTCCTATCCTGCTTGGACGATTTTTTCCGCAAAAAGGTAGACTAGCAATTTGGATAGAACCGACTCCAGCATGCCTAATACTCGCTCCATCAAGCTTCATCACACCATGCTCTACTATACCAACATATAATTCTTCCACAGTTAGCTCTTCTATTGCTTGTAAATGTCCCATGCCATTTTGAAGGAACAAAAGTGCACGGATGCCGTTAGATAACTTCTTCACCTGTTTCATGACAGGCTCTAGTTGATACTGCTTGACAGTAATAATAGTGAGGTCTCCTGAACCATCCCAATTTTCAAAAAGTTCTACACTGACATATTGCTTTTCCATCTTATCTCTAAGTGAAATAGTAAGTCCTTTTTCTCTTAATAAGTCTCTTTGTCTGTCAGTCCGAACATACACGGTCACTTTATGTTTTGGTGCTAGATAAGCTGCACAAAGCAAGCCGATAGCACCACCGCCGATAATGCTTATTTTCATTACAACACCTTTTTTCCCTGTATACTTAATTGTTCTGTAATATTATCTTAACATTTTCTAGCTAAATTAGTAGCGATTAAGGTAAAAGTACCTATAAATATCCTAAGTTAGCCGTTATATAAGGGCATACGGGATACAAATTAGCTATTTAAAGGAATGTTTGTCCTGCCAGGATGGACAATATATGTAAGTTCATTAAATGGCTTCTTTAGTGAACCTAGACAAACAAACCCCCTTAAACATTTTTAAATACAAAAGTTTAAAGGGGTGATTTTATATTATGCTTGCTAGGCGTTTTGCTTTTTTTCCTCTTCTTTAAATACAACCATTTTTCGGGCTTTTTCCATCAATTCCACAAGAGCTTTATATGCTTCTTCCATTGTTTGCAGTTCCTTTTGAAGCTTTTGGTTCTCATTATATAGTTCACTATATTTGGCCTCAAGCTCTGCAGATCTTTCTTTCACAGCATCCGCATCGTGATGCTCCTCATACTTTAACGATTTATCATAAATACTTTTTAAATATTGCAAAATTTCTTCGAAGTCTTTCCCCTCTTCAAGTTCAGCAGTACTTTCCTTAGCGGAAACTTCTTCAATTGGCTCTTCCACGAGAATAAAGCCTTTTTTTAACTGTTTTCGTTGGCTTTTCGCTAACTCTATAGCTGATTTATATTGTTTGCGCACATAAGAGTTCCACCGAAACCCGCATGCAGCACTTGTTCTTGATAGTAGCTTCCCTACTTCCTCAAACGCTTGAAGCTGTGTACCACCCTCTCTAATTAAGCGTAGTACTACTTCAGCTAGCAGTATGTCCTCATCCTTTGACCAAGCATCTTGTCTTGTTGTTGTCATCAGTTAAATCCCTCCTAGTGTTTTTACCATACATATGCATCTACTAGAAAAGATAGACTGATATTTGCTCTTTTAGAAAAAAAAATAATCAATATGCAGCTAGAAAGATAACTGACATGTCTTAATAGTGCTTATATTGCACCATAATGCACTTTTATAGGGCAACTATTCCATGCAAAGCTAGTCTATTAAGGCGCTAATTCCAGCTCTGATATAACTTGTATTCCTTCTCTTCTTAGCAGCGCTGTTGTAACCCCTGCACCATTACACTTAACCCCTTCAAAATTACCATTATATATTTGGCTGCTGCCACAGGATGGACTATTTTCCTTAAGAACAACTGTATTTGCTTGGAGCTTCCGCACGATTTCAAGAGTCTTATAGGCACCGGCCAAATACAGCTCTGTCACATTAATTCCGTTTTTATCTACTACGGTCGCTTTGCCATCTAGAACATCGTAGCCATTGCCTCCTTTAATTTCAGCAGGCTCCCTTGGTGTCTGAAATCCTCCTAGTAATTCTGGACAAACAGCTACCGCACGTCCGTTTTCGATTAGCTCTGTAATTTTTTCATCAAGGCTGTCTGTGCCGTTATATCTTACTTTCATTCCTGCTAAACATGAACTGACTACAATCATACCAGAAAACCCCTCCTGTAATTAGCTGCTAGGTATTTCTATTATACATAAAATAACAATTTTTTCTTAAAAAACACAAAAAAGCACCAGACGATTGTCCGGTGCTTTTTTGAAAAGGAAAATTAGTTGCTTACAACTTCTTTACCTTTGTATGTTCCGCAAGCGCTACATACGCGGTGAGCAAGTTTCATTTCACCACAGTTAGGGCATTCTACCATACCAGGCACTTGTAATTTAAAATGTGTACGACGTTTTCTTTTTGCAGTTTTAGATGTTCTTCTAAAAGGTACAGCCATTCTTCCCACCTCCTTAAAGAGTTATTAAGAAAGTCTTGAGAGCAGATAAATCCATTCTCAGGTTTTCTTTTGTGTCCTTAGCCGTTAAGCAAGGACTGATTACTCATTTTCAAAAAATTTCGCAAGACCAGCAAGCCGAGGATCAACTTTCTCCGTCTGAACCTGCTCGTGGATAACTTCCCAATCCCTTCCGGACTGAGGAGCTCCTTCTTCTGTAATATCTTCACAGAATACTTGCATTGGTACTTCAAGCAAAAGAATTTCTTCAATAATTGGCAATACGTCAATTACATCGCCTTTTACTTGATGAACTTCCTCTTCTCCTGTTTCATATTCTGAAACATTTAAAAGGAAAGTTTCTGTCGTTTCTACATTAATTGGATAATCCACGTCTACTAAAGTACGAGAGCAAGGTAATACTAAATGACCTTGTATTTTAAAATGAAAAGTCACTTTCTTTGAATCAATATCTGTTCTTCCTGTAATATGCATAGGAGATACACGTCTTATGGAGGAATCAACTTCCTTAATTCCATCCACGTTTATTGTTTCATCAATAGATAATCCCTTACTTCGGTATTTTTGTAACTGGCTTAACGTCCATTTCATATATATCACCCCAAGGCAACAAAGGTAATTATAGCTTTCATATAATTATTTGTCAATATTTTTTCTTTACACTATCTTTTTGCATTTTGTATTTCAAAATGGAATTCAAAAATACTTTTTACAAATAGTATACTGCTGTTTCTATTCTACCTAGAATAGAAGGAATTGCAACTATTCTTTCCTGTAACTTTTCCGACATATTTTAGAGGTGCTTTGCGCATCCCTTTCATATCATGTATTCTAAGATTAAAATAGTAGGTACAAACATTAGTTGCCATACTTTTTTTGAAAGAACTTTTAAGGAGATTCAAAATGAAAGCTGTTGGTATTATTGTCGAATATAATCCATTTCATAATGGACATTTACATCATATCCAAAAAGCAAAGGAATTATCAAATGCAGATATTGTCATAGCTGTCATGAGCGGGCCGTTCCTGCAGCGTGGTGAGCCTGCTCTGCTGTCAAAATGGCATAGAGCGGAAATGGCCCTTTCTGGCGGTGTTGACCTCGTTATTGAATTACCTTATGCGTTCAGCTCACAGCATGCTACTATATTTGCACAAGGAGCGGTACAGCTTCTCGACAGCATTGGCTGTGACGCCATCTGCTTTGGAAGCGAATCAGGGAACATCCTCGAATTTATTAATACATATTATTTATTGAATAAGAACAAGGATACATTTAATACAAGCATAAAAAAACATATGCAGGCAGGCTCTAGTTATCCGAAAGCAATGGCAGCAACCTTCACAGAAATGACAAATATGGAGGATGTCGTGGATTTGACATTGCCAAACAATATTTTAGGCTTTGAATATGTAAAGGCAGTACTATCACGAGACTTGCCGATAGAGCTTCATACGGTACAGCGAATCAAAGCTGGCTATCATGATACGGATTTCACGTCTGACACAATCGCCAGCGCTACAAGCATACGCAAAGAAATCATGGTAGGAAACAGCCTTGAGCCTATTACACCGTATGTGAATGCTGTTACTTTAAAAATTTTAGAAGAGTATAAACAAAGGTTTGCCATTTTTCACGAATGGGAAAAATACTGGCCATATCTTAAATTCAGACTGATGCAAATGACTACCACTGAGTTGCAGACCATTTATGAAGTGGAGGAAGGAATTGAGAATCGCATTTTGGCGACCTACGAAAAGGCGAGTTCCTTTCAAGAATTCATTTCCTTGCTTAAAACAAAGCGGTATACATGGACAAGGCTCCAGCGCATTTGTGTCCACATTCTGACAAATACAAAAAAGGAAGAAATGAACGCAAACAACACACCAGCCTATCTGCGCCTTCTTGGAAGCTCCAAACAAGGGAGAGCCTATCTGAAGGAAAGAAAAAAGGCTTTGAAACTGCCTCTTATCAGCAAACTTTCCTCGTTTCAGCATGGCCAAATAGACTTGGATGTCAGGGCAGCTTCTATTTATGCAGTAGCTGCACAAGCTCCCCATCAAAAAACGCTGTTAGCAATGGAATACAGTCAACCGCCGATTATGATGGATTAGCCGAAAAGAAAAAAAGGAATGCCGAAATACGGTCATTCCTTTTTTCCTTTTTTCCACTTTACGATTTCTTTTTGAATAGAGCTAATATGAAGTCGCGCCTCTTCCTCTCCTCTTTCAATAATTTTCTCTAAATCTGTAAATGCTTTACTGTTAAACATTTCGACTTTGGGTCGTATCATAAAGTCACTCGCTACTTCTCGGTTATTAACAAGCTCCCGCTGCATAATGTCAATACTGCGCATGATGACATCATAAATGGAGCCTATTTCTGCATCATTGTCTACATTTGCTACATCTACAGCAATTATTAAGTCTGCCCCCATTTCCTTCACAACAGATACAGGTATTCTGTCAATAACCCCTCCATCTACAAGGAGCCGCCCGTCCATTTTTTCCGGCACAAAAATACCAGGTATAGAAATACTGGCCCTGACAGCTTCTGCAATCGGCCCCTTTTTAAATACTACTTTTTCTCCTGACGACAAGTCTGTTGCCACGATGGCAATTGGAATATCCAATTCTTCGATGTTTTTTCCATATGTGAACAGATGAATAAGCTCCTTCACTTTATTCCCTGCTATAAAACCCATCCTCGGCAATGTGAAGTCGAGATAGTATTTGCGTTTAAAAAACTTGGAAAGAAAGTAGAGTCTGTCAATATCACTTCCTGCCGCATACAAGGAAGCGACGATCGAGCCGATGCTGCTTCCAGCTATATAATCTATCGGAATATTGGCCTCCTTTAATATTTTTATGACTCCAATATGTGCAAATCCCCTGGCCCCGCCGGAACCGAGAGCCAATCCAATTTTTGGTCGCTTCATTGAGGAATACCCTCCAATTATTTAATTTGCTCATAGTAATCTTATGGTCTTTTTTTTCTACTTATGAGTATATTGTTTGGTAGAGGGCTATGGGACGAGTTTAGAAAAATCATTTTTTAAGGGAGGGAATATATCCTTGTATCGTTCGAGAGTGAAGACCATTATTCTAGCTGGCACAGCATCTTTTTTGGCTTTTGCCCTAGTATCATTCCCAGCAACTGCAGTCGAGGCATCGAAGGACGGTTTAAACACATGGTGGACAATCGTGTTCCCATCCTTGCTTCCTTTTCTTATTTTATCTGAAGTGCTGATCGGTTTTGGCGTTGTTCGATTTTTAGGTGTCCTATTAGAGCCAATTATGCGCCCGCTTTTTAAAGTACCAGGTGTTGGAGGGTTCGTGTGGGCTATGGGAATGGTATCTGGTTTCCCAACAGGCGCAAAATTAACGGCTAGATTACGTGAGGAGAAGCAGTTGACAAAGATAGAGGCAGAAAGGCTTGTATCATTTTCCAACGCATCAAACCCAATGTTCATTATCGGCGCTGTCTCTGCCGCCTTTTTTCATAATCCAAAGCTTGGCTTCCTGCTTGCAGCTACACACTATTTGGCAAATTTCACGGTTGGTCTCTGTATGAGATTTTATGGATCTGACGAGAAGAAGCCGACACATAAAAGAAAAGAAACCTCAATCCCGTCTTTAAAGCGTGCAATGCGGGAGCTTCATCATACTCGCTTAAAGGATAAGCGTCCATTAGGAAAGCTTCTTGGAGATGCTGTAACATCTTCTATACAGTCTCTCTTAATGATAGGCGGCTTCATCATTTTATTTTCTGTTATCAACCGTTTGTTGTTTCACTTGCAAGTGACATCCCTTCTAGCAGGTGGTGTTGAGAAATTTTTTGATCTTTTTTCCTTCTCCAGCGCCTTGTCGATTCCGTTCATTGCAGGTATTTTTGAAATCACGCTTGGAAGCAAATTGACAAGTGGTGTGGAAACGAGCACATTAATGCATCAGGCCATTGTGACAAGCATGATTCTTGGCTTTTGCGGCTTAAGCGTGCAAGCACAGGTTGCAAGCATCCTGGCACAAACAGATATCAGTTTTAAGCCATTCTTTTTCGCAAGGATTTTGCAGGCATTTTTCGCAAGCATTTACACCTATTTGTTCTGGGACGCATTCAGCACCCGTTTCCTAGAAGACGATAAGCCTGCTTTTGCGATGCCTGACTTTATCAATGATACTAGTTGGCTTGCTGCAGCAACTGAAAAATGGATGGAGGCTGGTCCAGCATTCACCATCATTTGTTTATCGATATATGTAGTTGTATTATTTATTAGACTTCCTTGGAGGAAGAGGACTATTTAAATAAAAAAAGGCTTGTGAAGATCCTTCACAAGCCTTTTGCCTATCCTTTTAACTGACGGAATTTCTCCTTCAACGCGCTTTCCACTGTTGGCGGCACAAGTTCAGATATATCCCCATCATATTTGCTGACCTCTTTCACAATACTTGAACTCAAAAAGGAATATTGATTATTGGTCATGACAAAAAAGGTTTCAATTTCATCTGACAAAACTCTATTCATTGATGTGATTTGCATTTCGTATTCAAAGTCAGAAACAGCACGAAGGCCACGAATAATTGCAGTTGCGTTAACACTTTTCGCATATTCAATAAGAAGGCCTTCATAGGAGGAGACGGTAACATTAGGAATGTCCTTTGTTACTTCCTTTATTAGCTCCAGTCTTTCCTGCACAGAGAAAAAAGGTTTTTTTGATGAATTGTTCAATACACATACATAAATTTGATCAAAAACCTTTGCCCCTCGTTTAATTATATCAATATGACCGTTTGTAATTGGGTCAAAGCTGCCAGGACATACTGCAATACTAGCCATTTATGTATATTCCTCCACATCTGTTTGTTTTGAATAGATAGAAACGGCAATGATTCCATACTTTTCATGCTTCACTTGTTCAAGATTACCAATCTTGTCTGGAAGACTGATTTCAGAACCGTGTTCACATACAATGACACCATCGCTTGCAAGCAGCCCTTCTCCATCAATAGTTGTCACTAATTTTTCCAATTGCTGTTTTTTATATGGCGGATCTAAAAATATGTAATCAAAAACAGCTTCTCTTTTAATGAGCGCCTTAATTGCCCTCTCTGCATCATTGCGATAAACCTCAGAATTGTCTTCCAATCTGCATGCAGCAATATTGGTCTTTATCGTATGTATCGCTTTGCCGTCTTTATCGACAAAAATGATTTTGTCTAGCCCTCTGCTTAATGCTTCAATACCTAGCCCGCCACTTCCAGCAAAAAGGTCGAGCCCGACTCCGCCCTCAAAATAAGGACCAATCATATTAAAGATCGCTTCTTTTACTTTATCTGTAGTCGGTCTTGTCGAATTACCAGGCACCGCCTTTAACGAAATGCCCTTATTCGTTCCTGAAACGACTCTCATTATACATCACCACTGAATTATTAGTTGTTATAGCTTTATCATGACTATCCTAACATAAACATTTATGTGATTCCATATCACATGCATTCTATATCATAAATTACATATAAAAAACACTGTGCATTCACATTATTTTCTCTTCTTACTTTTTTTTTACTAAAAAAACAATCTGTTATGTATAAGGTGAGCATCCTTGGCAATACTGTAATTAACAGCATCTATTCGAGGATGTTGTTGCCAACCGCGGAGAAGACTTACGTTTCCCCATAAGTTCTTCCTCCGGTTTCTCCTCTCCCTTTACCTTCTTTCCTTATAGGATATAGAAGGAGCCTGCAAGCCGCTCGCTTGCAGGTTTTTTTTTCATATAAAAAAAACTAAGAAATATTCTCAGTTTTTTTATATACCCATCTTATAATCATACTCTTTTGCTTTATCCGGTTTGGAATTTTCAAACTCCATTTTCAAGAATGGTTTATAGGAAGGCTCCACTTTTTTTACAAAAGAGAAGGAGTTTAGCTTTTCCATTAATGCTTCTGCTTCATTTAAATTAGTGTAAAGCACAACATACTTTAATCTTTTGGATATATAGTGGACATTACCATATCTGCGCAGCATTTTCGCCTGCTTCAACGAATAAAGGTAAACGACCAATCCTTGCCTCTGCCCTAGCATGGAATCCCCCCACTTCAATTTTTTTTATTTTAGCACAGCATAGTAAAAAAACATACTGAGTTGTGCCACTTTTCAAAAAAGGACAACATTGCTACTGAATAATACATAAAAAGGCGATGAAGCTTAGAAGTCATCATCGCCTTCCATCATTATGCTGAACAACTGCAGCTTCCTCCACTGCCGCAGCCACCGCTGCAGCCGGAAAGCTCATCAAAGAATGGATTTCCTGTCGGAACTTTAACAAATTCAGAGACAGACTTACCAATGATGACACTTACCTCATCGAGCAATTTTTGCAAGTTGTTTTCCGCTATTTTAAATGCAGCTACATTTTCGTCCATATCCACTTCCCTTTTGAGCTGTCTGATTTCCATCATGACCCGCTTATACTCAGGATGATATTTGCCGAAACGCTGCACTTCTTCGTACAGTTCTTTCATTTCATTAAAAGAAATGATTTTGCTCTGTGTTTCTTTATCGGTGTAGAGGTTTGCCACACGCATTCGATATTGTTCTGCCACATCTGATTCCAATATCATTTCGGCAATGGACTCTGCCTCTTCTTGTATCATAATCAATTCGGTTGTAGCAAGCACTATTAGCTCACCTCCAATTCTCATTTTAACTGATAAGCGTGAGAAAAGAAAGTAATCTGTGCGAAAACAGGATGATAGCCTGCTGTAACCACTTAATTAATTATCACGTTAAATTCTTTTTCAAACACATTTGTCCCTTTGTTGTTAACAATCTTCAAGTGGGCATGATGCTGACCAGTTGCCACATTTCTAACGACAAATGCTGCACTATTAAACACACCAGCTGGTTTGCCATCCAATGAAAGCATGATTTTTCCTGTTTCCTTGTCACTGTCTTCACGAAAGGAAATAGTTGCTGCTTTACAATCAACATAAAGATTATTCCCTTTTACTAGGGTATGGACAGTAACATCCTTTGGCATGGCTACAGCAGATACCGTTTCATTCTGCGCTTCTTGGGCTTTGGCTTGTCCCTTCTCCTTTACCTCAGGATCTGGGACATCATGATTGCAGCCATTTAAAAGAAATAGAGCAGGAATACAAAACAATAGTATTTTTCTCATAAGGAACAGCTCCCTGACTAAGTACTTTTCGTTTAGTATTCGCTGCTACCACTCTTTTTACTCTCTATATATTATTTTGTTAGTTGACTATCATGATTGGGCATTCATTGCTTGAAACATACTGAACATCATGGATGCCATCTGAACACCATTAGAAAATTTTTCAACACGGTGAGGAATTGTTTTTTTGTAATAATGCATGGAGGCAATTTCAAAACTTTGCAAATCACTTGGATTCCTGCATAATTGCCGGTACCAAAGGGGCTGTTCACGGATGAACTGCTGTAACTCTCTGTTTTGCTCAATATATTCCTTTACGTTCTTCCTCATCTAAGTCCCCTCCGCTAGTCTTTTCGAAATGAAAAAGGTCCTGTTGGCTGTTGTGTTGTTTTCGTGCTAGCATTTTGAGAGCCACCGCTGCTCGGAGAAAATTGGGAAATAACACCTTGAATTGTGCCTAGTGCCTGACTAATGTTAGCAATATAACCTTGAACCTGGTTTTGATCCATGTTTTTCAAGGAATTCATCACTGTAGACATCCACAGTGATTTGCTCGAATCAGTACTAGCCTCTTCCTGCTTTCCTGCTTCTTGCCCTGCTGATGGATTGCTGCTAAAGCGAGTATCTTCTTCTCCAAGCAAGTACCAATCTTCAAACAATCTTTGCCAAGTCGTGTCTCCCCTTCTTACTTCCTGTATAAGGTGGGGCTGTGTCTTTACGAAGTCTTTAAATTGCTGAACAGAAGGATGTAGTTGCTTTTCTGACATGATCTTCACCTCTTTTACGTTACATATGCCTAACATACTATATGTGTAGGCTCTCAAAAGGTGTCTTTCCGACAAAATATTTTTGGGCAAAAAAAACACTCCAATTGTCTGCCTGACATTGGAGTGTTTCTAAGTCTACCATTTTTCAATAAAGTTTTGTGTATAGTATTTATTGTATACACCTACACCTAAATGGGTGAATTTCTCATTTAGAAGGCATTCTCTATGGCCTTTACTGTTAAGCCAGCCTTCCATGACAGCTGCGGCGTCAGTATAGCCTGCCGCTATATTTTCCCCTGCGAGCTGATAAAAGACATCTCCAGCCTTAAGCCTTGCCTCCAAGTCCCCGGTTTTAGCAGAAGTATGGGAAAAATCCTTTGTATCATACATATCAACACTATGTCCTAACGCAACATTTGCTGTATCTTCATCCCATTTAACTGACGTTAATTTAAATCTGCTTCTAATAACGTTTGTTATATCTAATATTTGCCGTTCATTGCCATCTTCAACTGCTTCATTTTCCTTTACTACAGAGGCCGCTTCTAACAGCTCTCCTCTGTACACAAGTTCATATGGCCTGATTTGAAGCAATGTCCTTGCATCCATATAACGTACACTTGATAACGTTCCTGTAAACTTATCAAAGTATAGCTGCATATAATAATCGCCCATTTTCACAAGTGGCCGGTTATTTATCTCGTCTTCTGAAAGTTCAAACCGATAGGAGGAGTCTTCATAATTTAAGCTGATATTCGTTTCAATTGGAGTCTTTTCATAAATATCGCCTACTTCTTCCCCAATCTTGTATGGAGATATGTCGACATCTTGTCCGATTGCAAAAATCGTTACCACTTTATCATCAAGCACACCAACCTGAAAATATTTGGAGGAATCTTTATTGTAAATCCACCATTCATATTCATAATTGGAGGGATCTTTTCTAGTTGGTTCTCCATATTTCTTAACAAGCTCCTTAGCAGTGCTGCCAATCATACTGCCAAGTCCTTCTTTCGGCATTGTAATGGATGAGTCTTCGGCAGTTTCCTCCGTTAACCCCTCATCCACCTTTGCAGAGTTCTCGCCTTCATCTACAAGAGCATCAGAGCTATCGCGCGTTTCCGTAATACTTAAATAAAACCAAAATGCAAGCAATATAGAAATAATAACCACAATCCTGATTATCGTTTTCAGAGGCTGAACCCCCTCTCTACCATCATTTCTATCATTATATGTTTGCTACTTACTAAATAGTATAGCATTTCTGAAATAAAAATTGATAGACAATGGCTTTCTGGCTTAAAACCCTAGTATTGCTTTAATAACGGAAGTAGTCTCACCGCCATGATAGATTACATACAGAAGCACATATACAGCAACACCTGTTATTGCTGTAAAAAACCATATAATGCTTGTGGTCGGACCAAGTTTGCGATGTATATCATATCGTTTTCTGTAGCCTGTTACGAGCATAGTGATACCCAGTACTGCTCCAGTTGTCGCTAACGTTATATGGAAAATCAAAAATATGGTGTAATATATTTTGATATCATCTGGTCCGCCAAACGCTGTATTTCCGATAAAAATTGTTCTTGAAGCATAAATAACAAAGAAAATAACCGCACATACAGCTGCAATAAGCATTACTTTTTGGTGTGCTTCTATTTTCCTTTTAATTATCAATCCCCAACCGATTGCGACAAAAATCGCACTAAGTACAATAAAGGTAGTGCTAATAGTAGGTAAAATTGGTAGTGAATAGTTCATTTTCAAACCCTCTCTAATAAAATGTTATATCATTCAAGCCTTATGACAGTCTTTTTTTTAAAAGTGTACCTTCTCACATAAAAAATATGTACTAGTTAACGTAATTTCTCATAAAAAAAGATATTCCAGCAAAGGATAAACACGCTTGATCTTGCAATCTCATCAAAGTCTGTCATGCTCTCTCTTTATCTTAACGGCATCACCAAGCAAGAATCAAGCTGCATTCCTGACTTTGCGAATAACTGTTAATGAGACAAAACAGACAGTGATGAGATGTTGAATTATCGTGTCCATCCAAAGATAGAATATCCTCTTATCTTATGTTTATATAAATGTGACAATGACCATCGCAACGAAAAGGATCGTCATGTATTGAAGAGAATATACGAACATGGCAGTCGCCCATTTAATCTCGTCCTTTTTCTTACTTGCCAAAATACCTGTAATAATCCAGCCGACATTAAGCAATGTTGCCAAAATCAAAAAAGGTACACCGAGCTTCATTAGTAGGAATGGCAATGGAAAAAGAGCAATAATCCAGCCATACGTATGTTTCTTCGTTACTTCAAAGCCTTTAACTACAGGCAGCATTGGAACGCCTGCTGCACGGTATTCCTCTACTCTTCTAATTGCCAATGCATAGAAATGTGGTGGTTGCCAGAAGAACATGATTAAGAATAAGCTCCATGCCATAATATCAAGGTTTGGATCAATTGCAGCCCAGCCGATTAATGGTGGTACAGCACCTGAAAAGCTTCCGATTACTGTATTCGAAACAAGTCTGCGCTTAGACCACATTGTGTAAACGACCACGTAGCTAAAAGCACCAACTAGTGCAATAACTGTTGCGGAAATTGTTGTGAGCAACATAAAGAATGTTCCGATTGCCAGAAGACCGAACCCTAATATCGCAACTTTTTTTGGTGTTACTTTCCCTGTAACAGTTGGTCTTTCCTTTGTTCTTTCCATAAGTGGATCAATGTCCATATCAATAAAATTGTTAAGCGCACATGAACCTGCGATAATTAACGCTGAGCCTATTAATGTATACAGAACTGTGTCGATATTCATCAAAAATTTCTCTCCAGAAAAATGCAGCGCCAGCCACAATCCTGTAAAGACTGTAATCAGGTTAGAGTTAACAATACCTATTTTTATCAGCGCTAAAAAATCCTTCCACGCCGATGTTTTTGGTAGTTCTCCGTCCACTTGAGCTTCAGGATACGCTCTATAATTTGCCATAGATGTTTCCTCCTTTATTTTAACCAAAATCTCTATGCTTTTTTATAAAAAACTTGATCGTTGGAGCAGACAATAGTTTGTTTGTTCACTGAAATCGTTTGTGCCTCATTTCACAATGTTTTCAACATTTATACGATGAAAAAAGGCCCTTTTACTATTAAAACATATTTACAGCTTTTTTTCCGCAATTTTTTACAAAAAAATAAAAGTATCCCTAAACGAAAGAGATTCCTTCGAGCCAAGTTCTATTATAAATCTATTTGTCCTAATAGCCAAATAAAATAACCGAAATGGATAAACTTCACTTACATAGGAAAATAAAAGAAGATGCCCACTAAGTTTAGCGGACATCCTCTTTGGCTAGAACCTTTCATTTTGCGCAAATCGTTTTCTTCTTATTGATTTAGGCATAGAAGGAATGGTATCTTCTTCTTTGTTTTTATAAACTTTTTCATATTTTGTAAACATAGATACGTTCAACAGTATTCCCATGCCGATAGCAAGCTGTACGAGTGATGAACCGCCATAGCTTACAAACGGAAGCGGCACACCTGTTAGTGGAATTACTCCCGATACACCGCCAATATTAATAAATGACTGTATGCCGATCATGCTTGATATTCCAATTGCAAGCAAGCTGCCAAAGGGATCCTTGCATTTCAAGCCGATATATATTCCTCGTAAAACGATATAGCTTAAACAAACTACGACAAAGCCGACTCCGAATATGCCGAGCTCTTCTGCAATGACAGCCATAATAAAATCAGTATGACCGTCTGTTAAATACCCAAGCTTCTGGATTCCTTGCCCAAGGCCAAGACCTTTTAAGCCTCCGCCGCCAATTGCAAGGAGTGAGTTGCTCATTTGATAGCCACTGCCTTGGACTACTTCTTTAGAGAAAGGCGAATCCAGAAACACAAAAATTCTGCTCAATTGCTTTGCAGTCAATACACCTTTGCCGAAAAGCTGCATAACGAGAGCCAAAAATCCGCCAAAAGCAAGACCTATGCCGGCAAGCTTCATTAAGTTCTTCATGTTCATACCGGAACAGACGATAATTGTTGCTGCAATCATGAAAATAATGGCTGCTGTCCCGAAATCAGGCTGAAGTCCGACGAGTGCACATACAAGCACTAAGTATGCAAGTGGAGGTGCAACTCCTCTGTTAAATTCGTTTATGTAAGATTGTTTTTTCGCATATATAGCCGATAGATAAATAATGACAGACAGCTTGACAAATTCCGCAGGCTGCAAGCTTGCTGTACCTACCTTGTACCAGCTTTGTGCGTTTCCTGCTACGTGTCCAAGTAAAAAGACTCCGAAAAGACCAAACACGGACACTAAAACCATCGGAACCAAAAATCTGTTGCTCATAAATGCCTTATATGGAAAAAGCGCGACAAAAATAAAAGCAACTCCTGCCACAAGCAAGTTAATGATCTGTTTTTTATAGTAATAACTGCTGCTGTCATGACCATAATACTGGACAGATGATACCATACTAGCACTGTATATCATGATAACCCCAAATAGTGATAGTAAGACCATTGCAACAATCAGTGTATAATCATATGATTTTAAGATTTTTTTTAACATCTGCTGCTACCCCTTACTCATTCTTAGCAATGACAATACATTCGCTGCCATTTGTTTCAAATCCTGCCTGATTCGCTCAGAAGATTTTCCATTTGCTGCTTTCTAATATTCTATCATGTTATCAGAATTATAACATTGATTTCTTTTTTCAGCTAAAATAGTGGCAAACAAAAAAACTCAAACAATAGAGTTCGTTTGTTTGAGTTCGTTTATTATTTTCTTATAGATGCTTCATGCAATACTGAAAGTTCTTTCTCCAATTCATCTAGTATCTTCTTGCCGACACTTTCTTCCACTAACCCTAGACGGATGGCAAAATCTATCTCTTTAGATAATCCAAACATTTGTGTATCCAAAACTTCCTCATATAAAGGACATTGTGGCATTGTTAAGTTATCCATTTGAACTTTTATAAGCTTTAGTATTTTTTCAGCATCTGCTTTTAGCAGTGCACTTGCTTTCTCTTTATGATTTATGATCATGTCAGAAGTCAACCCTATCCCCCCGTTTCCGAGCGATTATCCTATCTATAAAGTTTAAACTCAACATAACAAAATTGCAAGAACTATCATAAGAAAGTTATTTACCAATTTTCAAAAACTGGAAATCTCTTATTAATATAAAATTCAAAACTGACAAAGCTGCATGGAAAAGATATACTAATTACATACATAATTTTTTCAAACAGCTTTTTAGACTGGAGAGATATTTATGAGCCAAATTATCCAAGTAAAAGGGTTAGTCACTTTTCCAATTACTATTGATCCAAGCGTTTGGATTTTTGATGACCGTAAGAAAACTAGTGAGGAAATATTCGCTCCTAGCCAAGCAAAATCTGAATTAGAGGCATATACGAAAGAGGTTTCAAAACACTGGGATCGCGAATTGCTTGAAGGCGCTCGATTACCTGAGAAACAGACAGAAACAAAAAAATACAAAAAGCAAGAAATCCTGTCAGGCACTTTCTACATGCCGCTTGCTCCTTTTATTAAAAACGCTGAACCATTACAGGATGCACAGCAAATTGTCATTCATACAGCAAACAAGGAACAGACTTTCCCTCTTTCTGTCATGGATGAGATGGTTCTCCTTTTCTGCAGAGACGGTAAGCCAATTCTTGATGACGGTCCCATTTACTTATATTTTCAAAGCAAGGGTTCAGATGAGCCGCCAATAAGATCTATCACAGGCTTTGAATTAAGGTAAATAGTATAATTCGCGCTGCTTATTATTGTAAAGGAATACATTTTACAAACTTAACTAAGTTCTGTTTAAACTGTCATGTTGCGCTTTTTGACTAGATGCTAAAGACAGCATCTAGTCAAAGGCAGCGCATAAAAGTTGCCCAGCTTACAGCAGATCTGCAGCCAATTGAGCTAAACCAGAGCGCTCTCCCTTTACAAGCTTGACATGACCGGCAATCTGCTGATCTTTAAAACGCTCAACTACATAGGTTAACCCATTGTTAAAGGCATCCAAGTATGGATGGTCAATTTGTTCTGGATCACCCATAAGGACAATTTTACTTCCTTCTCCCACTCGGGTTAGAATTGTCTTTACTTCATGCTTAGATAAGTTTTGTGCTTCATCAATGATAATAAATTGATCAGGTATGCTTCTTCCTCTTATATATGTCAGTGCCTCTACCTCTATTGATCCCATGCCGGCAAGGATTGCTTCTAGTTCTCCAGGCTTTTTCGTATTGAAAAGATATTCCAAATTATCAAAAATTGGCTGCATCCAAGGTCTCAGCTTTTCCTCCTTTTCACCAGGAAGATATCCTAAGTCTTTCCCCATTGGTACAATCGGTCTTGCGACAAGCAGTTTTTTATAATCCCCATAATCCTCTGTTTGCATAAGCCCTGATGCTAATGCGAGCAATGTTTTTCCTGTCCCTGCTTTACCTATTAATGTAACTAAAGGTAAATCTCTTTTCAGCAGCAATTCAATTGCCATTGTCTGCTGAACATTTCTAGGACGAATCCCCCAAATATGTTCATGGTCAAAGATAAGCTTCTTCACATGCTTTCGCGATGCATCCACCATTGCCAATGCCGAGGAGGAGGATCCAAGCACGTCCTTAAGAAGGATGAATTGATTCGGGTAAAAGGCTCCCGTATTATACCCTGCCCCCAATTCAGATATGAGCAGCTGGCCTTTTTCGTAAAACTTATTTAATATATCTAAGGTTACTTGTACATCTGTAAAACCTGTATAAAGGTGATCATTCTCTACCACCCGGTCGCTCAAAAAATCTTCTGATACAAGCCCGATTGCATCTGCCTTTACGCGAACAAGTGTATCCTTGCTGACAAGTATGACAGTTCGTCCATCCGCTTTTTTCTCTTCCTCAAGAGACAAATTTTTAGCAACAGCTAAAATTCGATTATCATTTGTTTTCTCCACGAAAATTTCTTGCAGCTGATGAAAGGATCGATGGTTCAATTCGATTCGTAATGTACCGCCATTTTCGAGTGGTATTTTTTCATGCAGTTTTCCTGATTCTCTTAGATTGTCAATTAGTCTTGATATTTGTCTTGCATTCCTCCCTATTTCGTCCATATAGCGTTTTTTGCTGTCTACTTCTTCTAAAACTACTGCTGGAATAACTACATCATTGTCTTCAAAAGAAAAAATGGAATAAGGGTCTTGTAACAAGACATTTGTATCTAAAACATAAATTTTACTCAAACTGATGCCTCCTGCTCTAAAAACGTCATAAGTTGCCAACTCTCCGATATCGGAAAGAACCTTGATAAAATATATGTTTTACCGAATAAAGATAGAAGATATTTTGCACAATAAACATGGAAAGCGTAAAAAAATTTTAAAGGAATCATCATACAAGGAGGTAATCCTGCATGAAAAGAAGCATTTTATGCACTTGTCTTATACTGCTGCTTACTGGCTGTTCAGCAAATGGTGATCACGAATCCCAAAATCACGAAACGGACAACCATATAGCAAATGTAAAGAATTCAACAATAAATGAAGTAAACCGAAAATCCGGTCAGGAAATTTCCGAGCGTCTCGTAACTTTAGCCACTAGCATCCCAAATGTTAATGATGCAACGGCAGTTGTTATCGGCAAATATGCCATCGTTGGAATTGACATTAAAGCGAACTTGGACCGCTCAGAAGTGGGTTCCATTAAGTACGCAGTAGCCGAAAGCCTTAAAAATGACCCATATGGCGCTAATTCTATGATTGTCGCAGACCCAGATATTAATGCCCGCCTTGCAGAAATCGCAGATGACATAAAAGACGGAGAACCCGTTCAAGGCATATTCAATGAACTAGCAGACATAACAGGCAGATTGATTCCAGAGTTGCCAGCAGACATCATTAATAACGACCCAGGCAGCAACCTGAAGGTACCAGACAGTAAATTAAACGAAAACGAAAAGAACCAACTAAAAGAAGACCAAGACGAACAATCCAACAACCACCTGAAAGACTAAAATTCGATTCCATGCCACTTTTGTATTATAATAAGCCTATAATCAAATAAATACAGAACATTGATTAGAGGTGCACGTATTGAAAGTGAAATGTGTTATATGCGATAAAATAGAAGATATTGAAGAAAACTCCTTTCAGGCAAAACGACTAAGAAACAGACCCATTCACACATACATGTGCAAAGAATGCGAAACAAGAATAACCCAAAACACCCAAAAACGAATCGACACCGGAAACTTCGTACTCTACAAAAGCAAAATAAAAGAAGAAGAATGGTAACCAGAAAAGCGCAAGGCAGCGTTTAGCTGCGACCAGCATAAGACGAGATGGCCAGTGAGGGGCGTATTCCCCCTCATTGGACAGCTTGACTTATGACCTCGAGCAGCTGCCGACCGGAGCTAGACATCCCGAAAAGCAAAGTGCGCCCGTTTATTGGCGACTAGCATAAGACGAATAAGCCAAGAAGAGACACTGTCCATCTCCTTGGCTTATTCACATTCACTAAACAGTCCAACAAAGCCCATAAACAGCCATAAAACGTTCCCTTCCTAATCCCCTTTACTTCCCTAGAAACAAAACACAACAAAAAGGACTGTCCCAAACGGAACAGCCCTTTTTCATATATTATTGATCAGCAAGCTTTTTCTTTTTAGTTACACGCTCACGTTCTGATTTATCCAGGATCTTCTTACGAAGGCGGATAGATTCAGGAGTTACTTCACAATACTCATCTTCATTCAAGTATTCTAAAGATTCTTCTAGTGTCATGATTCTTGGTTTTTTCATTGTTGATGTTTGGTCTTTGTTAGCAGAGCGGATGTTTGTTGCTTGTTTCACTTTTGTGATATTAACAGTGATGTCATTTTCACGAGTGTGCTCTCCTACAATCATACCCTCATAGATTTCTGTACCAGATTCTACGAAGATGATACCGCGGTCTTCTACTTGCATGATACCGTAAGTAGATGCTTTTCCTGATTCCATACTTACAAGAACACCTTGACGTCTTCCGCCGACTTGGCCTGATGCCATTGGCTGGTAGCTGTCAAATGTATGGTTAATGATTCCGTAACCGCGAGTAAGTGTCAAGAACTCAGTTGTATAACCGATTAATCCACGTGCAGGCACGTTAAAGATCAAACGAACTTGACCGTTACCGTTGTTAACCATATCAAGCATTTCACCTTTGCGGGCACCGATTGATTCCATTACGCTTCCAGTATGCTCTTCTGGTACATCGATTTGTACACGCTCAATTGGCTCACAACGAACGCCATCAATAGTACGAACGATTACTTCTGGTTTAGACACTTGAAGCTCATAACCTTCACGACGCATGTTTTCAATAAGGATAGACAAATGCAATTCACCACGGCCAGAGACAGTCCAAGCGTCAGGAGAATCAGTGTTTTCTACACGTAAGCTAACATCTGTTTCCAATTGTGCACGAAGTCTTTCTTCAATTTTTCTTGAAGTTAGGTATTTACCTTCTCTACCTGCAAATGGGCTGTTATTAACAAGGAATGTCATTTGCAATGTTGGCTCATCAATACGCAATACTGGTAGTGCTTCTTGATGCTCAACAGGACATACTGTTTCCCCAACGTTAATGTCTTCCATTCCGGAAACGGCGATTAAATCACCAGCATAAGCTTCTTCTACTTCTTGTCTTTTCAGACCGAAGAAACCAAAAATTTTCGTTACACGGAATTGTTTTACAGATCCATCAAGCTTCATTAAAGCAACTTGTTGACCTACTTTCATTGTTCCGCGGAATACACGGCCAATTCCGATACGTCCAACATAGTCATTATAGTCAAGAAGAGATACTTGGAATTGAAGCGGCTCATCTCTGTTATCAATTGGAGCTGGAATATGTTCAACAACTGCATCATATAATGATTGCATGTTTTCATCTTGTTTCTCGTGATTTGTGCTTGCAGTTCCGTTAATAGCAGAAGCATAAATAACTGGGAACTCAAGTTGCTCTTCTGATGCATCAAGCTCGATGAACAAGTCAAGCACTTCGTCGATAACTTCTGTTGGACGTGCGAAATCACGGTCAATTTTGTTAACAACAACGATTGGTGTTAAGTTTTGCTCAAGAGCTTTCTTAAGCACGAAACGTGTTTGTGGCATACAGCCTTCATATGCATCGACAACAAGAAGTACACCGTCAACCATTTTCATGATACGTTCTACTTCTCCACCGAAGTCAGCATGTCCTGGTGTATCCAAGATGTTGATTCGTGTATCTTTATATTGAATTGCAGTATTTTTTGCAAGGATTGTAATACCGCGTTCTCTTTCTAAATCGTTTGAATCCATTGCACGCTCATCTACATGTTCATTTGTACGAAATGTACCAGATTGTTTTAACAACTGGTCAACTAGTGTTGTTTTCCCATGGTCAACGTGGGCAATAATAGCGATATTACGAATATCTTCTCTAATCTTCAAAAATTTCACTCCTACCTGAAATGTCTATCTCGTTTATCATTAGTTTACACATTATAACTGAGTCATTATACCATAGAAAATGTGATAAACCTAAAGTGTTTTTCGCTTTAATAAAAAAAATTAACAAAAAATCGTATGTAAACGGAAACATTTTTCACAAATGAAAAAGACAGCAAAGAATTGCTGTCTTACCATTGTCCATTTTGCAAATATTTATGGAGTATCTCTTCATGCAGTTCTGGTTTAGATGCAAAAAATGAATTTTGTGTAAGCATATCGAGCTCTTCATTTCGAAGACTTGTTACTTTTCCACCAAGCTCTTCGACCATTATCTTCCCTGCTGCGTAATCCCATGGAGACAGTCTAAGCGTTATATATGCATCCATTCGCCCTGCCGCTATATAGGCAAGCTCCAGACAAGCTGATCCAAAAGAACGAGTGCCTCTTGCATCCTTCGTTAAGGGGGAAAGATACTTCGGGTCGATTCTTTTGTTCTCCGTTACCCATGTTGCATTTAAACCGATGATTGCCTCTTCTACTTTAACAGGAACTAACGGCTTCAATTTCGTTTCGTTCATATATACACCATGTCCTTTTTTGACGTGGTATAGCTCGTCTGCGACAACATCATAAATGAGACCAATTTGACCGACTCCATTCTCATAGATTCCAATAGATACGGCAAAATCTCTTTGCATATGGACAAAATTCATTGTTCCATCAATCGGATCAATAATCCAAACAACCCCTTCAAGATTCTCCACCCTTGAAGACATACCTTCTTCTCCGAGAATATGATGATCTGGATACACTTCTTTAATTTTAGTTATAAAGTATTGTTCTGTTCCTTTATCTATTTCCGTCACCAAATCATTCTTATTAGACTTTGTTTCAACAACGAAGTCTTCGGAAAAGGACTTCTTGATTCTCTCTCCAGCTTCTTTAATCCAAAGTTTCGCATATGTATCGACTTCTTGCCAATTTGTCATCCAACTCATCCTTCTCATTTAGTAACAAACCATCATAAATTTTTTAACAACTTACCAAACCCGCATGCTTTTCTTTTATTTTTGCTTATCGCTATTTTATCATGCATGAAGAAATAAATTCCAATAAAAGCTAAAAACGAAAAAATCATAAATAAAACCGGGAGAAGGGTTTTATTTATGATTTTTAAATGGTGTTTTATAGTGCCTTAAGTCTCAGAAGCTCCTGTCTAATCTTTTCAAGCTTTTGTTTGCTAGCTTTCTTTTGCATTTCATTGTTTTCATTGATTGCATCAAATAATGTAGCAAGCTCATAATCCATCTCTAATCTCAAAACGGCTTTTTTCTCATTTTCAAGTTTATTTTTTTTAGATGAATTTATTAATTGTTTCACTGGACAGTACACCCCTTTCATCGACTTTGAATCTTTTATTTCTTATATATTATGTCGCTCTCCTTATCATTGGAACAAATATGTGCTATAACCTAGCCCCAGTCCAAAATCTTTCTCCAGCAGCAATATGTATGCTAAAATACGAATAAGTGGTACAAACAGCAGGTTTTCAAATAAACAGAAAGATGGATAAGAAAAGCTGATAAAGAGCAGTTAGTAAGTACTTACAACGCTCGCTCTCTAACTAAGCTGCTTCCCTACTACAATCTGTTTACCCTAATTGATAAGATATAAACGAGCAAAGGAGTTTCAAGAAGAACAATGAAATTTGACGGTTTTAATCAAAATGATTTCGAGACATTTACAATAGATGGATTGGAAGAAAGAATGGAAGCAATCCAAACTCGTATCCAGCCTAAATTCAAAGAAATTGGACAGGAGCTGACAGACAGCCTGTCTGCAAAAATAGGCAGCGAAATGTATCTGCATATTGCCAAACACGCACGCCGCACTGTTAACCCGCCAAAAGATACTTGGCTTGCAATTGCCGGAAATAAACGCGGTTATAAGCAGCATCCTCATTTTCAGCTAGGATTATTTGATGACCATGTGTTTATATGGCTTGCTTATATTTATGAGCTGCCGCACAAAAGCAGCATTGCCAATACATTTTTGGAAAACATCGATCTGTTTTCAACTGCTATTCCTAAGGATTTCGTTGTATCGATGGACCATATGAAAAAAGAGTCCTCCCCTATTACGGAAATCGACTTGGATAAAACTTTAGTAAGGTTTAGAGATGTTAAAAAGGCTGAATTCCTTGTTGGAAAACAAATCGCTGCAAATGATCCAATCTTAAAAGACGGACAAAGGTTTGCTGAATTGGTGGAAAGCACATACGAAACATTACTGCCTTTCTATAAACTGTCCATATAATAAAAAGAGGAAGAAAAACAATTTGTTTTTCTTCCTCTTTTTATTAGCTTTAAGGCATTTTTATTTTTGCTCCTGCCTCTGCTTCCTTTGCCTTTTTTATAGTGCGGTATGTAGAATAGCCGCTGCTTTCCTCAAATTCATCACATATATTCTTCTCTTGAGCTTTACCAGGAACAATTTTTTTGAAAACCTTATATTGCTCCATAAGTGCATCTTTTTCAATGCCCTTTTCATAAGCCAATTCTATACATTCAAAAAACTTTACGACGTCGACAATTTCTTCTGTGGTCCAATCAATATCTATTGGGTATTGGTATTCCATATTTACTCTCTCAACTTTCTATAATAATTTACTGGTTCTTTGCCCTATTTTAGAGGAATGAAACTAAAATGTAAAATGCCCGTTTAACATCTGTATTATCAATGTTTTATGATGGAAATAACCGTTTTTTCTATGTAAAATGCCCGTTCATAACAAGGTTTGGTCGGCCATTATTTATTATTTATGAAATCCTTACAATAATTCTTCTCTTTATAGTTAAAACTAATTGTATGCAAAGAAAATAAAAAGTGCTATAATTCTTTTGTTTTCTGATTTTAATAAGTTTTATAGGGTAAAACCAAATATCCCATTGTTTTTACAAACAGTGAAAAAACTTCTATTTTTAGGAGGATCAAAATCCGTTATGAAAACGGCAAACAAAATACTAACTTAAAGAGGTGTGGTAATAAATTGTCACAATACGAAACACCGTTATACCACGGTTTATTGGAACATGCAAAAAAAAATCCTGTTCAGTTTCATATTCCTGGACATAAAAAAGGAAATGGAATGGATCCTGAGTTTAGAGAATTTATCGGAGAAAATGCTCTCTCTATCGATTTAATAAACATTGGTCCACTTGATGATCTTCATCAACCGAAAGGAATTATTAAACAAGCGCAAAAATTGGCAGCGGAAGCATTTGGTGCTGATTATACCTTTTTCTCGGTACAAGGAACCAGCGGCGCCATCATGACCATGATTATGAGCGTTTGTGGTCCAGGAGATAAAATAATCGTACCAAGAAATGTTCATAAATCTATTATGTCTGCCATTGTTTTTGCTGGTGCTATTCCAATATTCATCCACCCTGAAGTGGATAAAGAGCTTGGCATTTCGCACGGTATAACAGTGGAAGCTGTTCAGCATGCCCTAGATTTACATCCAGATGCAAAAGGTTTATTAGTGATAAACCCTACTTACTTTGGCATTGCTGCAGACTTGAAAAAAATTGTGGACTTAGCACATTCTTATAATATACCAGTACTGGTCGATGAGGCTCATGGCGTCCATATCCACTTCCATGAGGATCTCCCGATGTCAGCTATGCAGGCAGGTGCAGATATAGCTGCAACAAGTGTGCATAAGCTAGGCGGATCAATGACACAAAGCTCCATTCTGAACATGAGGGGCAATCTTGTTAATTATAAGCGCGTTCAAGCAATCATGAGCATGCTTACTACAACGAGCACATCATACTTATTGCTCGCATCTCTTGATGTGGCAAGGAAACGTTTAGCAACAGAAGGCAAGAAGCTTCTTGATAATACTATTGAGCTTGCGCAAACCATTCGCAGACGAGTGAATGACATTGAGCATCTATATTGCTTAGGCGAAGATATCGTTGGCTCCTCCATGGCTTATGACTTCGATCCGACAAAACTAGTTATTTCTGTGAAGGATTTAGGTTTGACAGGTCATGCTGTGGAAGAATGGCTCCGTAAGCATTATAATATAGAAGTAGAGATGTCTGATTTATACAATATCCTTTGTATTGTAACACCTGGAGATACAGAAAAAGAGGCAGATACACTTATACATGCTTTAGGAGACCTTGCAAAGGAATTTCAAGATAAAGCAGGCAAGGTGGAAGCACAAGTAATGCTCCCTAATATTCCTTTGCTTGCCGTTACACCACGCGATGCTTTTTATTCTGAAACGGAGCTTGTCGACTTTGATGATTCTGTGGGACGGGTTATCGCAGAGTTTATCATGGTATATCCTCCAGGAATTCCGATTTTCATTCCTGGTGAGATCATTTCAGAGGACAATTTGGAGTATATTCGCAAAAACATGGAAGCTGGACTTCCAGTACAGGGACCTGAGGATTATGATTTCAAAAAACTGCGTGTCATAAAAGAACATAAAGCCATCCGCTAATAGCAGCTGGCATAGAAATGTACGGATGCTCTTAAAAAAAGCATCCGTATACGTTTGTTATAAAGGAAGAATATAGATAGGAGATTTATATATTGAAGAGAGTTATATATGTTTTAATCATCAGTATCATTGTTAGCTTATGCTCCCCATTTGTCTTTCATAATTACTTAGAAAAAAAACCATTAGAACAGAAGGATACACTAACTTTCGGTGGACCTATCCCTTTTGCTGAACAAAAGGTGCAATTACCTGAAAAGGAAAATGAATATCCTGCTGAATTCAGCTTTATATCCCCTCTTGAAACAGAAACAAAGTTTCACATAATACCCTTCCTGTTCACATTACTCTGCTATTTCTTGTTAATATTCAGTGTTTATACTGTTGTAGCAAGCTATAGTAAAAAAGCAATTGATAGAAATGGCCGGAAAAAAGGGAAAAAAGACGACGAGCTTTAATTTTTTATTTTAGCTATAGCTCTATATAAACTGTTTACTACCGGTTTATAAACAGATTTTAAAATAATATGAAGCAATTACCCACTATCTTAATGTAGTTTCTCTATAAATTTGAACTGATAAGACTAAAGTTTAACGGTCTAAGCTAACTGAACTATTATGCGTATTTCAATAAACTGTCGCATAATAGTTTGTTTTTTTTATTTGCTGATTTAAGTAATTAAGATAATAAAACCGTTAGTGGAATAAAGCTGTGGATACTAAGACTCCTGCAGGAAATAGAAATAAGTGCGTCTGGAGTGCAATGAAATTAATGCTTAGTTTATATTATTTTGCGCTAAGTTTGATATATAGTGAACTAAACATCCATAGTGACTGTTATACAGCTCTAAAATCGACTTTAAATAGGATTACGTTATCTCCTCCTATTCTTCCTTAAACAACCGCTATGATGGTCATAATCATTTGGAAGGAGCCATATATGGAAAGGCTAATGGCTGTCGCAAGCATTGTTTTCCTTTGAGACCGTATGACATAATTACCTAGGATAACAGCCAAATACAAAAACACGCCAAACATTACTAACTTATAAACGAAAAGATCATGTTCAGACAGCCATTCAATGATTGAATATCCACTCCACAGCATCAGCTGTAATAAAATCGTCGTATAGATCTTCAAGGAAAACACCACCTTTTTTATGTTTTTTATGTAACAAGTCATATAACTATATTTATGCATGTCCTCCTTAATCATGCCCTAATTAACTGAGTAATGTCTTACTCCCATTATAGAATTCCCATAAAACTTTATTCCATCCAAATTAGGCAAGTGAAGTATCCGTAGAAAACAAAAAAAACCTCTCTTAAAGAGAGGTTTTTTCTAATATTACTTAATGATGTGAATTGGGCTACCAATTGCAACTTCAGCAGCTTCCATCGTGATCTCTCCCAATGTTGGGTGAGCGTGGATAGTCATTGCCAAGTCTTCAGCAGTCATACCTGCTTCAATTGCCAAGCCAAGTTCAGCGATCATGTCAGAAGCGTTAGCTCCAGCAATTTGAGCACCGATTACTAAGCCATCCTCTTTACGAGTAACAAGCTTCATGAAACCTTCGCTTTGGTTAAGTGCAAGTGCACGACCGTTAGCAGCGAATGGGAATTTAGCAGCTGTCACTTGAATTCCAGCTTCTTTAGCAGAAGCTTCTGTGTGTCCAACTGTAGCCAATTCTGGCTCAGCGAATACAACAGCAGGAATACCAAGATAATCGATTTCAGAATTGTGGCCACCGATTACTTCTGCAGCAATTTTACCTTCGTAAGAAGCTTTATGTGCAAGTGGTGGTCCTTCAATGATATCACCGATTGCAAAGATATTGCTTACAGTAGTTCTGCATTGCTTATCAGTTTTGATAAGTCCGCGTTCAGCAAGCTCAATTCCTACTTGTTCAAGACCAAGTTCGTCTGTGTTTGGTTTTCTTCCAACCATTACGAATACATAGTCAGCTTCGATCTTTTGTTCTTGACCTTTAGCTTCATATGTTACAGTAACGCCAGTGTCAGTTTCTTCGACACCTTTAGCCATTGCTTTTGTAATGATTTCCGCACCTTTTTTCTTCAAGTTGCGAACTACCAATGAAGACATTTGCTTTTCGAAACCGTTAAGGATATCGTCAGCACCTTCTAGAATAGTTACTTGAGTTCCAAAGCTTGCGTATGCTCCACCAAGCTCAGTACCTACATAACCTCCACCGATAACAACGATTTTCTCTGGAATTTCTTGTAGAGAAAGTGCACCAGTAGAATCTAGAACACGTTTAGAGTATTTGAATGCAGGAATTTCAATTGGACGAGATCCAGTTGCAATAATTGCATTTTTGAAAGTGTAAGTTTGAGATGACTTATCATCCATAACTTTAAGTGTGTTAGCATCAACGAAGTATGCTTCGCCATAAGCGATGTCAACTTTGTTTCCTTTAAGAAGACCTTCTACACCGCCAGTAAGCTTGTTAACAACACTTGCTTTCCACTCTTGAACTTTTGAGAAATCTACTTTTACATTTTCAGCAGTAATCCCAATATCGTCAGAATGCTTAGCAGTCTCAAAACGATGACCTGCTGTGATTAATGCTTTAGATGGGATACAGCCTACGTTTAAGCAAACTCCGCCCAATACATTTTTTTCAACGATTGTTACTTTTTGTCCTAGTTGTGCCGCACGAATTGCAGCTACATAACCACCAGGGCCTGCACCAATGACTATAGTATCTGTTTCAATAGGAAAATCTCCAACTACCATGTTTTTACGCCTCCATTAACAATAGTTCTGGATCGTTCAACAAACGTTTAATGTGATTCATTGCATTTTGAGCAGTAGCTCCATCGATCATGCGGTGATCGAAGCTTAGAGAAAGAGCTAATACTGGTGCAGCAACGATTTCGCCGTCTTTAACGATCGCTTTTTCTGCAATACGTCCAATTCCAAGAATAGCCACTTCTGGGTGGTTAATAACTGGAGTGAACCATTGTCCGCCAGCTGATCCAATGTTTGAAATTGTGCAAGAAGCACCTTTCATTTCCGTTGGAGCTAGTTTACCGTCTCTAGCTTTACCAGCAAGTTCATTAATTTCGTTAGAAATATTGAAAATTCCTTTACGATCAGCATTTTTAACAACAGGAACTAGAAGTCCTTTTTCAGTATCAGCAGCGATACCGATGTTGTAGTAGTGCTTATGAACGATTTCACTTGTAGCATCATCTAAAGAAGTGTTAAGTGCTGGGAATTCTTTTAATGCGCTTGTCAATGCTTTAACAACATATGGCAAGAACGTTAACTTAATGCCTTTAGCAGCAGCAACTTCTTTATATTTCTTACGGTGAGCAACAAGGTTTGAAACTTCAACTTCATCCATAAGTGTTACGTGTGGAGCTGTATGCTTAGAATTAACCATCGCTTTAGCGATTGCTTTTCTGATACCGCTCATTTTTTCGCGAGTTTCTGGGAAGTCGCCTTCTGGAATCGCAAGTGGTTTTGGTGCTTCTTGTTCAGCAGCTGGAGTAGCTTCAGCAGCTTCTGTTGCAGCAGGTGCCGCAGCTCCACCGTTCAAGAATGCTTCGATATCTTCTTTAGAGATACGACCGTTTTTGCCAGTACCAGATACTGTGCGGATGTCCACACCTTTATCACGAGCAAATTTACGTACAGATGGCATTGCGATAATACGTCTGCTTGGATCCACTTCTTCTGCAGCTGCAGGAGTTTGAACAGGTTCTTTAGCAACCGCATCGCCAGCTTCCGCTGTGCCTTGTACTTGTGCTTCTGTTTTAGCTTCTTCTTTAGGAGCGTCATGACCATGGTCGCCCTTGAATTGAATATCCTCATAGCCAGGAGCGTCAAAAGTGATTAGGATATCACCAACAACTGCTACTGTACCTTCTTCTACAAGAACTTCTTCAACTGTACCGTCAACTGGAGACGGAATTTCTACTACTGCTTTATCGTTTTGTACTTCACACAAAACGTCGTCTTCTTGAACTTTATCGCCTGGTTTAACAAACCATTTTACGATTTCACCTTCGTGGATACCTTCACCGATATCCGGTAATCTGAATTGAAAAGACAAAGTAATTCAACCTCCTACATTTCCGTTATTTCGTTGCTTTTTATTATCCCTGACTAATAACTAATTTATTAGAAAGTAAGGACTTTTTTAGCTGTTTCAATGATATCTTTGTAATTTGGAAGCCAAATGTTCTCAGCTTGTGTAAATGCATAAACAGTATCAGGAGCAGCTACACGCAATACTGGAGCTTCTAAGCTAAGAATAGCGCGCTCGTTGATTTCTGCGATAACATTTGCTGCGATACCAGCTTGTCTTTGTGCCTCTTGAACAACAACAGCTCTTCCTGTTTTTTCAACAGAAGCAACGATTGTTTCAACATCCAATGGGCTGATTGTACGCAAGTCAACAACCTCTACAGAGTATCCTTCTTTTTCTAACTCTTCAGCAGCTTTGATTGATTCGTGAACCATTGCACCGTAAGCGATCAATGAAAGGTCTTTACCTTCACGTTTAACATCTGCTTTACCGATTTCGATTGTGTACGCTTCTTCAGGTACCTCTTCACGGAATGAACGGTATAATTTCAAATGCTCAAGGAATACAACTGGGTCATTGTCTCTGATTGCAGCAATCAATAGACCTTTTGCATCGTAAGGTGTTGATGGAACAACAACTTTCAAACCAGGTTGAGTTGTTACAAGTGCTTCTAAGCTGTCAGAGTGAAGCTCAGGAGTATGAACACCGCCACCGAATGGAGAACGGATTGTAACAGGTGAGTTGTAGCGTCCACCTGAACGGTAACGCATACGCGCCATTTGTCCGTTGATGCTGTCCATTACTTCGTAAACGAAACCAAAGAATTGGATTTCTGGAACTGGGCGGAAGCCTTGAAGTCCAAGACCTACTGCCAAACCACCAATACCTGATTCAGCTAGCGGAGTATCGAATACACGATCTTCGCCGAATTCTTTTTGAAGTCCTTCCGTTGCACGGAATACACCGCCGTTAACACCAACGTCTTCACCGAATACTAAAACATTCGGATCATTACGTAATTCTGTGCGTAACGCATCAGTGATTGCTTGGATCATTGTCATTTGCGCCATGGCTTATTTCGACTCCTTTGCAGCATAGATTTCATATTGTTCTTTCAAGTTATTTGGAAGCTCTTCAAACATGTTGTTGATCAAGTCAGTAACTTTTTGCTGTGGTTCAGCATCAGCAAGTTTGATTGCTTCTTTAATTTCGTCTTTAGCACGAGCGATTACTTCGTTTTCTTTTTCTTCGTTCCAGATTCCTTTGTTTTCTAGGAATTTACGGAAGCGAACCAATGGATCTTTCTTTTCCCACTCGCTGTCTAACTCTGAAGTACGGTAGCGTGTTGGGTCATCTCCAGCCATTGTATGTGGACCATATCTATAAGTAAGTGTTTCGATCAATGTAGGACCTTCACCATTAACAGCTCTATCACGAGCATCTTTAACAGCAGCATAAACAGCTAATGGGTCCATACCGTCTACTTGGATACCTGGGATACCTGCTGCAACTGCTTTTTGTGCAATTGTTTTTGCAGCAGATTGCTTCTCAACAGGAGTAGAGATTGCGAAACGGTTGTTTTGTACAATAAAGATTGCAGGAGCCTTGAATGCACCAGCAAAGTTGATTCCTTCATAGAAGTCACCTTGTGAAGCACCGCCATCACCTGTGTAAGTGATTGCTACTGATTTTGCTCCGCGTTTTTTCATCCCAAGTGCTACACCAGCAGTTTGGATGTATTGTGCACCAATGATGATTTGTGGTGAAATTACGTTAACACCTTCAGGCATTTGGTTACCTTTGAAATGTCCGCGAGAGAATAAGAATGCTTGGTATAAAGGAAGTCCGTGCCAGATTAACTGTGGAACATCACGATATCCTGGAAGAATGAAATCCTCTTTCTCCAATGCAAATTGTGAAGCTAACTGAGATGCTTCTTGACCTGCAGTCGGTGCATAGAAACCAAGACGACCTTGTCTGTTAAGAGAAATAGAACGTTGGTCAAGAATACGAGTGTATACCATGCGAGTCATCAATTCTTGTAATTGCTCATCGCTTAAATCAGGCATTGCAGATTCATTTACAACTTCGCCCTCTTCATTTAGGATCTGAAGTGTTTGAAATTGGTTTTCTACTTGTTCAAGCTGTGCTTGCACATCTAATTGAGCCTTCTTTGTTTTAGAAGCCATTAAAGCCACCCTTTCCTTTCTTTTTAAAAAGACGTATCGATAATCTAACGTATTTCCTTCGTTGTTTCATGGTAATGAGTGTGGTATATCTAGTTAGACAGCGCTTTCTAGTCTATCATCCACACTTTTTTAGCAACCTAAAAAAAACCATACTTATACAGTTTTCCACAAAAACCGCTAGAAAAAACGTCTTTATAAATAATTCGGTATCCGTATGTTCTGTATCAATAAGTACGATAAGATATATTAATACAACTTTTTAATACATGTATAAGTTTAATATACATAATTATTATCCGTCAATCTTAAAGTACTATGTTTTTTGTGTATTTTTTTATTTTTGTAAAAAAAAATTAAACAAACTGTATTATCAGCTGTTTTATATCTGTACTATAAAAATATCACTAACGGAATCTGTATTATAATATCAACATTTTTTTCCAGCCTAAAATTTTGTCGAAAGCAACCTGCAAAAAACGTATGTATAAATAAAAAGCGCCCTAGTGTAATGATTGCCCATATAGACAAATGAATATACATCATTTGTCCTTTAAGACAGCAATACCACTCGGACGCTGAATAATTTATTCCGCCTGTTTATCTTCCACTTTTACTTCCACACCAGCTTTTTCGTAGAAATCTATTTTTAAGTCATTGTATTGCTTCGTTAATTTATTAAATTCTTCATTATTATCGAGCACCTTCTGATAAACCTCATTGATCTTTTGAATTTGTTCTTCCAGTGCATCTATCTTTACATCCTTGTTTTTAAACATTTCATAAAGCTCATTATCATACTTCAAACCAGTCGTATAGTTGTCATACAGTTTGTCGTGAACCTCATATCTGTCCATCATCACATCGTATAGTTTTTCAGCTTGTTTTTTTAATTCTGTTTCACCTTCGCCGTCCATCTCTTCCATAATCGGTTTAACCTTCTCAAAGGCTTCCTTTGATTCTTGAATGCTTTCTTCCTCTTTATCCATGTATTCCTTCCTTTTGGCAACAGAGGCAAGCGCTTCATCTGATAGAGTTTTTATTTCATCCATTTTCTCAAGTCCTAAGGAAATGATTTTAGCATATATCTCTTGTTCGTTTTTTTCTAGTTTAACTAGCGGATCCTGCTGTTTTTCGAACTCACTCTCTAGTTCTACTACATCCTCCAGCCTTTCATGCATCTTTTCCCCTGGTGACTCAAAGCCCTTGCAAGCGGACAAGCTGGTTATAATTAAAATGATAAGTACTGCTGCTGCTAGTCTTTTTGCTGTTTTCAATGATATCCTCCTCACTCTCTCTTCTTAAAACCGCAAATCTATTGTTGTTTTGTTGTATTTTTTGTATAACCACTCTATTCTGCCATTTGTGAAACAAGTGAGCAAATTTCACTTCTACCACAAATAATATGTCTATTAAAAACTATTCACATCTCTTCTTTTATATTACTAATTCTAGTATTTTATTTTTCCACTATTGTTTTTAGAAGACATGCTAAGGATTAACTTTTTATAATTTGTCTGTTAGACTTAGTATCGTATTTAATCATAATGTAGAAGCAAAAAGGAAGTGATCTGTTTGATAACGATGAAGGACATCATTCGCGACGGTCATCCGACATTACGTAAAGTAGCGGAAGAGGTATCCATTCCTGCAAGCAAGGAAGACAAACAAATATTAGAAAGCATGATGGAATATTTAATAAACAGCCAAGACCCGGAAAAAGCGGAAAAATATGAGCTTAGAGGCGGAGTGGGCTTAGCAGCACCACAAATTAATGTACCGAAGCGTATGATTGCTGTCCATGCAAAGGACGAAAACGGAAAGCAATTCAGCTACGCCTTGTTTAACCCTAAGATTCTCAGCCATTCCATTGAAAAATCTTATTTGACTGGCGGGGAAGGCTGCTTGTCAGTTGATGAAGCAATACCTGGTTTTGTACCTAGAAATGCAAGAATCACTGTTAAAGGAATTGATCTTGATAACAATGAAGTAAAGCTAAGGCTCAAAGGGCTTATGGCTATCATTTTCCAACATGAAATTGACCATTTGAATGGTGTCATGTTCTATGATCATATAAATACAGAAGCACCGTATACACCTGTCGAGAATGCCATACCAATAGATAGATGATATTTTACAGAATTCAAAGAACCCGAACTTCTTATGTGAAAAGTTCGGGTTTTTTTGCTGTTTTCACCTTTCAGATTAGCGACAGAAGGTTATTTTGCTTGCATCCACTGTTCGCCTATTTTTCTAAAACTTCTATTATATGTAAGAAACATTGCTAGTGTTACATATACTAACAGTATAAGTACAAATGAATTTCCCACCTTTATATCTTCTAAATAACATAATTTTCTCGTTTCAGGACAAAATACACCATATAATCAAAGGAAAGCTTTACTTTGTACAAGAATGGTTTAAAATAGGAAGTAAGGAGATGATCCACTATGTTAAAAAAGCTTCGTCAAAAGCTTCGTAGACAGTGGAAAGATTTGTTGCGTAAAAAAACAATTGCTTAAAACATAACCGATTGTTCCATTAGGGTCTGACCTCATTTTGCCAACACGCATATAAAGTGCCTTTTTAGGGTATGTATGTGCATGTAGATTGCCAGAGTGTTGGGCCTTTTGTTTATTTTAGAAAAGTGTACCGTATACCCCCTCGAAAACTTATTATTTTTGGAATAGTATGCTATTATACGATTATCTGGATTTAGGAGCACTTGCAATAAATCCATATTTTTAACACAAAAAGCTTACATATCTTTACAATAAAGCGATTTCTATATAGAAATACATGAAAAACATGTTAATTTTTTATATAATATAAATTAGATACTATTTTTAAGGAGCGATTCACATGGTCTACAAAGTTTACTACCAAGAATTAAAAACAGAGGTACCAGTAAGAGAAAAAACAAAAACAATATACGTAGAAGGCGTATCAGAAAGAGATGTCCGGACTAAACTAGGGGAAAAACCTTATAATATTGAATTTGTATGCCCTGTAGATGGAGCATTTTTAGATTACGAAAAACAAAATGAAGATTTTAGAGTATTGGAGATTGAATAATGAAATTTGTTAAAAACGATCAAACAGCTGTATTTGCTCTAGGAGGACTAGGGGAAATCGGAAAAAACACATACGGTGTGCAATTCCAAGATGAGATCATTTTAATCGATGCAGGAATCAAGTTTCCGGAGGACGAGCTCCTTGGTATCGATTATGTGATACCTGATTATAGTTTCCTTGTAAAAAATGCAGATAAAATTAAAGGTTTATTTATCACACACGGACATGAAGACCATATCGGAGGCATTCCTTACCTGTTAAGACAAGTAAATATCCCTCTATATGGCGGAAAGCTCGCACTTGCGCTTGTGCGCAACAAGCTAGAAGAACATGGATTGTTAAGACAAACAACCATGCACGAAATTAAAGAAGATGATGTCATTAAATTTAGAAAAACATCTGTTTCCTTCTTTAAAACAACACATAGTATTCCTGATTCATACGGTGTTGTTGTCAAGACTCCTCCAGGCCAAATTGTTCATACAGGAGATTTCAAATTTGACTTCACACCTGTTGGCGAGCCTGCGAACTTGACGAAGATGGCGGAGATCGGAAAAGAAGGAGTGCTTTGTCTCCTTTCTGACAGCACAAACAGTGAAGTGCCTAACTTCACTATGTCTGAACGAAAAGTCGGTGAAAGCATCCAAGATATTTTCAGAAAAGCGGACGGACGTCTTATTTTCGCTACTTTCGCTTCTAATATATACAGACTTCAGCAAGTCACAGATGCTGCGGTAGAATTCGGACGTAAGGTTGCCGTATTTGGACGAAGCATGGAAGCGGCCATTAATATTGGGCTTGATCTTGGATTTATTAAAGCACCGAAAGAAACGTTTATTGAACCACATCAAATTAATCGTTTACCTGCAAATCAAGTAACGATTCTTTGTACAGGAAGCCAAGGAGAACCGATGGCAGCAATGTCCAGAATTGCAAACGGCACACATCGCCAAATTCAAATTATCCCTGGAGATACAGTTGTCTTCTCGTCTTCGCCGATTCCTGGTAATACATTAAGTGTTAATAAAACAATTAATCAGCTTTACCGTGCTGGTGCCGAAGTTATTCACGGACCTTTAAATAATATTCATACATCTGGTCACGGCGGACAGCAAGAGCAAAAGCTTATGCTCCGATTAATTAAGCCGAAATTCTTCATGCCTATTCACGGAGAATTCAGAATGCAAAAAATCCATACACAAACGGCAATTGATTGCGGTGTGGAAGAAGAAAATTGCTTTATTATGGACAATGGCGAAGTATTGGCTCTATCAAGTGATACAGCACAAGTTGCAGGAAAAATCCCTTCTGGTTCCGTTTATATTGACGGCAGCGGAATTGGCGATATCGGCAATATTGTATTACGCGACCGCCGCATCTTGTCAGAAGAAGGACTTGTTGTTGTTGTTGTCAGCATCAACATGAAAGACTTTAAGATTTCTGCTGGACCTGACCTTATCTCAAGAGGATTTGTGTATATGCGTGAATCAGGTGATTTAATAAATGATGCTCAATCATTAATTAATAAACATCTGAACAAAGTTATGGAGCGTAAAACTACACAATGGTCTGAAATTAAGAATGAGATTATCGATACACTTTCTCCATTCTTATATGAAAAAACAAAAAGAAGACCGATGATACTTCCTATCATCATGGAAGTTTAATAAACAACAAAAGGCTCAGCAGCTGCTGAGCCTTTTCTTTATGACATCACTTTCTTTTCAAATCGATTAATATCAGAATCCGCACCTATAACAATCAGGATATCTTTCTCTTCAATCGGCTCATTCGCTTGCGGCGAAACAATAATATCATTTTCTCTTTTAATGGCCACAATTGTTATTCCATACCTTGCCCGTATGTCTAAATCGACCATTGTACGCCCTGCTAAACGATTGCTTGCTTTGATTTCGACAATACTATGCTCATCAGAAAGCTCCAGATAGTCAAGAACGTTATTTGACACGATATTGTGGGCAATTCTTTTTCCCATATCCCTTTCAGGATGGATAATGGAATCTGCACCGATTTTTTTCAGCACTTTCTCATGATAATCATTTTGTGCCTTAACAGTAATATTATTTACACCCATTTCTTTTAGAATCAGTGTCGTTAATATGCTCGCTTGAATATCGTCACCTATTGCCACAATAACATGCTCAAAGTTCCTTATTCCGAGGCTCTTGAGCACATTTTCATCCACTGAGTTTCCCACAACTGCATGTGACACAATATTAGCATACTCATTGACACGCTCCTCATTTTTGTCAATGACCATCACTTCCATGCCTAGTTCCATCAATTCCTTACATATGCTACCGCCAAAACGGCCAAGACCGATTACTGCAAATTCCTTCTTCATGTATTTCCTCCAGTGTTATTACCTTATTTTATAATAATAAAGGAATAGCTCGCAATTTGCCAGCAAGACCAATACTAGAAAAAGAAACAAAAAACACCATCTTTAACAAGCAAGACAGTGTTTTACAAAGCTATATAGCATTAAGCATTTTAAACTGCGCTTCTACCAAGTGATAATAAATACCCTTTTGCTCCATTAACTGATCATGTGACCCTTCCTCCATTATACTGCCATGGTCGAGAACAACTATCTTATCAGCATCTCTTATCGTTGACAGCCTGTGTGCAATCATAATTGCAGTCCTGCCCTTAAGTAGCGTTCGCAATGCTTCTTGAATCTTAAGTTCTGTCTCTGTATCAATACTCGCTGTCGCCTCATCTAATATCAGTATGCGCGGATTTGCCAATAAAGCTCTCGAAAAGGATAATAGCTGTCTTTGCCCAACAGATAGAATATTCCCCCGCTCTTCTACCTCTGTTCGATACTTGTTTGGAAGTGCCTCAATAAAGGTATGTGCACCAATCGCTTTTGCCGAAGCAATCACTTCCTCATCCGTTGCATCCGGCCTGCCAAAACGAATATTCTCCATGATAGTACCAGAAAAAATAAATGTATCCTGAAGGACGATACTAATTTGCTTACGTAATGATTGCAACGAAATATTTTTTATGTCAATTCCATCTACCGTAATTTCTCCTTTAGTCGAATCATAAAAACGGCTTATTAAATTGGCAATCGTTGTTTTTCCAGAGCCAGTATGACCAACAAGTGCAACAGTCTCGCCAGCTCCTATAGTCAAATCGACTCCATTTAAAGCCTTACGTTTGCTTGTATAAGCGAACTCAACGCCTTTAAAACAGACCTGCCCCTTCATTTCCTGAACAATAACGGGATTATCTATTTCTGATACATTAGGTTTTTCATCTAAAAACTCGAAAATCCGCTCTGATGATGCCATGCCCATCAGCAGCTGGTTATACACCATACCAAGCCTTGAGATTGGTTCCCAAAACATGCCTAAATAAAAGGCAAAGGAAACAAAAACTCCAATAGTCATACCATGCTGAATTAAGTAAGCACCATACCAAATTAGCACGGCTGTTCCGATAGCATTTGTTATTTCCACAAATGGGCGGAACATGGCATTTTGTTTGGACGCATTCTGCCAGCTATCAAAATTCTCTTTGTTTAACCCATTAAAAAACATCATATTTGGCTTTTCCTGTGTAGAAGCCTGTGTAACTCTTATTCCTTGAATGCTTTCATTTAGATGGGAGTTAAGCTTTGATTGCTTCAGTCTCACTAATTGCCATGATTTCCTGATTTTCCGCCGTAATGCTGTTGAGATAAAGAACATCACTGGAATAATTACTAATACAGCTAATGCTAATTCAGGGCTTAAGGAAAGGAGAATAACAAATATGCCAATCAGCAGGATAATATCCATTAATAAGTTGATAACACCATTTGTAAACAGCTCTTGCAGAGAATTAATATCATTTAAAATTCTAACTAGGATTGATCCTGCAGACCGTTCATCAAAAAAACGGTGTGACAGCTTTTGAACATGTGTAAAAAGATGCTTACGCAAATCATAAATAACATTTTGACCTAGTGTATTCATCCATTTAATACGATAGTAGTTTGCTGCATAGGATGCCGCATACATTGCCCCTATCAGCAACACTAATATTGTCAGCTGACCTCCATCCTTATTAATGATTGCTTGATCTAATACGTAAATACCAATTAATATTGGAATAATAAGCCTAACTGCTGTCGTGATAAGGACCGAGATAATCGACAATGGCAACAGATTCTTTTGATATGGTTTCATATAGCTAAGTAAACGCCACATTTGCTTCCAGTTAAATTGTTTCTCAATTACCTCTTCTGTCGTGTATTTAAACCTATTTAAAATTAGGGCTTCCTTGCTTTCCTTTTTTTGGTTACTCATTTTATCCCCCCTGTTCCTTACGCATTTATTATCTTTTTCTGATCTTTGAACTGGATATCGTAAATTCTCCGGTAAGGACCATTTTGAGTAATCAGCTCCGCATGGCAGCCTCTTTCCACGATATGTCCGTCAGCTAGGACTAGTATTTCATCAGCATGTTTAATTGATGAAATACGATGGGCAATTATAAACGTAGTTTTATTTTCCATGATTGCATTTAATTCCTTTTGAATTGTGAATTCTGTCTGCATATCTACAGCACTTGTGGCATCATCAAGAATAAGAATACTTGGGTTAATACAAATAGCTCTAGCAATAGCAATCCTTTGCTTTTGGCCTCCAGACAGCCCTAAGCCTCGTTCACCAAGCATTGTGTCATACCCATCAGGCAGCTCCATAATAAAATCATGTGCTTGAGCAAGCTTTGCGGCATGGACAATTTCTTCCATCGTACTTTCAGGCTTGCCATAAGCTATATTGCTTTTTATGGAGGATGAAAATAAAAACGATTCCTGTGACACCAATCCGATATTGCCGCGAAGTGATTCGATTTCATATTCCTCTACATTATGTCCGTCAATAAGCACAGCACCGTCTGATGCTTCATAAAATCTTGTCAGCAGCTGTGTAATACTAGTTTTTCCAGATCCAGTACCGCCGATCAAACCAATGGTCTTGCCTGGATGTGCGCTAAAACTAATTTCATTAAGTGCAAAGCCCTCTTTTGTTGCATATTTAAGGCTTACATCACAAAACTCTACTTTCCCTTCAAGCTTCTCTGCATGTTTAGCACCTAACTTATCTGCAATTAAATAATCTTTATCTAAAATTTCCAACAGTCTTTCTCCAGAAGCCTTAGCTTGCGAGAACTGATTGACGACAAAGCCTAGGTTCATGATTGGCCACATAATATAGCCAAGCAAGCTATAAAAGGCAACGAGTTCGCCAGGCTGCAGACTGTCATTAATCACCAAATACCCACCATAGGCAATCAAAAGCAAAACGCTTACATTTCCTAAAAACTCCATTAACGGAAAGTACTTAGACCATATATTTGATGTAAATAAATATTGATCTTTATAGTCTCCGTTTGCTTTATTAAACTTTCCAACTTCGAAATCCTCTCTTGATAGAGATTTCACTGTATTAATACCGCTAATATTTTCTTGCACCTTTGTATTAAGAACTCCAAAGGACTTTCTTATTCCTCTGAATGCTGGATGGACAGCTTTGTCAAACTTATATGTAACGACAGCTAAAAAAGGAATCGTCACAAGTGTGACCAATGTTAATGAAACAGAGTAATTCAACATAACAGCAAAGCTGACAGCAATCAACAGCACAAACCGGATCAGCTCAGAAAACCCTACAGATAAAAAAAACCGAAACCCTTCGACATCTGCAGTAAGCCTTGACATCAGATCGCCTGTTTTTGCATTATCATAATAAGAAAACGGCAGATACTGCAGCTTTTTGTATAGTCCATTTCGTAATAAATAGACAGAGCTTATGCCAAACATATCACCTGTATATTGGTAAATGTAAGTCGCAATCCCTTTTACAATCATGACAGCAATAAAGCCGATAGCCAAATACGGTATCCAACCATATTCACCTTTTAAAACAACTTCATCAATTGTGAGCTGCAGTATAATCGGATAAACAACCGTAATACCTGTTACGACAATTAAAAAAAGAATCGAAATAATAAAATACTTCTTAAATGGTAAATAGTAAGACTTTAACTTTTGAAATGTTTCCAAGACCTTGCTCCCCCTCTACCTACATCATTGCACCCCAGAGATAAGCTAAAAGCAAAAAAAGTTGCACTATTAATATAACGGTTTTCGAAATATTAATCTACAGGTTTTGGAAGATAATTTTAGAAATTTTTCGAAATAATAGTTATTTTTTATTTACTGCATAATTTAGTACCTAAGTTTATAGGGGAGCTGATTTTAGTTAAGCATAAAAAAACAACCTCCTATTTGAGATTGTCTCTAGCCACATTATCAAGCTTTGCTATTATTCTTTTTCAGCAGGATTTGCTTGATCATCAAGCACTCTATTAACCCGCTTTTCAAGCATCTTTATTCCGCTTCCGCCAGCTTGATAATGTCTCAGCTGACCTGTCTTATCAAAAACATAATATGCTGGCACATATTCGTTTTCGAATGCTTCTGTCAATTTATGCTCTCCGTCAACAAAAATTGGCTGGGTAATTCCAAGCTCTTCAGCAGTTGCTTTTATCTTATCATCGTTCAAATCTGCTTCTGATCTAGGCATATGTACCGCCATAAAATTCAGCTTTTCGCTGTATTCATCTCTAAAAATATTAATTTGCGGCATAGATTCTTTACATAAGTAGCAACTAATAGACCAGAAATGAATTAAGGTCGGTTTTTCACCAAGCAGGTCGGTTTTTGCTACTTCTCCGTTCAGCCACGCTGTGGCTCCTGTCAATTCAGGCATTTGCTCACGCAATTTCATTTTTTACCCCCTTATTTCCATCACACTAAAAATTCACTAGTTAGGTTCCCCTTGTCTGCAAATTATAATGTAGCTTGGCCTGGCTTCCAGTTAACAGGACAAAGTCCACCAGTTTGAAGTGCTTGAAGAACACGCAATGTTTCATCAACGTCGCGACCAATATTGTTATGATTAATAACGGAATACATTAATTCACCTTCAGGGCTGATAATGAACAGACCACGAAGCGCGATTCCTTCCTCTTCAATCAGAACACCATATTCTCTTGATACTACATGATTTGTATCTGCTGCAAGAGGATAATTCAATTCACCTAGACCGTTTTCTTTACGATTCGTTTTAATCCATGCTAAATGTGTGTGAATGGTATCTGTAGAAACACCAATAACCTCCGCATCAAGATCTTCAAATTCATCATAGCGGTCTGACAATGAGATAATTTCTGTTGGACAAACAGATGTGAAGTCCATTGGATAAAAGAATAATACGGACCATTTATCGTTTTTCATATTTTCTTCCAGGCTAACTATACCAAATTCTTTATTTGGTAAAACTGCTTCCATCTCAAATTTAGGTGCTTGCTTGCCTACCATCCGTTCTGGCATTACCAATTACCTCCCGAAAAATGATTTAATTGAGAATACATCAAGTTAAATCCTGCATTTGTGTTATATTCCCTATTATAGTTATTATATATTTTGTCGTCAACGCTACATAATAATAACTTCAATTAGCTAATGATTATTAATAATAATTTTATCACTATTGGGAAAAATACCTATATTGCCAACTGAGTATCTCTTTATACGTTTATCTGTGCTATATTAGGGAATAAGTTAAAAAGCTTTTAACTCGGATTACATAAATAAAGGACGTGCAGTAAATGAACAGTGTTTCTGATATTCAAAATTATTTTGAAAACTTCAATTATGCAGGCTTGCTTGTAAGTGTAGGATTAATCCTGCTAAAGCTCCTGCTGATTTTTTGTATCTATTTTATTATAAAAAAAATTAGTGTCGTATTTATTTCAAAGCTTTTTGAGACATATACGAAAAAGCATGCCATTTCATCTGGACGTGCCTATACTTTAGAAAGTTTAACCAAAAATATTCTTTCTTATCTTCTTATTTTTATTTTGGCTGTCACGGTCCTCCAAACTTTTGGTATTGATGCTACCGCTATCCTTGCTGGTGCTGGAATAGTTGGTCTTGCTGTCGGTTTTGGAGCACAAGGTCTTGTAAGTGATATTGTAACAGGATTTTTTCTGCTACTAGAAAAACAGCTGGATGTTGGGGACTCCATTACAACTAGCACCTTTTCAGGAACAGTTGAGCAGGTAGGACTACGAACGACACAGCTCCGCTCTGCAGATGGAACCCTTCATTTTATTCCAAACAGAGAAATTAAAACATTGAGCAACCATTCCCGCGGAGATATGCAAGCACTTGTGGATGTCATCATTTCTAATGACAATAACATCCCGCAGGTTTTGCAAACATTTCAGGAAGAGTGCGACAAAATCCGTGAGGAAAGCAATGTTATCACAGACGGTCCAAATGTGATCGGCATTCAGTCCTTTGCAAGCACAAGCCTGACCATCCGTATCGTTACAAAAACACTTAACAATGAGCAATGGGGTATCGAAAGGCTGATCCGTCAAAGAATGCAGGAAACTATTGACGATAAAGAAATCAAGCTGCCGTCACCAGCAACTCTTGCATTGGAGAAAGGCAATAAATAGACAAATAAAACCATCCTCAGTCTGTTAATGAGAGACAGGCATGAGGATGGTTTTTCTTATGAATTATTTCTTATTTCCTTTAAAATGTAAATAAGAAGTAATCATATTAATAGCTGTCTCTAATGCTCCTTCATCTGGATTCAGCTTGCTGTGATGCAGGCCATAAGGAGAATTGACACCAAGCCAAAACATAAATCCTGGAATTTCCTTTAGCATATAGCCAAAGTCTTCTCCTGTCATCGCTTCCTTACATTCAATTAGTTCTATATTTGTTTCGCTTCGAATAAAGTCCATAAATTCTGCAGTAATCGCTTCTTCATTATAAACCTGATAATAACCACTACCGAAATCAATTGTACACTCACATTCATATCCAGCCTCTATTCCTTTGACAAGAGCTTTTACCCTATCCTTAACCTTTGTCATAGATTCAGCTGAAAGTGTACGCATTGTTCCTTCCAATCTTGCTGTTTCTGCTATTACATTTTGAACAGTACCACCAGTTATTTTTCCAATCGTTACAACGGCACTGTCTAGAGGGTCGATATTTCTTGAAACAATGGTTTGGAGCTGGGCTACTAAATTACATGCAGCCACGACCATATCATTCGTTTGGTGCGGATAAGCAGCATGTCCACCTTTACCTTTCAGGTCGATGAATAGTTCGGACGTATTGGCAAAAAGCAGGCCAGGCTTCACTGCGATTGTCCCAACAGGATATTCAGGTGCGACATGGAGGGCTATCATAATATCTGGCTTCCATTCCTGCATGATATCACTTTTTAACATTGGCTCCGCACCGCCTGGTCCTTCTTCTGCCGGTTGGAACACAAAAAGCATATCATCATCAATCTGGTTTTTTACGATATTAGTTAATACACCGAGAGCAATTGTCATATGAAAATCATGACCGCAAGCATGCATTTCCTGTTCATGATTAGAGGAGAACGGCAATCCTGTCTCTTCTTTAATTGGAAGCCCGTCAATATCTGCTCGATAGCCGATAAGTCTGACAGGTTTCCTTCCAAGCACCTTAACAAAAATCCCTGTTTTCCATTGTTTTATTTCAATACGGTCACTAGGTAATGAACGAATATAGTTTAACAGATAGGCCTGTGTTTTATATTCTTGAAACCCTAGTTCAGGAATTTGGTGCAAGTCTCGTCTAATTTGTACATAATCGGTTTTTGCCACCTTTTTTTCCTCCAGCTTATAGGTATTAGTTCGACTTAAAGAACCCTATTAAAAAGAAAAGCGCGGAAGTGAGTTCCCACGCTTTTGTCTGTATTATAATTTACGAAGCTCTTGCATAATTTCTGTTTTAGATTTTGTCTTTTCATCAATTTCTTTGATGATGCGTGCTGGAGCACCTGCAACCAATGTGTTTGCCGGAACATCTTCAAGCACGATTGCACCTGCCGCAACAACAGCACCTTTACCAACAGTAACACCTTCAACAACAACTGCATTTGCACCGATAAGAACATCGTCTTCCACGATAACTGGTTTAGCAGAAGGTGGCTCGATAACACCTGCAAGGACTGCTCCTGCACCTACATGGCTGTTTTTACCAACAGTAGCTCGTCCACCAAGAATAGCACCCATATCGATCATTGTGCCTTCGCCGATGCTTGCACCGATATTAATAACAGCACCCATCATGATAACGGCATTGTCACCAATTTCCACTTGATCACGAATAATTGCACCTGGCTCAATACGAGCTTTGATGTTCTTCATATCTAATAGAGGAATAGCTGAGTTTCTGCGATCATTTTCAACTACATAATCAGTGAATTTTTCTTTATTAGCTTCAATCACTTCACTAATGTCAGACCATTCGCCAAATACAACACCAGCATCTCCGCTAACAAAAGATTGAATTTTTTCACCGAAGTTAACTTCAGATAAGCTACCTTTAACATATACCTTTACAGGTGTTGATTTTGTACTATTTGCAATAAATGAAATAATTTCATTTGCATCCATCATTTTCATCTTGTTTACCTCCAATATGTATATATAACACTAAGCATTACTTTACCAAACAAAAGCATAGAAGACAAGCAAAAAACAAACAATCCCCCTTGAATCTATGCTAACAATTCAAGGCTCTAAAAACCCTATTTCTTTTGACAACTATTCTCTCTGTCTCACATATTCGTCGATAATATCAAGAAATGCCTGCACTTGCTTCAGCTGAAATGCAGCCTCATAACCAATAAGCCATGTACTTCGGTAAATCGGAGTATTCCGGTCATCTTGAAGAGGGACTTGAAAGAGGTTTTCATTTGCCCCCTGAAGTGCAATGCCAGGCAAAATACTATAGCCAATTCCATTAAAGGTTAACTGCTTGCATGTTTCGATTTGATCAACATAAATGGTATTTTTAGGAGGAGCCGGAAATTGTCTGTGCCACCATTCTTGAATTTCCTCATAATAGCTGGAATCGCTTTTAAATTGTATAAATGGTCTGTCTGTATCCATCAGCTGATTAAGGCTTGAAATCTTACTGTCCACTAAATAGAGAGGATCATCAAACAAGTGCTTTTTAGCACCTTTCCAATCAGATCCTCCTCTGATTATTCCAAGGTGTATGCTGCCATCAGCCATTGATTTCAATATTTCACTGCTCCAGCCAGTTATTAAGGATACTTTCGCCCTTGGGTAGCTTTTAATAAATTCCTTTAGCACCCCTGGCAGCCAATTCTGACCGACAATACTGGCTGCAGCAATACTTAATGTCCCATGAACCTCGCCTCTTAATGCGTGAATCGCTTCCTTCACCTTTTCTTCGTTGCTGATCGTGTCAACTGCAAATTGTGCCACAAGCTCACCGGCTGCTGTCAATGAAAGCCCTCGTTGTGACCTGATAAACAGTTTGGTTCCCCATTCCTTCTCAATGTTCTGCAAACGCTGGGAGAGGGCTGGCTGAGATACAAACAGTTTTTCTGCCGCTTTTCTCATATTCATTTCTTGGGCTAAAACCTTTAACAATTGCAGCTCAGATATTGTTGACATATAGTACCTCTCTTTGTTCATGCAGATATTCGCTTGCGGAAAACGATTTGTAAGTCGATGGATAATGCAGATATGCCTTTAGGGGAATAACACTAGGGAAGCCTGAAGAATCGAAGCTTGCACAAAGTCTATATTTCCAAAAATGTATTTAGCCTTTTTAGGACAGACCTTCGAGTCAAAATACCATCAAATAATCCTTCATCATCCTCAAGGCAGATAAAAGGATTATCAGTTAACATTTCCATCATGTCTTTCAATGCAGTATTTGTATTTGCCCTAGGGACAATCGTATTCATAATAGTTTCTACTTTAATGCTATCTAATTTTTCAAATTCAATGCGCTCTAGCCCGAGGATACTTTCCATAATAATGGGCGTGCTGAGCAAGCCATGGAGCTTATAGGAAGGATCTAGTACAGGTATGGAAGAATAGCCGCTTTTCGTCAGCACTAAAAGAGCATGCTCTAAATTATTACCAACTTGCACATGGGCAACACGTTCAGAAGGAATCATTAATTCTTTCACTGTAATGTCTAAAAATTCTCCGTTGTGTATGCTGGTCATAGCCGAAAACTCCTCAATAGTTTATTTTCTACTCCACTATCTTACCATAATTTTCGGCCATTTGCTCATTTAACCCTTGCTAGTTTCAATGTTACGCTGATTGTAGCCACAATTTGGACAAGTGTAGATAACATTCTGATTAGACTGTGCTGTCAGGACATTTTCTAATGATTCCTGCTGTTGGCATTCTGGACAAGTCACTGTAATTTGCATGCGATTTCAGCTCCCTTCAAACGTACTCAGTATTAGACTGTTGCATAACTGCGCAATTATGCACGTTAATGACACAAAAAAGGAGCCGTAAACAACACGGCTCCTTTAAAGTGATTATTGAATAAGGTCAAAAATTTCAATTGTAATCATATCAATATTGTCGAATTGATATCTTTTTGGCTTTTCTTTATCGTTGTATACTTCCAACTCGTATGTTTCTGTTTTTGGATGGAATGTAACTTGGCATTTTCTTTCGCCGTTCACCTCAAAAAAACGTTGGGAAGGTTCTCCCCCTGTTGATTGTTCTTGTAAATTTTTCAAACGTGTTAATATGCCTTGAAGCTGTGACATGCTCTCTCTCCTTTCAAACAAACCCATATACTTTATAGGTTTAACTATTAGCATGTTTCTATACACTTTCCCTTTAAATTAAAGCAAGCTTTCTTGCTTTGTGTAAATGCCAATAATAACAGAATAAAATATTGCGGGGTGTTTGTCCAAGTAAAATTGAAGAATGAGCAAATCTTTTTTTTTATGACCATATAATATGCTATGATAAAACAATATATCAACACATAGATGGAGGCAGTTTTTTTGAAAAAAATCACAATGTATACACAGCCGGATTGTCCGCCATGTGAATATGCGAAAACATTTCTAAAGGAAAAAGGATTTGAACTGGACTTAAAGGATATCCAAAAAGATGCTCGTGCAAGAAAAGAACTTGTGCAAAAATATCAATGTTATTCTACTCCTACTTTCATCATTGGAGAAACAGTAATCGCTGGCTTTGACCATGATAAACTTCAGGAGGTTCTTGGCTTTTAAGAGCAAATACCGCTGCTAAGAATGTTAAAATTAATATTTTACAAAAGGAGTGCTGAGAGAAATCTGAATATCAGCAAAAATCTCTTTCCCCCAATTTATATTCAGCAATGACAGCATACCGTTTTGATGCTTGCTGTCATTTTCTTTTTCCTCTTTTAGATAATCAACTATTTCCTCATTTGTAAGCTGGCTTGATACCTTCCATTTGTCATTTGTTTTCTCTAAAAGAAGTCCTTCATAATGATCCTCATAGTATAAAGGGCCGTCCTCTGGTGCTTCAAAATATTCGTATACATAAATCTTATCTTGTTGAATATCTATTTCTGTTTTTTCCGAAAAATGAAAAAACGGAATATAGTATGGAGCAAAATCACTGCCGTATGTAAGGAACTTGCCATTTTCCGTCACGAGGTTAGCTTCAAGAAAACTGTCCTTATACTCATTAGAAAAATACGGTGTTAAAATAGCGTTTACTTCTTCCATTTCTCTATACCTTTCACTTAATGATACTTGGGCTTTAAATGCATCTTCCAAAAATTGCAGGACTTCTCCTCTTGTTGACAATTCTTCTTTTTCCTTAGCTAGTGATGGATGTGCAAATGCAAGGGCTAGTACTAAAACAAAAATACTGGTCATCGTCTTTTTCATTTGCCGTCTCCCCTTTCTCTATGTTAATGATAACAATAATTGCTTGGCTGTATTCCTATTTTCGTTCGTAAAATTCCGAACTAGTTTGACAAAATTCTCTCTTATAAGACGTATACCCCAAAACAGGGCAATATAACGTTAAACATAAAAAAAGACCCTAATATAGGGTCTTAATTAATCAATACTTCCATTTTATCGAGGAAGTTATAGGAAAGATCGATAAAAAGAAATTCATTAGCATCAAGAGGATAGGAAAATGTCCTAACTGTTCCGCCTGTTTCAATGTCGCTGTATAAATCGGACAGGATGCCTTTTTTTTCATTTTGCATCCTGATGATATTTTCTAGGAAATACGGGCGCCAGCTCCAGTTTTTATTTACATATTCATCCTGCAGAACCCAAATGTTGTTGTCATAAAAGATATTTGCTGATTTTTGAAAGCCGTCTTCATCACATACATACATTCGAAAGGCAACATCTGTCAGCTCATTTGACAAGCACTTCAAAAGTTCTTCATAGCTGCTGTATTTACGGTACTTCTGCAATAATTCGTTTAGCTTAATTTGAAATTTTGCTGTTAACTGAAGAATAGATGTCAGCTTTTTCTTTTCATATGAGATAAATTCATGAAATTCGGCACCTAATTGGCTTTTGCGGATTGCTGGGTCAATAAAATATTCTTCCGGATGATGCAAGTAAAACCCTTGATAAAATCTACCGCCATTTTTCCAAGCAAATTGAAGCTGGTGTACCATTTCAATATTTTCAAACAAAAGGTTTGCGCCTATTTTTCTGGCAAGCATGGACAGAGAATAAAGAACATTTTGATACATATGAGAAGTAGATGTGGAACGAAGCGCTAACAGGTCGATTTTCATAATGTCTGGAGCTAATTCTCCAATTCGATCAATATAGCTGCTTTCACTTCCCATTTTATCAATAGCAATCTTGATGCCAAATGTACGATAATAAACAAGCAAATGATCAAGATGTTGAGATTGACCAGTATAGTTCCGTTCTGATATTTCGAGTACAATCCGTTTTAAATCCATGCCCCGCTCTTCGTACGACATAAGCATTTGCAGAAATTCCTCACCATCATCATACATAAGGAGATCAGCATCGCGATTGATGAATAGCAGGAAATCTCCCTTAACCTCTGTCGCTTTATCCAATGCCTTTGTCAATACTGCCTTGTCTACTTCATTTTTATATTCTTCTGGTATTGACTCATCTAAAAAAAACGGACCTAAGCTTTCTATCCCATTTATCCCGTTATATCTTCCTAATACTTCATATCCAATTACTTTATGTTCATCAGCACTAAAAATAGCTTGGAAATAAGGGATGACATTTTCTAGATCTGTCAAAATATCTAATGCGTCCATATTTTGATCAGCCTCCCCATAAATAATGACTAATTATACCATACAATGTGGTGCTTTTTCCCTTGAATAGGCATGTAACAGCATATTTATTTTGAATATTTAGCCTATAATCATGATAATTCACCTTTATTGGAAATTATCTGTCCTCATAAACAACCTGAAAACTCATATCCTAATGTTTATAGGAGTCGGCAGTCGAAAGTAGGTTGCCTATGAGTCATTTCAAATTGATTTTTCTGATGGTGCTTCTGATAACTTCCTTGAAGCCAGAAACTAGGTTCGATATAGCTTCCGTCGCATCCGCTGAAGGTGCTCAAGCAACGCCTGTTGCCTCTCCTCAAACGGGCAGGTCTATCAGGCTTAATGTACCATTAATTAAGCAGAATCCAGACTTAAAGTATGGATGTGAGGTCACCAGTTTGGCTATGGTGCTGCAATATGCAGGTGTAAAGGTCACAAAAATGGATTTATACAAAAAAGTAGCCAAGGATTCTGACCCTCTTATCAAAAAACATGGAGATATTATTAGCTGGGGTGACCCGGCAGTCGGGTTTGTTGGAGATATGACAGGTCGAAGAAGCGGCTATGCTGTTTTTGATCAACCAATTGAAGATTTAGTGAATCATTATTTGCCTGAAAGGGCCGTTAATTTAACGAATCTTTCTTTCTCTGCTGTTGAAAAGCATGTATCTGATGGTTTTCCTGTTGTAGTTTGGACAACTGGTGACTATAGGCTGCCAGACAGATGGGAATCTTGGGAGCATAAAGGAAGAACCATTAAAACACCACTTGACCTTCACGCTGTTGTACTAGTTGGTTACGACAAAAATTATGTTTATCTTAATGATCCACTGTCAGGAAGAAAAAATGTGAAGGTAAATAAAGCGCGTTTTATTAAATCATGGGCAGCTTTAAAAAATCGGGCTGTCAGTTATAGATAAATGTTGCCATCCTTGGAAATCATCCGAGGATGGCAATTTCAGTTGGGGAAGGGATGAATTCCTCATACCCTTTTCTTTAATTTATTCAATTATCCGCTTTTTCATTCCTATTTCCAAAGTTTGCGCGAGACAATAATAACTTCTCCACTTCACTAGCTGGAAGTGGTCTGGAATAGTAAAAACCTTGTGCCTTATGGCAATTTGCTGCTAGCAGAATATCTGCCTGCTCCTGACATTCTACACCTTCAGCAATAACGTCCATCCCCAGGTTTTTTCCTAAGTGAATGATGGTTGTAATAATCGCTGCATCCTTAACATTTTCCAATACATCTCTGACAAATGATTGATCAATTTTTAAAATATCGATTGGAAATTGCTTAATATAGCTTAACGAAGAATACCCCGTCCCGAAATCATCAACAGATATGATAACACCAAGCTCCTTCAATTTCCTTAATACAGGAATTGCCTCCTTTGAATTATGCATGGCGCCTTCTGTTATTTCGATTTCAAGCAAATTTGCCGGTATATCATTTTTTATAATCGCTGACTTAATGATATCTACAAAGTTAGGTTGTTCGAATTGTTTGGGAGAAATATTGACTGCAATGCGGATGCCATTGCCAAAAGTCTTCAGCCAGCTGCTGATTTGCTTGCATGCTGTTTCAATGACCCAGTTTCCAATTGGAATGATAAGGCCTGTATCCTCTGCAAGGGGGATAAATTCTCCAGGAGAAACGAAACCTAATGTAGGGCATTCCCATCTAAGCAGTGCTTCTACACTCTTAATTGTCTTGTCCTTCAAGTCAATTTGAGGCTGATAAAATAAGGTCAGCTCCTCGTTTTGTACAGCTTTCCGTAAATTTGTCTCCATTGTTACAATGTTTGTTAAGGTAATATTCATATCAGACCGATAAAATTGATAATGAGCTTTGCCTCTTTCCTTCACTCTGAATAATGCTTCATCTGCATTTTTAATGAGCGTGCCTTCATCCTTCCCATCATTCGGGTACATACTTATGCCAATGCTTGGGGTAATATAGTATTCCTGTGAATCCAAGTAAAAGGAGCTCGCAAATCTTGACAGGATTGCTTGAGCAAAAGAGGTTGCCTTCTGCCTCGTGATGTTTGCAAGAATAATAATGAACTCATCTCCGCCTTGCCTATACACATGACAATCCACATTATTAAATTCTAACAGCCGGTCTGCAACCTTTATCAATATTTGATCGCCAACTATATGACCAAATGTGTCATTAATATATTTGAACCTGTCAAGGTCAATTGTCAGCAGTGCAATTTCTGTTCCATTTTCTTTCGCTTTCTTTATTTCCATATTTAAATCTTCCAACAGTGCTCTTCTGTTATACAGTCCTGTGAGCTGATCATGGAAAGCCATGTATCTGATTTTTTCTGCTGTTTCTTTTTTCTCTGACATATCTCTTAAGATGATATACATTCCTTGTGCACTATTATTTACAAGGATAGGAATAATTTTAATATGAAGATTAAGGACATGACCATTCTTCATTTTTAACAAACTGTCAATCGACTGGGACAAATGTGTCAACCGGCATTTTCTAATTTGATCCTTAAAGTATGTGAGGCTGTCTTCATCAATTAATTCAAAAATGGACCTGTTTAGAATCTTTTCTAACGAGTATCCTGTCAGCTTTTCCCCAGCTGGGTTAACCGTATAAATGGAACCATGTAAATCGATTCCTAGAACGGCATCAAGATTGTGGTCGACAATGGAGCGAATTTGCTGTTCTCTCTCAATGAGTCTCTGTTTTTCTTCCTGTAGCTTTGTTACATCTCTTGTCACAGACACAATAAATTTCACATACCCGTCTGTATCCAAAATAGGTGTCAAAACAGACTCCCCATAACGATTGATTCCTTCTGGCAGGATGACTTCATCAGAAAAAACACGCATTGCTTTGGTGTCATAAACAATACCATATTCTTCCTGAAGGACCTCGGCTAAACTTGGTAAAAGAACCTCCTGCAAGGTTTTCCCAATATAGTTTGGGGCGAGTTTCGCATGCGCATATGCAGCCTCATTTGCAAAAACATAAGTAAAAAGCGGGCCAGGTTCTGCCTTCATAATGTAAACCATATCATTGATATGCTTAAAAATGATTTCAAATATGATTCTCTCAATTCGATTGTTTATATTTTTATGATTTTCATCATTTAGGATCTCATATAATCCATTCATTTGTATCATCCTTATTCTACTTCTCTCACTGCTACTAACTGGTTAGTTACCCTCTAATGTATAAAATAAAAGCTTAACGGTTAATATAAATGAATACTAAAAACTATTTATATACTTCTTATTCAAACAAGATGCTTATCTCGTTTTTCTTAGTATAAATATCGGCGCATAAAGTCTAATGTTTATATTCTCCTCATAAAAAATAAACTGTCAATTATTCACTATTGATTTCAGAAAGGATTTCTTTTCTTTTGGAAAAATAGTATAATAGCTTGTATTCATACTCTACCAGAAAGGAGTTCAAAGATTATGCACAAGCATCCGTCAAAAATGCCGCAATTGAACCCAACGATTGACAACCTCTCACAATCCATTTCAGTAGTTAATCGCCATGCTAAAACAGCAACAGATCCAAAGTTTCTTTACAAGCTAAAACAAGCTAGTCTGCAAAAACTGCTGTTTGAAGGTAAAGCAAAAAAAATCGGACTTCATTTTTCAGGCAATCCAAGAAACAGTCAGCAGCAATCTGATATATTGGTACAATGTGGAGAATATACCTTCCACCTACCTCCAACAAAAAAAGATTTTGAAGAACTGCCCCATCTTGGCTCCTTAAACCAAAATGTCAGGAATCCAAAATCAACCATTTCCCTTAATCAGGCAAAAAAACTGCTCATCGCTTATACTGGATTAAAAGAAGACAAGCCGGATCAAAACAAGCCTCAAAACAAACGTTATGTTAAGCCTGTTTTTAAAAAGCTCGGTGAAAGCTACTAAATAATTATGCAGGAGTACTCGGCCTGTTTTTTTCTATGATAAATAAAAAAAGTCTGCATGGAACCGGATTATCCGTTTCGTGCAGACTTTTTTGTTTTTAAATGATATGCTCATCAACAAGCAGTATCAATTCAGCAATTTCTGGTTTGCTGACTTGAGCGTTTGCCCCAACTCGTTTTCCTTTATGTCTTAAATCTTCCGTAATTAAGGAGGAGAAAATGATAACCGGCAATTGTCCCAGGTTCGCATCCTCTTTGATTTTTCTTGTTAAATGATGGCCATCCATTTGCGGCATTTCTATATCTGTAATAACAAGCTGGACAATATCTTCTACGCTTTTGCCTGACTCATTTATTCCTTCTAAATAATCGTATGCTTCTCGCCCATTTTCAAAGAATTGCACCTTATCATACCCTGCCTCTGACAGCGTATCCTCCAGCAGTTTTCTTAATAATGGTGAATCCTCAACAACGATAAGCTGCTTATTGCTTCTTTCACGAGCACCTAATCTTTTCACTTGCTGCACATTAATTCCTGATTCTGGGTTAATGTCTACGACAATACGTTCAAAATCAAGCAACAAAATCATTTCCCCGTTCAGCTTAATAACACCAATGATTTGGCTTTCAGCCCCTTGGTACATTTCAGATGGCTTTTCAATGTCTTCCCATGAGATACGATGTATCTGGGAGACATTATGTACATGAAAGATAATTTTTGTTTTATTAAACTCAGATACAATAAACTTATCTTTCTCTGGCTCCTCTGAAGGTGGTAAGCCAAGAGCATTTGCCAAGTTGACTACAGGCAGAACCTCTCCTCTCAGCTCCATGATGCCCTCTACATTAGGATGGGCATGGGGAATAGTTGTAATCGGCACTGGGTTAATAATTTCTTTTACCTTGATAACATTAATCCCAAATTTATTTTTACCTACCCCAAATTCGACGATTTCTAATTCATTTGTACCCGTTTCTAACAAAATGCCTTTATCTTTGTTCATCATTCTCGTCCTTCCTACTTGAGCATAATCTACCTATACGTTATATCGTTGCTATTAAGTGCAAACTTAATCAATTATTTTATAATTGGCAAAAGTTTTTATCTGTGTTTGCCTTGAATCCTTCTTTATATCGGCTGTTTTCTGATACTGTGAAGACTGTGCTTGAAATAATTTCAATCCTTTTCCCAAAAGCATCATCACTCTTTCCAAAACAACAAAGAAAAACCCAAACTATTTCTGTATGATAGTTTAGGTCATTCTAAAGGAAAATATTTATTTAGTACTCTTTTGCACTTTCCCATGAATGATTAAGCCGATGACAGTTAAGATAATCAGTGAGCCTAATGCCATTCTGCTTGCAGTATTGCCTAAATCAGCAAAAATAAAGGTAATGCTTCCATATAAGAGTGGTCCTACAATTGATGAAACCTTACCTGAGAAGGCAAATAATCCAAAGAATTGGCCACGTTTTTCTTCTGGCGTAATTTCAACAATATAAGCCCTTGATGTAACCCACATACTTCCAAGCGCAATACCAAACATGCTTCCTGCAATCCAAAACTGCAATTCGTTCCATGCAACTGCTGCGATAATCAATGCCACCACAAGAAGAATCCCAACAATTCGGATTGATTTGTAAGCACCTATTTTCTTGGCAATATAACCGAAAATAAACGACCCGATAATGCTTGATAAGGTAGAGACCAAATATAAAATGATAAACTTTCCTGCCGAAATACCAACTACCGTATTTGCATAAACCGCCATTACAGCGATGGTCGTTGCAACTGCATCATTTAAAAAGAAATAAGCAATCATGAATGTGAAGATTTCACGGTATTTCCGAGCCTGTTTAAACGTTTCAAAGATTTCCTTATACCCAGATAGAAAAGATTGCTTTTCGGCAGTCTGTTTTGGAGTGTCTTTAATTATAAAGAAAAGCGGTAAAGACAATAAGAGAAACAGCAGGCCTGTTGGAATAAAGGAGCGATAATAATCACCATCTCCGACAAACAGGTAGACGGCAAGGCCAATTAATGTTCCCATATAGCCAACAGCTACACCGAATCCCGAAATAAGTGGCATTTGCTCTTTTGTGCCTAAATCAGAAATCATCGTATCATAAAACACAAGACTAGAATGATAGGCAAACTTGGCAAAAACAAATAATAATATGACGAAAAATAATGACATTGGAATGCCCATTATAGAACCCTCGAAGGTTATCCCCCCAACAACTCCCATAAGAATGGTACCAAGAACAGTAAGAATGGTGAATATAATAATATATTTCTTTTTTCTGCCAGTCCTATCCATCAAAACGCCAAATAAAGGCGAAAATAAAACTAACAAAAAGCTGGCTAATGCATTAGAATACGTGATTACAGTACTAGCTATTTGTTCTTGAACTTTATTTGTACCAATGATTTCTTGTAAATATAATGGGAAAAATATCGTATTAATATTGGAAGAAAATATTGTATTTGCCGCATCATACAGGGCCCAAGCGAGTATCGGCAAGGAAAAATATAGTGCTGTACCACGCAATTTCTGTGATTGTGTCTTTGATTGTTCCATAAAGCTCTTTCGACCTCCTTCGTTTCAAAAAAATTTTTGTTTTAACATTTACTTGCAGACGGAGATCCTTTGTTTTCAACCGAAAGTTTCATACTCTATACATTTTTGGGAATTCTCCCCTCCTTTTCCATCATATCTGCTGCAATGTGAGTAAACAACCCTTTTTATGTAAAAAAACTGTAATAGCCCCCCATAATTTCCTCCTATTCAGGAGCAATAAATGTATCATCTTTGTGAACATTGCTCTAAAATCAAATCGGATTTCCTATTAGTGAATAAAATATTCTATAAAGAATTTATAGCGAAATTAGAAGGGGGTTATAATCATGAACGGAACAGCCATTTTATTTAATGAGGATTCATCTATCATTATCATAGAGAACATTACGGACGCTGAACAGAACGAACAAGTATATTCTTGTGGAGAAAAGGTTCTCCTAAAAGACGACATAGATTGGGAATATGGCTACTAAATCATTCTAATGCGCTTTTTTTAAAGTGCTTTTTTTTCTGACAAGGCTATTGTTTTCAAGATAACCTGGATTTGTTATGATACTTATAATCAGCAGAAAATAAACAATAAGGTGGAAAACATGGAATATTTGATAAATAAAAAAGTAAAGGATATTGAAATATCCGGAATTCGTAAATTCTCCAATATGGTTGCAGGCAAAGAGGGCATGCTTGCACTGACGATTGGTCAGCCTGATTTCCCTACACCTGCTCACATTAAAGAAGCTGCAAAAAAAGCCATTGACGAGGATTTCACCACATACACACACAACGCAGGAGATTTGGCGCTAAGACAAGCTGCTTGTGACTTTGTCGCAAAAAAATACAGTTTAAACTATCATCCAGCAACAGAGGTTATCGTAACTACGGGTGCTAGTGAGGCAATTGATATTGCCTTCCGTACAATATTAGAGGAAGGTGTTGAAGTTATTCTGCCAGGTCCTGTGTATCCTGGTTATGAGCCGATTATCCGCTTATGTGGTGCAACGCCCATTTACGTTGATATTAAAGAGAATGACTTTCGTTTTACAGCAGAGCTCATTGAACCTTACATAACGGATAAAACAAGATGTATCGTTCTTCCATACCCAAGCAATCCGACAGGGGTCAGCTTAAATAAAAAAGAGCTAGTGGCAATAGCTGATTTACTGCAGGACAAAGATATCTTTGTACTGGCAGATGAAATATACAGTGAGCTGCTTTTTGACGCAACTCATATTTCTATCGGCAGTTTCCTCAGAGAGAAAACGATTGTCATTAACGGGTTATCGAAATCCCATAGCATGACAGGCTGGCGTATTGGCTTTTTATTTGCTCCTGAAAATATTTGTCAGCAAATACTAAAGGTTCATCAGTACAATGTAACATGTGCCTCGTCTATATCTCAACAAGCAGCCTTGCAGGCATTAACTGTTGGCATTGATGACAGTCTGCCAATGAAGAAGGAGTACAAAAAAAGACGGGATTATCTTTATTCCCGTTTGACGGATATCGGTTTAGAGGTCGTTAATCCAGACGGTGCCTTTTATTTCTTCATTAAGATTCCTGTGTCTGGCATTACATCATTTGACTTCTGTTTAGATTTAGTCGAAAAAGCCAATTTGGCAGTTGTTCCAGGTAGTGCCTTTTCTCCTTTAGGAGAAGGTTATTTCCGTATTTCTTTCGCATATTCTTTTGATACATTAAAAGAAGCTTGTGACAGGCTTGGTACTTATCTAGATACCCTTAAATAATAATAAGGATCTCTTCATAATTGAAGAGATCCTTATTATTATTGCTGCCAATACTTATACAATGCTTGTGTACCGAGCTCATCTTGTCCTAGAGCAGCAAGTCTGCTATATAAATTTTCTGCAAGAGCCAAGCCTGGAGTTTCCATCTCCATCTGCTTTGCTTCCTCCATGGCAATCCTTATGTCTTTAATGAAATGCTTAATATAAAATCCTGGATCAAAATCCCCTTTAATAATTCTCGGCGCTAGATTTGACAGCGAAAAACTGCCAGCAGCTCCTGTTGTGATGCTTTTGAGAACATTATCTGGATTCAGTCCAGCCTTTTCTGCATAAACTATTGCTTCACAAACACCAATCATATTAGAAGCTATTGCAATCTGGTTGCACATTTTCGTATGCTGACCAGCGCCGGCACTACCTTGATAGACAATGTTTGTTCCTAAAATTTCGAAAATTGGCAGTACAGCTGCGAAATCTTCTTCAGCACCACCAACCATTATCGAAAGCTTCGCCTCTCTCGCACCAATATCTCCGCCTGAAACTGGAGCATCCAAGGCATGTATGCTTTTGCTCTTTGCTTCTTCATAAATTCTTTTTGCTAAGCTTGGAGTGGAAGTAGTCATATCAATTACATATGTATTTGCTTGCGCATTGTTAATAATGCCATCCTTGCCTAAATACACCTCTTCTACGTCCTTCGGATAGCCAACAATTGTAATAATTACATTTGCTTTTTCAGCCACTTCTCTCGGACTCTCCGCCCAAGCAGCACCATCATTCAGCAATTCCTCAGCCTTTTCCTTCGTGCGGTTGTAAACGACAACAGGATAACCGTTTGTCATTAGGTTTCTGGCCATGCTTTTCCCCATAACTCCGACACCAATAAAACCAATTACAGTATTCTCATTAGTCAACATCCGATTTCTTCCCTCCAACTTCATAAAAACTATTGCTAACATTAATAATCATAACATATGGATTAATAGGTATTCATTAATAGATGATGAGGATCAGAAACAAAAAAAAGGACTGACTAGTGAACTAGTCAGCCAAATAAGGGGAAAATGAGAATAGCTTAGCAAACTTAAAAACTTTAAGTGCCTGTGCTTAGTTTAGTTTTACCCCCTTTAAGAGCATTCTAAACATTCATTTTCATTTTTTTATAAATTATTTTTTCTGTCTGATTAAGAAAGTTTAGCTGCTGCTTTAACAGCTTCCATAACTTCTTCAGTTGTGGACATTTGCAATGCTTTTTCAGCAAGCTCTTCCATTTCTTTTTTAGACAGGCTAAGAATTTGTGATCTTGCTTTAAGGATAGATGTAGCACTCATGGAGAATTCATCTAATCCTAAACCAAGCAATAATGGAATTGCCGTTTCGTCTCCAGCCATCTCTCCACACATTCCAGCCCATTTGCCTTCTTTATGCGCAGCATCAATAACCATCTTAACAAGACGAAGAATGGATGGATTGTAAGGCTGATACAGGTATGAAACTCTTTCGTTCATGCGGTCAGCAGCCATTGTGTATTGAATCAAGTCATTTGTTCCGATGCTGAAGAAATCAACTTCTTTAGCAAATTGGTCAGCCAATACAGCAGTTGATGGAATCTCAACCATGATTCCAAGTTCAATCTTATCAGCAACTGTTACGCCTTCAGCAATCAGGTTTGCTCTTTCTTCTTCAAGCAATGCTTTAGCAGCACGGAATTCGTTTAATGTTGCAATCATTGGGAACATGATTTTCAAGTTTCCATATGAGCTTGCACGAAGCAATGCTCTTAATTGCGTACGGAAGATTCCAGTTTCCTCTAAACATAGACGAATTGCACGGAATCCAAGGAATGGGTTCATTTCTTTTGGAAGCTCAAGGTATGGAAGCTCTTTGTCCCCACCGATATCCAATGTACGAACAACAACTGGTTTACCTTTCATGCCTTCAAGAACAGCTTTGTAAGATTCGAACTGCTCATCTTCTGTTGGAAGCTGATCTCTTCCCATGTAAAGGAATTCAGTTCTGTAAAGACCAACTGCTTCTCCACCGTTTGAAGTAACACCTTCTAAATCGTTTGGAGTTCCGATGTTTGCAGCAAGTTCTACATGCACACCATCAGCGCTGACAGTTTTCTCATTAACAAGCTTAGCCCACTCAGCTTTTTGCTCTTCATATTCTGCAGCGATTTTTTTGTAGCTTTCCACTACTTCTGGTGTTGGATTGATGTGAATTTCACCTTTCAATCCGTCAACAATTACTAAATCGCCGTTTGAGATTTCTTCCGTTACTTTTTTCGTTCCAACAACTGCAGGAATTTCCAAAGAACGAGCCATGATAGCAGAGTGAGAAGTTCTTCCGCCGATATCTGTAGTAAAGCCTTTAACAAATTGACGGTTTAATTGAGCTGTATCAGATGGAGTTAAGTCCTCCGCAACAACTACAACCTCTTCTGAAATCATGCTTGGATTAGCTAAATGTACGCCAAGTAAGTGTGAAAGAACCCTTTTAGTTACGTCACGGATATCAGCAGCACGCTCTTGCATGTACTCATTATCCATTGATTCAAACATGTTAATAAACATATCTGTTGTTTCTTTTAGGGCAACTTCAGCATTTACTGATTCTGTATTGATTTTGTCTTCGATTGGAGCGATTAATTCAGGATCGCTCAATACTAAAAGATGAGCTTCGAAAATAGCTGCTTTATCAGCACCTAATTCTGTTTTCGCTTTTTCACGAATAGCATCTAACTCTTGCTTAGAAGTAGAAAGAGCTTCTTGAAAACGGTTAATTTCAGCAGCAGCATCTTCTACTGTTTTCTTTTCAAATGATAAATTTGGTTCTACTAAACGATATGCTTTTGCAATGGCAATTCCACTAGAGGCCGCAATTCCTTGTAAAAAACTCATTATTCAGCAAGTCCTTCCTTTTTCAATGTTTCTTCTAAACCATTAATTGCTTCTGTCTCGTCACTGCCCTCAGCAATGATTTTGATATCAGCGCCTTGGCCAATTCCAAGGGACATAACACCCATGATAGACTTAAGGTTAACCTTTTTTTCTTTGTACTCAAGGTTAATTTCTGAATCAAATTTGCTTGCAGCTTGTACTAAAAGCGTTGCAGGTCGTGCATGAATCCCTGTATCTGCGATAACTTTAAATTGTTTTTCTACCATTAATATCAAACTCCTTCATTCAAATAATAAATAAGATGGTTTTAGCCTTTTCAACTTAAACAACCCCATATAATAGTCAAGAATCGTTTATCCATAACTAATATATATTTCATAGCTACTATTGTAAACTGAAAGTATAAAAGATGTAAATTTTAAACCTGTCCCAATAGAAATCAAGCAGAGATTGTTCTGTTTCTTCATAAAATCAACACTTTTATATATTATTTGACCATTATAGTTTTTTCCAATTCATAAGAAAAAATGTAAATTATTGATAATTATTAGGCATTTAAGTTATTTTTAAAAAAGACATCTCAAAAGTAGGATAGCATTTCTTTTCCGATGAGACAATGAAAAATATTGCACATATTTAAAAAAATATCATCACTTAAATACGTTATGTCCTCGTACCTTTAGCTTCGCGGCTCTGTAAGGTACTCATAAATAGCTCCTCCGCCCCTTTGAGCAATACCGCGGTAATGCTTGAAGTCTTCTCTTTTTACTAGCTCAAGGCGGAAGGTAAGAAAGTCTTCCTTACTTACCTTGTATTCTTTGATTTCCCCAGATTTCAATTGTTCTAACGCTTTGATAAATTCTTCCTGTAACATAATCTTGACTTTCCTTCCTTTTATTAGTGCATATATCATTTCTTATATTGTAAACACATATAACTATTATTATCATACATGGATAATGGAAACAAATTTGCACCACCTTGCATAGAATGCCTTTAAGGGCAAGTGCATTTAATTACCAATTTATCAAAACTATGCTATAATAACTTCAATCATTATGATATGCATAATCTCAAACCATATAACGAAAGCCCATAAGTCATGGTTCTATAGTATTTTTCCGAGCTTAGAATCATAATTATTAGCATTAGCATCCAAAAAGGAAAGCGGTTTATTTACGTTTACATACAACGAATTAATAAACACTTCCTTCTGTTCATCATATATCCATATTTCTTTACGGGGAAGTATTTTTAGTGCAAACTAAAATATACAGAATACTAAAATTTGGCATATAAGGAGAGAATACACATGAAGAGAGCTGAGGTTGGCAACATTATAGAATTTAGAGGACTGCAAGGAATTGTGGAAAAAGTAAATGAGAATTCAGTAATAGTAGATTTGACATATATGGATAATTATCGCGACCTCGAATTAGAGCAAAGAACAGTCGTTAATCATAAAAATTATAAAATCCTTAAGTGATAAAAGCCGGCTTTCGAAAGCCGGCTTTTTTTTAGAATTCCGTTTACTTCTTCATGTTGGTACTTCCCTTGCTCAGGGTATCATCTGCCCAACTATATTCCCGTTTTATGGAGAAATTCCCCATCCGGATATTAAGAATTCTATTCTTCTGCTAGCTCTTTTTTTGTTTTTACTTTGCCATGTGGTTTTTGTTTTTGCTTACGCACTGTCCACTCTCGTTCTTCTTCTCTTTTTGATTTTGTCATTAATCTTACACCTCCTTTTTTCATCCTTATTAGCTTAAGCTCTGTTAGCTTAATTTATCCTTCCTGCCTCTCTTTTTCTCCCTGTCCTTTTAAAGGTAGTTCTATTCTCTTATTTGTAAATGTTGTTGACCAAATCAAAAAAAACTGATAACATCACAATATAATTTTATATGCGAATAGCGTGCGTTGAATGTCATGGATGACACTATGACAGGAGCAGCTTCTGGAGAGACCTATTTTTAGGCACCGAAGGATTCACAATCTCAGGTAAAAGGACAGGAGAGTAACTGATCTATACTTTTATAGTGTATTCGTTATTCTTTCCTGAAGAGAAGATTGGAGAATTCCAATCTTCTTTTTCTGTTTTTAGGAAGGAATGTCTTGCTCTTTAGACGTGTACAAAATGCAACTGTCTTTTTGAAGAACTGCACTTTAACTTGAGCACTTACATAGTAATGGAAAAACAGCAGCAAAATATACTGTATATCCACTTTTAAGTTAAAAAGAAGGTTCAAAACAAAAAGACCATCATAATAATGAGGTGATATAATGCAGCAGCGACGTGCAGTTGTAAGTGTAATTGGCAAAGACCAAGTAGGTATAATCAGCAAAGTAACTACAGTAATTTCAGAAAATAATGTTAATATTTTAGATATTAGTCAAACCATTCTACAGGACTTTTTTACGATGATGATGTTAGTCGATATTACCCAAAAGGAAAATCTCGATGAATTGCGTCAACAGCTAGATCAACTAGGTAATGAGCTGAACTTAAAAATTAATATCCAGTTAGAAGAAATATTCCAATCTATGCACCGCGTCTAAGAAAGAAGGGAAAACAGTGAAGATTGCATTAAATGAAATGATGGAAACAATCAATATGGTCCAAATGGAGAATTTGGACATCCGTACTGTCACAATGGGAATTAGCCTTTATGATTGCGCAGACTCTGATTTTGAAAAAATGAACAACGCTGTTTATAAAAAAATCACTACTTATGCAAGCAAATTAACAGAGGTTGCCGAAGCTGCTGAAAAAGAGTACGGTATCCCAATTATTAATAAGCGCATATCCATCACTCCGATTGCAGAAATCCTTGGAAATGCAACAGTAGAACAAGCAATTGAACTTGCTAAAACATTAGATAAGGCTGCCAAAGATTTAAATGTTGATTTTATCGGCGGATATTCAGCTCTTGTTCATAAAGGAATCACAAAAGGTGATCAAACATTGCTTGATGCCCTGCCTGAAGCATTGTCAGTAACAGACAGAGTTTGCTCTTCTGTTTCAGTAGCTACTACTAGAACAGGTATTAATATGGATGCTGTGAAACAAATGGGAATCATTATTAAAAATGCAGCTGAGCGTACAAAAGACCAAAACGGTCTAGCATGTGCAAAGCTAGTTGTATTCTGTAATCCTGTTGAAGACAATCCATTTATGGCTGGTGCTTTCCACGGTGCTGGTGAAGGAGAGGTTGTCCTTAATGTTGGTGTCAGCGGACCAGGTGTTGTATTAAGTGCGCTTCGCAAATATCCGGATGCTGATTTAGGAGAGGTTTCTGACATCATTAAAAAAACAGCATTTAAAATTACGCGTGCAGGTGAGCTAATCGGACGAGTTGTAGCAGAAAGATTAGGCGTTCCATTCGGAATTATGGACCTTTCCTTAGCTCCGACAAATGCCATTAATGACAGCGTTGCTGATATTCTAGAGGAAATTGGTCTTGAGCGTGTTGGTACTCACGGAACGATTGCGGCACTTGCTCTTATGAATGATGCAGTGAAAAAAGGTGGCGCAATGGCAAGCTCCTATGTTGGTGGGTTAAGTGGTGCATTCATTCCTGTCAGCGAAGATAACGGAATGATTCGCGGTATTATGGATGACAGCTTAACATTATCAAAGCTAGAAGCAATGACTTGTGTATGCTCTGTTGGACTCGACATGATTGCATTGACTGGGGACGTGTCTGCAGCAACCCTTTCTGCGATTATTGCAGACGAGGCAGCTATCGGCATGATTAACAAGAAAACAACAGCTGTTCGTGTCATCCCTGTTCCTGGCAAAAAAGAAGGAGAAATGGTTGAATTCGGTGGCTTGCTTGGAAGAGCTCCTGTTATGGGTGTCAACCCATACAGCTCCCAAAAGCTAGTTGACCGTGGTGGCCGTATTCCTTCCCCACTGCAGGCGCTTATCAACTAACAATAAAAAATGTCTGGCTCAAATGGAGTCAGACATTTTTTTGTGGAATTGGCTTTAACCATAATAGTAATAAAAACACGAGGCTGATATAGCCAAAAAGCGGATACAGTATGGACAGCAATGTGCCATAATGAATGAAGCTAATGGAATAAGACACGGCAAAGATAATCGCAATAATAAGAATGCTAGGGATTCTGATATATTGGCTTAATTGCCTTTCTAATCCGTACACATTGCCAATAACAGATGTGAAAATCTCTCCATATATAACGATAATATATATCCATGATAAATTAGGAGCTAGCTCTCTCATGATGGACGCCATTGGTATGGCATAACTGTCAACATTATCGAGCATGATTAATGTGAAGTGACTCGACAAGAGAATAAACATTAACGCAATTCCCCCAATTATCCCTCCCCATTTTACTGTTTGGTCATCACCAATTTCAGATGCTGCCGGAACAAGCACGGCAATCGCCAATGAAAGATTTAAGGCTGTATAAGAAAAGGGCGAAGTAATTCCTTTCCAGCTGAATATTGGTAAATCATCCATACGGTCAAGGAAGCCAGGTAATTGGAAGGACAAGGTAAATAGGATAAAGCTGAATGTAATCATAATAGGCACGACAAATGTGTTCACAGCAAATAAACCTTTCATGCCTACAAGCATGACAATTAATGAAAGGACTATTGTAAAGATGACACCGAAAGCTTTGCTTAAGCCAAGCTGCTCTTCAAAGACTGCCCCTGCTCCTGACAGCATGACCGCACAGACTCCGATAAGCATGATTAGCATAAGGATATTCACTAAACTGCCTGCCACTCTGCCAAACAGAAATATCGTAAATTCCTGATAAGATTTCGCTTTTATTTTGACGGATATCCTCATTAGTTTCGAACCTAAGCTAGAAAATATTAAGCCAGAAGCCAATATTCCAAAAAAACCAAGCAAACCAAACTGAGAGAAAAACTCTACAATTTCTTTTCCTGTTGCAAAACCAGCTCCTACAACAGTACCTACATATACAGCTGCAAGCTGAAAGGCTCCACTCCACTTGTTTTTCACGTATTTCCCTCCTTAACTAATCTATATGACAAAATGGACAAACAATGACGAGCATTTTCTTTGAAATCTTTATTTATTTCGTATAAAGTGTCTGTAAACTTTCTTCTCAAAGTGGAAACTTGTAGGATTTAGTCTAAATATGTAATTTCCAGGAATTTCATCAGGCAAAATAGTTGAAAGTCAAAAAAGGTCAAAGTATAATCATAATTACAAAAGGTCAAATTTGATCAAAATTCAAAAGGAGGATTTAAAACATGAAATGTCAATTATGCCAAACTAACTATGCGAATGTGAGCTTACGTTTTGTTCTTAACAATGAAGAAAACACAGTGAATTTATGCCACAACTGCTATCAGAAAGAAAAACAAAAGATGGCATCACAACCTAATCAAATGTTTTTCCAACAATCTTCCCCTTTTGATGAATTGTTTAAATCACTTAATCAAAACTTTCAACAATCAGGGGCAGAACAAGGAAACCAACAGGCTCCCGTTCCTAATAAAACAAACGGTATTTTAGATAAATTCGGAAAGAACTTAAATCAACTAGCTAATGCAGGACTTATTGATCCAGTAATTGGCCGCGAAAATGAAATTGAAAGAGTAATTGAGATATTAAATAGAAGAAACAAGAATAATCCTGTGCTTATCGGTGAGCCTGGTGTTGGTAAAACAGCAATTGCAGAAGGCTTAGCGTTGAAGATTTCAGAAGGAAATGTTCCTAAAAAACTGAAAAACAAGGAAATTTACTTGCTTGACGTTGCATCATTAGTAACAAACACAGGTATACGCGGACAATTTGAAGAACGAATGAAGCAAATCATTCAAGAAATTCAAGAACGCAAAAACGTCATTGTTTTTATCGATGAAATTCATCAATTAGTTGGTGCTGGTTCTGCAGAAGGCTCCATGGATGCAGGGAATATTCTTAAACCAGCCCTAGCAAGAGGTGAGCTTCATATAATTGGTGCTACTACTCTTAAGGAATACCGCCAAATTGAAAAAGATGCAGCACTTGAAAGACGCTTCCAGCCAATTCAAGTGGCAGAACCAACAGTTTCTGCAGCTATCTCTATTTTGGAAGGAATTAAGGATAAATATGAAAAATTCCATGAAGTAGCATACACAGATGAAGCTATTAAAGCTTGTGTTGAAATGTCACACCGCTATATTCAGGACAGATTCTTGCCAGACAAAGCAATCGACTTGCTTGATGAAGCAGGTTCTAAACTGAATCTTGCTTCCAGCTACACAAATACAGATGAAATTGACAACCGTCTTGCTGAAATCGCGAAAGCTAAAGAAGCTGCATTAAAAGAAGAAAACTATGAAGCAGCTGCAACCTTACGTAAAGAAGAGCAAGAACTTGAAAAAGCATTAAATAATCCTAATACAGAAAAGCCTGTTGTGGATGTTACGCTTATTCAAGAGCTAATTGAAAAGAAAACAGGTATTCCTGTCGGCAAGCTGCAGCAGGATGAACAGCAAAAGATGAAGAACCTAGCAGAAAACCTTGAGGCGAAAGTCATTGGGCAAGAAGTTGCAGTCCAAAAAGTTGCGAAAGCAGTTAAAAGAAGCCGTGCTGGTTTAAAATCAAAAAACAGACCAATTGGAAGCTTCCTGTTTGTTGGACCAACTGGTGTTGGTAAAACAGAATTAACGAAAAACCTAGCAGCTGAATTATTCGGCAGCAAGGACAGCATGATTCGTTTAGATATGAGTGAATACATGGAAAAACACAGCATCAGCAAAATTATCGGCTCCCCTCCTGGCTATGTCGGCCATGAAGAAGCTGGACAATTAACAGAGCAAGTAAGAAGAAATCCTTACAGCATCATTCTATTGGATGAAATTGAGAAGGCACACCCAGATGTCCAATCCATCTTCCTGCAAATATTAGAAGATGGCAGATTAACAGACAGCCAAGGCAGAACAGTAAGCTTTAAGGATAGTGTCATTATTATGACAAGCAACGCTGGCATTGGTGGTCATAAACGCATTGTCGTAGGCTTTGAAAACAATGCTGCAATTGAAGAAAGCACACTGTTACAGTCATTGGGCAATTTCTTCAAACCAGAATTCTTAAACCGTTTTGATGCAATTGTTGAATTTAAATCACTGGAAAAAGAACATCTATTAAAAATTACCGATTTATTACTAGCAGATCTGTCTGATGCACTAGCAGAACAGCATATTTCCTTAACTATATCGGATGAAGCGAAGGAAAAACTAGTAGAATTGGGAACACACCCAGACTTCGGTGCTCGACCATTAAGAAGAGTTATTCAAGAGCATCTCGAAGACAGCCTTGCTGATTTCATTCTTGATGAACCGGGAGCTGCAGAACTAACTGCTCTATTAGAAGAAGATAAAATCATCATCCAAAAAGTAAACAGCAGTACTGTTGTCCAATAATAAACTTTTAAAAACGCTCAGAGGAAATTCTGAGCGTTTTTTTCCTCATTTAATTCCTTCAGCCTCACATCTTAGTCTATAAAAATATTGTATTAATTCGGATTCCATTTGCATGGAATCCTTTATACGAGCTAAAGTCCTTTTTCCGACACGTTTATCTATTAATCCAAATATTTTTATTAGCAAATTGTTTGATTGCAAAGATAATGAAATGGGTGTACGGAAGTATTCCTGCAATGCATCGAAAAAATCATTTTGGCCGAAAATTCCTTGCTCCTTTATTAGCTCATATGCCCTTTCTGCTCTTTCTCTGTATGGTAAAGGACTTTCCCCATCATTTTCTCTTATAAGCTCTAACTCTTTTTTGTCTCGTGCAACTTCGGAGCTAATTGTACACATGCTCCATATTTCCTTCTTATCCACCGTCAGCACTGCTCTGCCTAGTCGGTCATGTGCCTTACGATAGTTGACGATATGAATGTCTACCCTATCCTTTAAAGCAGCACATACTAAATTCTTTTGCTGTTTTTTTGCTTTGCTCCATTTTTGTTTGTACATCTCAGCCCCCATAGCAATACCATCTTTTACCTTTATTTTAGCATAAAAAAAGATCGCGTCTGCTCTAAGATATTGATATAGTAAGGGAAAAAAATTGAATTCCAACATACCTTCCCCCTTCCTATGAGACATCATTTTACTAAAAAAAATCTACATGGTAGAATAAACATTGGCTTTAAACTAAATCAATAGACTTTTTTTACGTTACCTCTTTTCATGAGGTAAACTTATTTACAATACTTATTTATACGCTGTAAGGAGCTATTTAAATGAAATATAAAAAAATAATAATGATGGGTACCATCTTCATGACAATACTTGCTGCATGTGATAAAGATACTGATAATGGCGGCACAGAAGAAGCTGTCCCTACTACTATCATCCAAAACAAAGAAATTTACCGTATTGCAGAGCCAGTTAAAGTTAGTGCTGCTAGAGGTGCGATCGTCAACAATGTTGATAATACGGTTGATATAAAAGAGCTAGAAATGGGTTTAATGGATTTGTCGACAGACTATTTCCCGACAGATAACTATTATCTTCAAGAAGGCCAATATTTGGATTCCGCTACGATCAGCAGCTGGATTGCCAGAAAGTCTAAGGATCAAAAGGACGGTTTAAATCCTACTCTCACAGAGACTGGCGATATTCTTAAGGATGAGAAAAAAAATCCGAAGATACTATCCCACGTTTTAGAGCAGGATTATGTTAATAGCAAAGGGAAAATCCAAGGTATTTCTTTAGCGGTTTCTTTAAATGAAATCTATTATATTCGTGCTACAGATGAAAAGGGATTGGTTTATACAGATGAAGTTGCTGTGGACACAACAGATAATGGCAAAAACGAAGTAGAAGAGCAAGGAAAAAGCATTGCTGAAACGATTCTTAAAAGAATTAGAGCAAATAGTGATATACCAGATGTACCGATATTTTTAACTTTATATCAAGAGACAAATAAAGGGAATATTGTACCAGGTAAGTTTTTATCCTCTTCTTATATTGATAAAAATGACAATACAATCGGTAAGTGGAAAGAAATTAAACGAAACTACATTGCCTTCCCTTCCAGTACTTTTGAAAGCTTAGACCGTTCTTTATCAAATGTACTTTCTACTCTTGAAGAAGATATTCAAGAACAATTTAAAGAACTTAATATTATTATGACAGGTAAGCTGCTTTATAATGAAGAAGAATTATCCAATATTACCCTTAATATTGAAGCACCAAATATTACATCTTCTGAAACAACAGCATTAATTGAATATGTCGGCGGCAAAATTGAGTCACAAATCCTGCCAGACTATTTGCCAATCACTGTCCAGCTTTCAGGGACAAATGAAGCAGCGAAAGCTATTATGATTTGGGACCCTTCTGAAAAAGAGATTAAAACAGAAATATATGAATAAAAAACCAACCAGCAAGATATTTCTTGCTGGTTTTCTTTAACTCCTTCTAGGCACCTTTATCTTCCACACACATACCTTATAGGTAATAAAGGAGTTGACTTTTACATGCAGTCCTATTACCAAGCACATCCACAAATCCTGCTGCCACCTGGCCATTATAAATATTCCCAGCAATTCCTAAAGTATCATTCAACAGCTGTCTCCCAGCTATACAGTATCAACAGAACCTGTATTGCTTGATCACTTATTAATGAATATTGAAAAAAACATCCGTATCGTAACGACTCATGGCACTTTTGACAGAATCCTAAGTGGTGTCGCTATTGATCATATCTAGTTGACAGTTGGAGAAGCACACTATCATATTCGTATTCCTCATATCGTTTACTTTGTCGGCAAGCCTTAAAACTTTTAGGAAAGCAGCGTTTAAAAATAAAAAAAGCACCCGAATTGTTACTCTTGCCAACAATTTGGGTGCCTACTATATTATAATTTACTGTCATCCACAGAGTTCAGCCAAGCATCGATTTCACCAATTACCGATTCGACACAGCCATCTTCAAATGGAGATAACAAATTTGCCTTTTTAACAAGCTCTGTAAATGGCAGGCTTCCACCTAACTGACAAAGCTGTACATAATCAGCCCAAGCCTCCTTTTGATCCTCTCTGGAACGCTTCCAGAACTGGAATGCACAAATTTGAGCAAGGGTGTAGTCAATATAATAGAAAGGAGATGTATAAATATGAGACTGTCTTTGCCAGAAGCCGCCATTCTCTAAATAATCATTTCCGTCATAATCTTTATGCGGCATGTATTTTTGTTCAATTTTTCTCCATGCTTGCTTTCTTTCTTGCGGCGTCGCTTCAGGGTTTTCATAAACCCAATGTTGAAACTCATCAACGGAAACTCCGTATGGAAGGAATAGCAGGGACGAGCTTAAATGAGAAAACTTATATTTATCGACATCTTCTTGGAAAAACAGCTCCATCCATGGCCATGTGAAGAACTCCATGCTCATGGAATGTATTTCAGCTGCCTCATATGTCGGCCAATAATATTCAGGAATATCGAAGTTAGCACCGCTCGAATATACCTGGAAGGCATGTCCTGCTTCATGTGTAAGGACATCAATATCTCCTGAGGTACCATTAAAATTAGAGAAAATAAATGGCGCCTTATAATTTTCAATGAAGGTGCAATAGCCTCCGCCAGCTTTTCCTTTTTTTGCTACAAGATCCATCAGTCCATCTTCATTTAAATAGCTGAAAAACTCTCCTGTTTCTTTCGACAATTCACTGTACATTTTTTGGCCGTTTTCAATAATCCAGTCTGCATCCCCTTTAGGAGCAGCATTGCCTGATATAAAGTTAAATGGCTCATCATAATACTTCAATGCATTTACGCCAATCCGGCTCTTTTGTCTTTCCTTTAGTTTTGTCGCAAGTGGCACAATATGCTCTTTTACCTGATCTCTGAATTTAGCTACCATCTCTGCATTGTAATCCGTACGATACATGCGGTAATAGGCTAGCTCCACAAAATTGCTGTAGCCTAATTTCTTTGCGATTTCTGTACGAACCTTCACCATATCATCATATATGCGGTCAAGCTGTTCTTCATTTTCTGCTAAAAACGCAAATTTTTTCTCATTCGCTTCTTTCCTGACAGCTCTATCCTTCGACTCTGCAAATGGCTCCATTTGCGCCAATGTTCTTTCCTCACCATCAAAGATAATCTTGGCCGAAGCCATTAACTTTGTATATTCAGTGGAAAGCTTATTTTCTTGCTGCAATAATGTGACTACCTCGTCCGAAAACACCTTTAACTGTGCATCTGCCAATGCAAATAATTGCTTGCCCCATTTCTCTTCAAGAACATCTTTGAATTTGGATTGAACAAGGGCTTCATAGTACCTCGTTTCCAGCCCTTCAATTTCAGGAGAAATCTCGTCAATATAGTCTTGTTCTTGTTGATAAAATTCATCAAGGGTATCTACAGAGTGGCGCACATAACAAATATTAAATTGTGTGGAAACATCATTGCGTAGCTTGTTGATTTTTTCAATTGCAGATACTTGCTCTTCCACAACCTCCGCCGCATTAAATGCTGTTAATAATACTTCCATTTCTTCTTTTATTTTGTTAACATCAGGTCTTTCGTATGTAAATTCTGAAAACTTCATTTGTTTTCCCCCAATCATTTTTTCTAAAAGGCTCCGTATATGCACTTAAATACGAAAAAATGCCATTATTATAGTTATGCCTTCTTTTTCTTATTATACGCCTTGCTGCCATATTCCTGCTTCAGGCTTATATTTTGTCTATATCACTATAATATTTTACAAAATGAAGAAAGAGGGGCAATTTACCCCTCTTTCTTCATTAAATCACAATTGTTTTCCGCTGGCAGAAAGCCCTAACCTTTTAACAAGCTGGATAACCGTATCCTTTTCCTCAGCAGAAAGCTCTGTCATTAGCTCATGAATTCTCTGCTCATGGCTTGGAAAAATGGTCTCGATCATTTCTTTGCCGCTGTCTGTAATAGAAGCGAATGTCACCCTTCTATCTGTTGGACAAGCGACTCTTTTCAAATAACCTTTTTCCTCTAATTTATCCACAACATAGGTAATGCTTCCACTTGCCAGCAAAATTTTCCCGCCAATTTGCTGTAAAGGCTGATCACCTTTATGGTATAGCAGTTCTAAAACAGCAAACTCAGTTGGGTTTAGTCCATATGTGTGAATTAGTTTATTAACATTTTCATTAATTGCACGATATGCTCTTGACAGCACGATAAATAATTTTAATGATTGATTTGTTTCTTCATTACCCATAGCCAATCTTCCTTTTTTTAAAAAATATCTCGAATTCAAATTAATTATACTTTTTTTCCTCTAATTTGTCAATTTATCCTCTTAAGCATACATTTTTCTTGATAATGGTGCAATATGATTCTCTTCAAGACATTCTCTAATACTCGAAAATACAACTATCAGCTTACTTCTCTTGTAATTTATGGTATATTATAAGTTTAAGATATAGTTTTTATTTGCATGACAAACTGTTGGAGTAGAAATGATGATGAGCCTAAAAAAAATATTATTATATATAACTGTTGCCATTCTCCCGTTTCTTCTGGCAACAGGAATATTGATAAACAATAAACAAAAAGAAGAAACTGGCATGCATGACAAAAATGCATTCCGAATTGCTTCCATCCATCAGAGGCAGTGGGATACATATATAAATAAAACCATTAATGCACTGGATACAGTCAGTATCCTCCTTGAATCTTCATCAGGAATATTTGAAAAAGACAAGACAGAGCTGTTTCTAAAGAAACTGCTTCTCCAAGAACAAATGTACGGAGGAATCTATATTCTTGATTCGTCCGGAAATAGAATTGCCGGAACCGACAGGAAGATTGAAGAAATGGCAATTACCCAGGAAGAGTATGTAAAGACATCCATTTATACAAAAGATACGACGGTTTCCAATAAAACAGAATATCTTGTGGATGGTCAAAAGGTGATTGGGATTGCTAAACCAGTCTTAGACGATGATAAGCATATAGAAAATATGATCATTGCCTTTTTAAGAGTGGATTACTTAACTAATATCATGGAAATGCTTACGCCTAAAGACAATATTTCTATAATAAATGAAGAAGAGGAACTAATACTTAATATTAATGAGCCTATTAATCAAAATAGCACCACAATCGAATTACCGATGGATAGTTTACCATGGAAAATCGTTGTCGAGCAAAAGGATATCAATATTCAAAAAATCTTATGCAAAAACGCGCTTTTACTCTTCATTTTCCTAGTCTGCTTTCATTTGCTCTATTTTGTTATCATTCTTTATATGCACAAGAAGCAGGCAGAACAAGAAAATAAAGAGAACGAACTGCAAAAGCTTGAATTAGTCGGCAATATGGCAGCAAGCTCCGCACACGAAATTAGAAACCCTCTCACCGGGATAAAAGGGCTTGTACAGCTGTTAGGAGAAAAGCATATAGAGAAGGAAGACCAGTTTTACTTCTCTATTATTCAAAAAGAAATTGCTAGAATTAATGAAATTGTCAGCCAGTTTCTCATTCTTGGAAAACCAACTGAACAAAAAAAACAGCATATAGACATAAAAACAATTGTAACAGAGTTAAAGCCTTTGATTGTATCAGAAGCGAACTTATTCAATGTGGAATGTCATTTCGAAATCGCAAAGAAAAAATTACTTGTTTATTGTAATGCAGATCAAATGAAGCAGGTTATTCTTAATATTACCAAAAACGCATTAGAAGCCATGGAAAACGGCGGCACACTTACGATCAAGTTAAAGGAATTGAACAATCGTGTCAGCATTACTGTATATGACACAGGAATTGGTATCCCTGAAAAAGAGCTAAAAAAGCTGTTTGAACCTTTTTACACATCAAAAACCTCTGGAACAGGACTTGGACTTGTCGTTTGCAGACGGATTATCCAGTCATTTGAAGGGGAAATTTACCTTTCCAGCGTGGAAAATAAAGGGACAAAAGTAGATATTATTTTGCCGATAAGCGCAAATCTCTAAATAGACTGAGTAAAGTCCTTATGCAATAAGGGCTTTTTACCAGTCTGTGTCTGTATTTTAAAATTAGTAGAAGGGATATAGTGATAGATGCATTACATTAAGCGTTAAAACTTCCATAACCCTTCAGCATTTTATTGAAGGTGTTTTTGTCATCATCCTTCATGCTGTTTTTCTAGTAATAGAAATCTTTCCTTATGTACACAAAGCTTTGTTATTTTTCCAAATAAAATGTGTTTTTTAACTAATAACAAGTCTAGTCTATATACGGAATGAATAACATAATGTCCCAAGGAGACGTGAAGAAAGGATACTGACTACAGCCAAATATTTATCCTTTGTCTTTATTCCTAACGAAGGATACCAATCATCAAAAGAATGTCTTAAAGTATCTCAGAAATAACTTGTGGTTTATATACAAGGTGCTTTGGCCAAACGATCATTGATTTAAATGACTTTTTTACAATATTCATCTTTGTCTTTTGCAGCCGAAGATGAAGCTGATACTGAAAAATAAGTTCATCCAGTTCCTGACTGTATCTCACTGTTTCCTCACTTGTATATCCTGTACGTAATGCTTCCTCTATCATCACCTCTCTTTTTCTTTGAATAGCAAGCAGTAATTCTTGTTTCCTCGATTGCACTTTCTTTCCTCCTAATCAGTTTTATATTAATTTTTTGTAAAGACAAATTTTCGTTTACTTGATGAATTATTACAAGAAAATAAATAAAAGTAAATAGAATCGCAATATTAGACATTTTTTTCTTTAAAATAGGCATTTCGTTCTATAATAATCAAATAATAACCTGATTTTCGACAAATAAAGCTTCAGAAACCTCCATAAACCTCCATAAACGTTAAGCGCTTACATAATATTTTCGAAAAATATTATCCTATACCCTCGACTTTCCAGATTTCACTCATACAAAATTTTACATTTCTCTCCCTTTCTTTTCGACTTTATCTCACAGGAAAAACAATAACCCGCCTAATTCCAGCAGACGGGTTTCTTTAAACTATTTAATTGTAAGCTTACTCAGCCGTTCAACCGCTTCTAGCAGCCTCTCTTCAGATGTAAGCAAGCCTGCTCGAACATAACCCTCCCCATATTCTCCGAACCCTATACCAGGTGCAACAGCAATATGTGCCTTATCCAGTAAGTAGTCTGCAAACTCCTCTGAAGTGTACCCATTGGGAACCTTTAACCATGCAAAAAAAGACCCGCTTGGTGCCTCCACTTTCCAGCCGATGCTTTTAAGACCCTCAATAAATACATTTCTTCTGCTTTCATACATGCTTGTTAGTCTTTCCACTTCTTCAAATGAACTAGACAATGCTGTTATGGCTGCTTCTTGGATCGCTCCAAAAAGACTGACATAAAGATGATCCTGATAAAGATTTAAAGCAGAAACAACACTTTTATTTCCCACTGCAAAACCTACTCTCCAGCCAGCCATATTGAATGTTTTTGATAAGGTATATATCTCAATGCCTGCATCCTTTGCTCCAGGTGTTTGCAGGAAGCTGATTGGCTTTTTCCCATCAAATCCGATTGCCCCATATGCAAAATCATGAACAACGCATATATCATGCTGGAGGCTAAGCGCAACTGTTTCAGCAAAAAATTCCTCTGTTGCAGTTGCTCCAGTCGGATTATTAGGGTAATTTAAAAACATTAATTTAGCCTTCTCAAGCACTGACTCTGAAATCTTGTTATAGTCAGGTAAAAAGTGATTTTTTTCCTCCAATGGCATCATGACCATTTCCCCTTGTGCAAGTGCAACACCTGACAAATAATCAGGATAGCCTGGATCGGGCACAAGCACCGTATCGAAAGGATTGAGTAGACATTGTGGTAATTCGACAAGGCCAGCCTTACCGCCAAACAGTACAGCAACCTCCGTCTCCGGGTCCAAGTCCACTCCATATTCTTTTTTATAAAATTTTGCTACCGCCTGTTTTAAAGAAGGGTAGCCTCTAAAAGGGGAATATTTGTGGTTAATTGGGTTTTCTGCAGCCTTTTGTAGACTTCTGACAATAAATTCAGGAGTTGGCTGATCTGGATTTCCTTGTCCTAAATTAATAACATCATAGCCCTCTTTCACATATGTAGAAACTTTCCCGACAAGGGAAGCAAAAAATTGAACTGGCAGCCTATCCAGCAACGCCGATTGACGGTACTCCTTCATCCTTCTCCCTACTTTCCTTCATAGAATCAATATCTCTGTTTATTTTTAGCACAATGCCCACTAGAAAATATACAATTTTCAAACAACTTGTGTTATAACTGAACAAAGAAGCCAGTCTTTTCGCAAATATTGATTATTATTATAAGGGATATAAATGAGGATGAATAGAGGGTGATTCGTTGAGTTGGAATGTTAGTATTATTCAAATGGATATTGTATTTGGTGATCCGGAACAAAATTTCCTTGCTGCTGAAAACTGGATAAAGGCGGCGTGTGAAGGAAAGGAGACGGATATTGTCATATTGCCAGAATTATGGACAACAGGCTATGATTTAACCCGCCTTAATGAAATTGGAGACAGTCATGCGCACAAGGCAATCAGCTTTTTCCAGAAGCTCGCCAAGACCTATCAGGTTCATATAATAGGTGGCTCTGTCGCTAACAAAAAAGACGACGGCATATACAATACACTCCTTGTCATTAATAAAGAAGGACAGCTTGTTCATACGTATGATAAACTGCATTTGTTTCAGCTGATGGATGAGCATCTTTATTTAAAAAGTGGAAGCTCGACTGGGCTATTTACATTGGATGATGAAATCCTTGCAGGGATGATCTGCTATGACATTCGGTTCCCTGAATGGGTTCGCACCCATACTTCAAAAGGTGCAAAGGTATTGTTTGTTTCAGCAGAATGGCCGCTCGCCCGTCTTGTCCACTGGAAAGCACTATTGATCGCAAGGGCAATTGAAAACCAATGCTATATAGTTGCCTGCAACAGAAGCGGCTCAGATCCTAAAAATGCGTTTGCAGGACACAGCCTAATAATTGACCCATGGGGAGAGGTCATCGGTGAAGCAGGCGAAAAGCAGGAAATCCTAACAAGGACAATTGATCTAGCAAAAGTAACAGAGGTGCGGGAAATGATTCCGATTTTCACTGACAGAAAACCAGAATTTTATTAATAAAAAAGACCTAGACAATAAGGAGGAATTCTAAGTAATTTCCCATTATTGCTCAGGTCTTTTTTTGTCGAGGTAAAAATCGAAAACTTGCCTATCGGCCTCTTAGGATTTAGTCTACTTTACTTTGCCCACATCTCTTCCGGATTCAATTCATATATATTATTTTCCCGATACATGAAGTGATTAATAATAAACTCTCTCCGAATGGTAGCATAATCATCAAAGTACCTTTTTATATAGTCATTAAGCTCTTTTTCCTCGTATTTCTTGCCTTCCTTAAGCCCTTTCACAATATGGCGGAAAATAATCAGCTTCTTTTTCCTTTGTGCAGGAATGTTTTTCAGCTTTCCATCAGCACCAATAAAATTATCGATAATTTTTGCTGCTTCTTCATTTGTGACCTCCACTTCATCCACTCCTTTCTCAAATTGGAACAGCTTAATAAGCGCATCTGCCTGATGTGTTATGACCGATTTGTTTAAATAGAAGTAAATCGTGTTTTTTTCTCTGCGTTCGTATACGACATTTATTTCCCGCAGTTTCTTTAAATGATGTGTTATCGTTGGGGCCGTTAAGCCTAGCTTCCCAGCAAGCGCTTGGCCATTCCACGGCTTTGCAGCGAGCAAGGAGATAATTCTGATTCTTGTTGGATCACCGATTGTTTTATGAAAAGCAACTAATCTGTCAAGCTGCATATAGACCCTCCTGTAATTAGATAATCATCTAATTAGATAATAATAAAAAGACTTCTTTACGTCAAGAAGTCTTTTTTGGTAAAGCTTTTTTATTATATTTTTTTTCGTGGTAAGTAAATATGAAATTTAGTCCCTATTCCTTCTTCTGATTCTACCTCTATTTTTCCTTCATGCTCTTTAATTATTTTAAAAGAAACCATTAACCCTAACCCAGTCCCCTTTTCCTTCGTCGTATAAAAAGGTTCTCCAAGCTTTGCGAGTTTTTCCTTGCTCAGGCCGATACCATTATCTTCAATGATGATATGAAAGTAATCCGGCATCGGATTTATACTTGCCTTAATTTCCCCACCGGATTCTAACACCTCCATGCCATTTTTCACAATATTAATGAATACTTTTTTTAATTGGTTTGGTTCGCAAAACATTTCTGTGTTCGAATTAGTATACAGTCTTGTAAATTGAACATTAAATAGAACTGCTTGTGCATTAAGCAGATCCAATGTTTCATTCATTATTTGCTGCAGATCCGCCTTGACGAACTTCACATTTTGTGGCTTTGAAAGGAGCAGAAATTCATTAATTATCGTTTCAATTCGGCTAAGCTCTGACTTTATGACTGTAAAATACATCGCATGCTTATCCGTCTCATTGCTGCTTTCTAATAATTGAATGAAGCCTTTTAGTGCCGTCATTGGGTTCCTTATCTCATGGGCAATTCCTGCTGCAAGCTCACCGATTACATGGAGTGTCGAGGATTTTCTGATTTGCTCTTCCAAAATAGCATTTTCTGTAATATCTCTTAATGTGGTTATACTGCAGCCTGAGTAGATATTATATTTGTTCCGAAATTCTAACTGTGTCCAATCATCACCATTGAATGTGGCAGTATAAATCCCCCTGTTTTGTCCTTCATTCCTTAGTGAAAGAAGTTTTGGCTTGATCTCTTCCCCAATCGTTTTCCCCTCAGGCAAATAATCGAGCAGATTAACGCCAATTAGGCCTTCCTTATCTTTAGAAAGTAAGCGCAATGCTGCTTTATTGATATCAATGATTTTATAATCCCTGTCCCAAAGAATAACCCCATCAAATACTTCTTCAAAAATTGTTTCAAACATGCTTTTACTGTCAAGGAGCTCAAGCTCCATTTTATAGCGACTTGTTATATTACGAAAAATGCTCATATGCAGGCCATCAACAGAATGAAGCTTTGTTGTAAACTCTAACAGCTTTTTTTGTCCATTAGGCATCAAGAACATAAGCTCATCACGATGAGATTTTTTCAAACATAGGTTTTCCATGATATGGAGATAGCTTTTATCTTTCTCATATACATAGTCACTGATTTTATGCTGCAGCATTTCTTCCTGACTGCTTTCAAAAATCGCTAGAGCAGCTTTATTTGCTTTGGTAATTTGCCCATTTTCCTTCCATAGCACAATCCCATCAAGGGCCTCTGTAAAGAAATCACGAAATAAGGCGGCATCCTTATGCTGCCTTTTTTCCAGGTTGCGCATATATGTGACATCCTTAAAAACTGCCAAATAATAAGGATATTTGTTAATACTTGATATATGTATTTCCGCATAGGAGCTTTTTTCATGATTTTCTATAAACAAGCGTTCTGTTTTTCCGGCTTTCTGCTCTGGCTTCATGCTTATCCATGCCCACAAGTCATCTCTGTGCTCTTGCGGGAGATAATGGCTAAGGTTGCGTCCGACAATATCTTTTTTATGGATGTAGAAAATATCCCTTATTGCACTGTTTGCCTCAAGGATTACTCCATTTCCATTCAAAATCACCATACCCTCACTGGAATTTTCGAATACAGCCTCTTTCAGCTCCTTCACCATTTCCCTGCAATTATTCTCATTTCTCAGCCTTTTGTTTTCTTGTTCTAAAAAGCTGATTTTTTTCTTCAGCTGTTGGATTTGCTGCATCTCATTTGTATAGATTTCACCAGACAAGGATTTCCCGCCTCTCGTAAAACTTGGTGCATTATTTATTCTACAAAATTCGAGAAATTCCTTTCCATTTATAAAATAAATGCTGATTATTGTCCAATTTACAAAAACAATCTGCCATTTTTAAGCAAAAATTCAGGCGATTGTCTTATACTTCTATTTACAAAAATACGAAAATGTTTACAAAATCATTGCAGTTGTATTAATAACTCAATAATTCGTTAACAACTTGGAAAAAGAAGTTTAGCTACTGTTTATATGTGCTATAAATAGTAGTGGCTAACAGCCAAAACTCTGCCTCTAAGAACTAATGGTTCTAAAACTGGCATAGCAGCTTTATAAGCTTGCGAGAAGGGAGTCTAGTGATGAAACAGGTCCGAGATTATTACTTTGACAATGCGAAGTTTCTTTTGATTTTTTTCGTTGTATTTGGACACTCTATCCAATCTTTTACCAATGATAGCAATAGTATTTATAGCTTATACAAAGTCATCTACACTTTTCATATGCCGGCATTTATCCTGATTTCCGGATTTTTTGCGAAGGGAATTTATGAGGAAGGCTATGTGCAAAAATATTTAAAAAGGCTTATATTGCCGTACATTATCTTTCAGCTCATTTACAGTGTCTTTTATTATTATCTTTATGGCAAGTCTAGCTTTACAGTCGACCCTTTAAGCCCACACTGGTCATTATGGTTTTTAATCAGCTTATTTTTCTGGAACATGCTGTTATTAGGATTTTCTAAAATGAAGCCACTGTACGGCTTGGGCATTGCGCTAATTCTCGGCTTAGCAATCGGTTTTGTTGATTGGACCTCAAGCTATTTAAGTCTTACAAGAACTTTCGTTTTCTTCCCTCTGTTTTTATTAGGATATTATATGAATAAAAAACACTTTGAGTGGATTAGGACAAAGGGATTCAAAATTGGAGCTATTATTATTTTTGTAGTAGTGTTCGCAGGGTTCTACTATTTCCCAAGTATTAATTATCAATGGCTTTTAGGTTCAAAACCATATGATGTATTAGCCTCTTCTGCTTTAGAAGCCATACTTGTAAGAATAGGTTTTTACTTATTAAGCTTTTTAATGATTTTTTGTTTCTTTGCCTGTGTCCCGCAAAAAAAGTATTTCTTTACACGCTTTGGCAAAAACACACTTTATGTATATTTATTACACGGATTTTTTATCCGCATCTTTCGTACAACAGATTTGCAGGAGGCATTTACAACACCTAAATCTTATTTTCTAATTGTGCTTTTGGCTTTCCTGCTAACACTTGTACTGTCGAGTAATTTAGTTGCCTCACTTGCACAGCCATTTATAGAATTCCGAACAACCAAAATGCAGAAATGGTCAACTAAGGCAAGCTATAAAGAGAAGCTATTTTAAATAGCTGCCCTTAATAGCTGTTAAGAATAACTCAGGGAATGTCCCCCTGAGTTATTTTCTTTTGCCGCTTTTTACTTTACCTTTTGTTAATGGAGCTGTATCGTAAAGCTTACTTGCATTCAGGTCACCAAATTCCATGCCGAATTCTACGTTAGCTTCTTCTTGTTTTTTATTGTTTGTTTTTTTACTCATAATTATCTCCCCTCTCTTCCATGCTTGGAGTTTCGGTTCGCGTGCTTCATCGGATCTTCGCCGCGATTAAATTCAGCAGAGAATTCCGTTTCTTGAGTATTTTTCTTAGGCGTTTTGCTGTATTTTTCGACCGCATTATATTCAGCCTTTCTTTTTGCCATTTGAATCGTCTCCTTTAGTGGAATGATACGACCTTATTTTCTGCAAGTTCCAAGAAGCTATTCGCTAAAAAATGATAGGCAACAAAACCAAAAAAAGCCAAGGCGGATTGCCTTAGCCAATAATGATTCTTTCTTTCGGGTAATGGAAATTATCCTTTTTCTCTTTTCCTCCGATAATATAAATGAAGGATGTTAAGCCGATTCTACCAATAAACATCAAAATCATAATGACACATTTTCCTACACCGGACAATTCAGGAGTTAAGCCTAGCGACAAGCCAGTCGTTCCGAAAGCAGAACATACTTCAAATAAAATTTTGATGAGTGGAGCATCCTCCGTAATACATAGAATAACTGTTGCAATGAAGCATAAACAAAAGGCTAAAATAGTTACAACCATCGATTTAATTATGTCTTCTTCATGTATTTCTCTTTTAAAGATCTTAATATGACGATTGCCGTTAGCATAATGGTAAATAAACAGCAGGTTCAAGGCAAATGTTGTCGTTCTGATCCCACCGCCGACAGAGCTTGGTGAAGCACCGATAAACATGAGAATACAGAAAATCACTAATGTTCCCATCGTATAATCATTTAAATCCATTGTTGCTAAACCGCCGCTCCTCGTTGAAGCAGAGTGGAAGAATGCGTTAAAAAAGATTTGATGCCAATTCATCCCTATAAAATAATGATTTGACTCAATTATGATGATGCTGACTGTTCCAAATAACAGCAACAGCCCAAATGTTAAAGTAGTCAGTTTTGTAAATAAGGAAAAACGGAAAAGCTTACCTGGATTTTTAGGAAACAAGTAATTTTTCAATTCAATTAGAACTGGAAAGCCTATTGCCCCAAGAGTAATTAAAATAATATTGACCAATTGGATAAAATAATCATCCTTATACGGAACGAGCGAGTTTCCACTCAAATCAAAACCGCCATTTGTCGTCGCACTAATGGAAGCGAAAAGTCCATGGACAAATGCATCCTTCCATGTAGGAAAGTATTGATGCAACTGCAGTGTGAGCACAATTGCACCAACAAGCTCAATGATCAAAATTAGCTTGATGATTTCCCTGATGAGCTGGACAAGACCAGACAAATGAGATTGATTGTGGTCAAGCATAATGAGCTGCCGTTCCTTTAAGCCGATTTTTTTACGAAGCAGCATCCAAAAGAATGTTCCAAGAGTCATTACACCTATTCCTCCAAACTGAAGGACAAACATTAAAATAAAGATGCCAATTGTACTATATGTATCAGATATATTTATTACAGTCAGCCCTGTCACACTTACAGCACTTATCGCTGTAAACAGTGTATCCATAATTGACACATGGACACCTTCTTTGTGAGCAATCGGCAAGCTTAATAATATAACGGAAGCACTGACTGCCAGTAAATAATAGCCTGTTATTATTTGAGCTGGAGTGAATTTATTCAGCATCTCCCTTACCGTTCTTCTCATGTTCATACAAATCCCTTCTATTGCAAGCACAACTATAATAATAAACAAAGCGGATTCCTATTATCTCCCCATTACACAAACTTTACCACTTATGAAATACGAGAAAACCCCACATATTATTAGTACAGAAATTAATATTGCTAAACATACCTATTATCAGGATAATAGCTTCTTGTTGCTAACGATATTTATGTTCTGTACTTTATTATTCAAGGAGGCAAATATATCATGGCTAGTTCAAATAAATTATTAGTTCCTGGAATTGAACAATATTTAGATAGCATTAAATATGAAATCGCCCAAGAATTTGGTGTTAATTTAGGTTCAGACACTGTTTCTAGAGCAAACGGCAGTGTCGGTGGAGAAATTACAAAACGCCTTGTTCAACAAGCTCAAGCAGAGCTATCTGGCAAAACTCAATAATAACTATACCTTAAATTCACAAATGCACAAAGGAAAATATAAAAAAGGAAATAATGTTTGCTCTCTTTGCAAAAGCAAAGAATTGGCGCAAGCATTATTTCCTTTTTATCATTTAGCTTTCTTCTGCTGTTTTTTGTGCTTTTTTGCCTGAAAGGAAGTAGCCACCCACAGCAATGATTAACAATACACCCCAGAAAATAAACTTCCAAACCTTTGATTCTGGAAAATGCTCATCAAGCATAGCAACCTCTGGATGTGCTAGAGTAAATACTGCCAATTTCACCCCTACCCAGCCGACAATCATGAAAGCAGCTGTCTCCAAGGTTGGTCTTGTATGAAGAAGTTTCACAAACCAGTTTGCCGCAAATCGCATAATAATTAATCCGATAATACCGCCAAGAAGCATAACCGTAAATTGTCCGCCGTCGATTCCGCCAACATTGAACCAGCCTGTTGGTGTTAGCGTTATTGCCAATGCAACAGCAGCAAGCATAGAATCAATTGCAAATGCAATATCAGCAAGCTCTACTTTTAATACAGTCATCCAAAAACCGGACTGTTTCTTTTCTTTCTCTTTCTCTTTTTTATTTCTGTGTGCAAACTTCCCATATAAATTATGGAAGCAAATATACAATAAGTAGACTGCACCAAGAGCTTGAACCTGCCAAACGTCAACCAGAATAGAAATCATGAATAATGTAGCGAAGCGGAAAACAAATGCACCAAATAAGCCGTAGAATAAGGCTTTTTTCTGTTGCTCTGGAGGTAAATGCTTAACCATTACGGCCATTACAACCGCATTGTCAGCTGCCAAAATCCCTTCCAATCCAACTAAAATCAGGAGCACCCAACCATACTCTAAAAGCAATGCAAAATCCATCTTTTCTCCTCCTATCATTTATTCTTGTATACCCACTGGATTTCCCCTATTAACAGGTTTAGCTGTGCTTTCTGTTTTTATGTACAAAAAAGCGCAAAAAAGACCTTTGCCAAATAGGCAAAGGTCTTGCTAAGCACTTTTATCGTGCCAACAAAGCCGATGGTACAAGACCATGAACTGACGACTTTGTTTTAGGTATGAACCTAAAAGCTACTCCCCTTTGAGTAGATATACAATTAATATAAGACTATTATATACAAAAGATTCTGTTTTTGCAATCAAAAACCGAAAAAAAATAAACAAGACCTGACTATTTTTAATCTCAAAGTTAGTATCGTTGTTTATTCTTTATTCGGATTGAGCTGAGCCTTAAAAAACAATATAGCGTACTTGACTAAAAAGCCACTTATGATTCCAGGAATCAAAAAGATCATTGGTGTAAATATAGGACCTGGAAAAATGCCGAATACTTCAAAACGCGTTGAATACATGACCCCTACTGTTACAAAATAAGCACAAAAAACAAAGGGCAAAAATGCATATTCCTTGTGTTCCTTTAAAGTTGACTTGTATGCATCCCACATCGCAAATAAATATAAACAGGGATAAAACATAATCCACTGAAAATCAAGGGCATCTATGGAGGCTTGCATATTGCCTAAAAAGCTTTGCATGATTGCTAAATTAAAATTACTTTGCACGTTAATGATGAATTCCAGCACTACTAAAAGAGTACCTTTCCAATATTGCTTCATCAATAACTGGCTGAAGCCAGGTAGTGCAATGCTCCACATTATCGCCTCTAATTTACTTAGGTCCCTCATCGGATATCACCATCTAATTCTTATATACCTTTTCATTTTTTCATTTTTAGCTAAACTTTGTTTTTTTATTCAGTATCTGTTCATGTTAGCAAAAAGAATTTATAAGAGTGTCAAATTCGACGGCTAAAAATAGAGTAGATAATAGAAAAAAGAGCCATTTCTGGCTCTTTTTACAGGATTTGTGATAAAAATAGCTTTGTGCGTTCATGCTTCGGGTTATCAAATATATCTTCTGGTTTGCCCATCTCCACGATTTCTCCTTTATCAAACAAGATGATTCTGTCTGCTACTTGGCGTGCAAAGCCCATCTCATGTGTGACGACAAGCATTGTCATGCCAGAGTCAGCAAGTGTCTTCATGACATCTAGGACCTCTTTCACCATTTCAGGATCTAGTGCTGATGTTGGTTCATCGAAAAGCATAATTTTCGGCTGCATTGCCAATGCTCTGGCAATTGCCACACGCTGCTGTTGTCCACCAGAAAGTTGACCTGGATACTTATTTGCTTGCTCTGGAATTCCGACTCTCTCAAGCAGCTCCATTGCAATTTGCTCTGCCTTTTTCTTTTTCCATTTCCTTACCCAAATTGGCGCAAGTGAGATATTCTTTAGGATTGTCATATGTGGAAACAAGTTAAAAGACTGAAAAACCATGCCTGTTTCTTTCCTTATTTCTTCGATATTTCTCAAATCATCTGTCAGAGCAATATTGTCGACAATGATAGAACCTTTTTGAAACTCTTCTAACGCATTGATTGTCCGGATAAATGTTGATTTTCCAGAGCCTGAAGGACCAAGTACAACGATGACCTCTCCTTGCTTAACCTGAAGGTCAACATCCTTTAAAACGTGATGATCACCATACCATTTGTTTAAACCTTTTACTTGAATGATATCCTTTCTTTGCTCTAATGGCGTTGCTAGCTTTTCTACTGAAAATACACTCTCCATCCTTTATCCTCCTCTATTAGCGACTGCCTGCACTTAATGATTTTTCCAAAGCTTTGCTGACATGTGACATTAAATAGCAAAATATAAAATACATTAAAGCAATAAACATATATAGCTCCATATACTTTCCTAAATACTCTGGATTTGCTGCAACCTTTTTGGCCATTCCAAGAAAATCTGCTAATCCAATCACCGCAACTAGTGATGTATCCTTAAAGATGGCGATGAATTGGCCTACCATTGCTGGGATAACTGCTTTTAATGCTTGAGGCAAAATTACAAAAATCATTAGTTTGAAGTTATTTAAGCCTAGTGCCTGTGCTGCTTCAAATTGACCTCTTGGGATGGATTGAAGCCCGCCCCTGATGTTTTCCGCTAAGTATGCAGCACTAAACAGTGTGAAGGCAATCATAGCTCTAAGAATATTATCAATTTGGATTTCTCCTCCAATAAACATCGGCAGTAGCAATTGACCGATAAATAAAATCATAATTAATGGCATACCGCGGATAATCTCAATATAAACAATGCATGTATATTTAATTACCGGAAGCTTGCTTCTTCGGCCAACAGCAAGCAGAAGTCCGATTGGAAATGAGCAAATAATGGCAACAGAAGCTATCACCATCGTCAGTAAAAATCCACCCCAAACATTTGTGCTTACCGGTTCAAGAATGCCAAAACCATTAATAATTCCCACTGATACGGGAATAACTAATATCCATAGAACTAAAACTGGTATCTTTAAAACAGAAAGCTTTCTGCCAATTGCATAAAACAAGTAAATAGAAGCAATGCTTACACCTAAATATATCTTTGTAATGGATTCCGTGTATGGAACAACAGCAAAAATCAACATAATGACAGATAAGGCTATCGCAACATGACCGATAACATTCCTCCATAATCCCCATGATGCACCAAATAATACAGATACTAAAATTACAGCGACCCACAGCCTCCAAATTTCCTCCATTGGGAATTGACCAACCATCAAGAGTCGCAAGTTTGCTGTTACAACACTCCAATCACTGTCAGCTAAAAATGTAGTAACTTTAGCGATAACATATCCAGTAAACATGGCAGCAATAATCGTTAAAATTGCATTTTTCCAATCCTTAAAAAGATTGTTTTTCAGCCACAGCTGTAATTTCACCAGCCTGCTAAGGGAATTAGATTTCACTAAATTTCCACTGTTGCCAAGCCTAACATTATCCAATCTGCCTCACTACCTTTCAACCAACTGGAATTTTTTATTAAAGAAATTCATGAACAGTGATGTACCTAAGCTAAACAGTAAATACACAGCAATCATAATAAGAATAGTTTCAAAGGTATGTCCTGTCTGATTAATAATCGTATTGCCGATTCCGACTATATCCTGATAGGCTACAGCCATTGCTAAGCTCGAGTTCTTAATTAAGTTTAAGTACTGGCTCGTTAGCGGAGGAATAATGATTCGGATAGCCTGTGGAAAGATGATAAGCCTTAATGCTGTTTGACTTTTAAAGCCCAGTGCTTGCGCTGCCTCTGTCTGTCCTTTTGGCACTCCTAGGATACCTGCGCGAACAATTTCTGCTATATATGTTGATGTATAGATAGACAATGCCACTAGCATCGACAAGAAACCAATTGATAAGGATGTTCCGCTCTCAAATGCATTGCCATTGAATTCTGGTACTGATATCCCAAACGGCCCATTGCCTAAAATGAAATAAAAAAGAATAAAACCAAGTGCGAATACTGCGATGCAAGACAATAGCGGATACGTATGTTTGCCTGCATTAATTGCTATGGAGGTTAACTTTTTGAAAAGAAATATGGTGACAACAGCTAATACAACAATTACTGCTATCCATGTTAATGAATGGTCATGTACGGTAAACCAAGGAATAGCTGCGCCTCTGTTCGAAAAATAGAAAGAGCCGATTGATGCCGCATCCTCAATCTTGGGCATTGGCAGGAAAACTGCGAAGTTCCAAATGAATATTTGTACCAATAGTGGTGTATTACGGAATACCTCTACATATACTGTAGCCAATTTACGAATAAGCCAGTTTGAGGACAAGCGTGCAATCCCCATAAAAACCCCAAGCACTGATGCGATAATGATACCGAAAAATGAGACTTTTAGTGTATTTAATAAGCCTACGACAATTGCTCTTTTATAGGGATCATCAGGTGTATAGGAAATCAGTGATTCTGCGATCGGAAAGGATGCCTTTAAATTTAAATAATCTAACCCTATTTTCAAACCAATTTGATCCAATCCAGACTGAACATTACGGACCATTACAGAAATAACAAAACCAACTAGTATAATAAACAGAGCTTGGATAAATATCGGCAACATCTTTTTGTTCCGCCATAGAGGCGTTACTGCTTTTTTATTCTCCACCTTGTATGCCTCCCTTAGCTAAAAGAATAGGCCTGCTAGAAAAGCACTATTAGCAGGCCTTCTTTAAATGGTATAAAAACTTTTTTAACGGAATGGTATGGAGTATTGTAATCCGCCATCACTATATAATGCGTTTTGCCCTCTTTCAAGCTTAAATACAGTATCTGGTCCAAGGTTTCTATCATAAATTTCTCCATAGTTACCAACTTGCTTGATTACTTGGTATGCAAAATCATTAGGTATGCCAAGCTGTTCTCCTAAATTATTGCCGCCAACACCGAGTAAGCGTTGAATTTCAGGATTATCACTTTCCAAAAATTCATCTACATTGGCAGATGTAATGCCAAACTCTTCCGCTTGGATAGTTGCATATACAATCCAGCTTACTGCATCCTTCCATTTTTCATCATTATCAAGCACTGCTGGTGCTAATGGCTCTTTAGAAAGCGTCGCATCAAGAATGACATGTGCATCTGGATCTTGAAGCATCGATTGACGTGATACTAACCCAGATTTATCTGTTGTCCATGCATCTATAGAGCCTGACTCGTACGCTGCGATAACTGCATCTGCATTATCAAATGTTTGTGGAGTATAGCTTACTCCAGCTGCTTTCATTTGATCAGCAAGATTTAATTCTGTTGTTGTTCCTGTTTCCACTCCAATTGTTTTTCCCTCTAAGTCTTCTAATGTTTTAATATCACTGTCTTTTGGCACCATAATTCCCTGTCCATCATAGAATGTGACAGGAGCAAAGCTTAAACCAACCTCAGCATCTCTGTTTGTCGTCCAAGTCGTATTGCGGATAAGAACATCCACTTCTTTAGATTGAACTGCTGTGAAACGGTCTGTTGCAGATAACGGGCGGAATTCTACCTTATTTGCATCCCCTAAAACACCAGCTGCAATCGCTTTAGCAAAGTCAACATCAAAACCAGTGTTCTTTCCATCAGAACCTATGTAGCCAAACCCAGGAAGTGCATCATTTACCCCAGCCTTCAACGTTCCCCTCTTAATGATCGTTTCTAACATACTAGTCGATTTCGAACTTTCTTCTCCACTGCTGGTATTTGACTCCTCTGAATTACCAGAGCAACCTGCCAATGCCAATACAAGTACTAGTAGCATGCTAAAAAGTAATGATAAATTCTTTTTCATTCTGTTTCCCCCTATATATTTTTTTATAAAAATATCAGTTTAATTTAAGAGAATATTCAAAATACTTTTTTGTGTTATTCTAGACTTTTCCTAAATTAAAATGATATTCAAACCTAAGTTATTACCCAACACCTATTGTCAGGTATTCTAACATTTGTCTGTTAATAATTATTACAACTTGGTTTTATTATACCTAAATCTTCCACGATTACAATTATTTTTTTGAAAATTTTAATTTTTACAAATAATTAAAATAGTTATAAATTATATAAATACATTAAAATTCCTTGATTTGCTTATATTAAGTCTATCGAAACAATTTCATTCATTAGTTAGTAGACCTGACTTTTTCTTTAATTCTTATAAACTCACCTCGCCTTTTCTTATTTATTTTTAATCAATCATTATCTCAATATATCGTTTAAGCAATATTTATCGTATAAACAATTGTCTAAACGATGGATACTTCCATTTGCGCGTTAATAAACCTAACACAAATACGCACAAAAAAACAAGCGATTATAAAATCGCTTGTTTTATGTTAGTTTTCTTCCGAATCCATTGGGTTATAAAGTTTAACTTCTGGATTCTTGTCTTGGAACCAGCGTAAGGCAAACTCATTTTCAAACAAGAATGCTTTTTTGCCATAACGGTCCTCAACTAACAGACTTCTGCCGCTGGATAAGTTTTCATTTACTTCCTCATCCACTGTCCATCTGGCAATTTTAGAACCGACATGCTCCATAAGCACATCCACATTATATTCATTTCTCATTCGGTGTTCAAATACTTCAAATTGCAGCTGACCGACAGCACCAAGCAGATAATCCTCTGTTTTTACTGTTTTATAAAGCTGTATCGCACCTTCTTGAACTAGCTGCTGTATCCCTTTATGGAAATGCTTTTGTTTCATAACGTTTTTCGCTGTTACGCGAACGAAAAGCTCTGGAGTAAATTGTGGCAGCTTATCATATTGGAAGGTGTTTTTATTCACAGTAAGTGTGTCACCAATTTGATAAAATCCAGGGTCATATAACCCGATAATATCACCGCTGACAGCTTCATTGACAGTACTTCTGTCATCTGCCATAAATTGCGTGGATTGTGCCAGCTTTATTTGTTTCCCTGTTCTTGGTAAATTAACAGTCATTCCTCTGTCAAACTTACCTGAGCAAATACGTAAGAAAGCAATTCTATCCCTATGTGCAGGGTTCATATTTGCCTGAATCTTAAAGATAAAGCCTGAGAATTCCTCTGACAGTGGGTCAATTTTACCTCCACTAGAGTTTCTTGGCTGTGGAGATGGCGCGAAATCTAAATATGTTTCCAAGAATGTTTGCACTCCAAAGTTGCCTAACGCACTTCCAAAGAACACTGGTGTTAAGTCGCCGTTGTTAATTCTTTCCGCAGAAAATTCATTACCCGCCTCGTTCAGCAGCATAATTTCTTCAAGAGTCTGATCGTAAAGAGAATCCACTTTAATCGGATGGTCTCCTTCAATTTCTCCATCCTCATTCAATGGAATATATTTTTCACCATCTTCTACGCGGAATTGCTCAATACGGTTATAATAACGGTCGTAAATACCTAAGAACTCTTTACCCATACCAATCGGCCAGTTCATTGGATATGACTCAATTCCCATTACTTCCTCTAACTCGGCAAGAAGCTCAAGGGGTGCTTTACCTTGACGATCCAGCTTGTTAATAAAGGTAAAGATCGGAATTCCTCTCATACGACAAACTTTAAACAGCTTAAGCGTCTGCTCCTCAATCCCTTTTGCAGAGTCGATTATCATTACAGCACTGTCAACAGCAGTCAATGTACGATACGTATCTTCACTGAAGTCTTGGTGTCCTGGTGTGTCGAGAATATTCACTCTCGCATTGTTATAATCAAACTGCATGACACTGGATGTTACAGATATTCCTCTTTGCTTTTCAATTTCCATCCAGTCACTTGTAGCAAATTTCCCTGTCTTTTTTCCCTTTACCGTTCCAGCATCACGAATTGCTCCTCCAAATAATAACAGCTTTTCGGTAAGCGTCGTTTTCCCAGCATCCGGGTGGGATATAATCGCAAAGGTACGTCGGGACAATACCTCATCTTTAAATGTTTTAGCCATGATTTTTTCCTCTCTTTTTTGCACTTTCATTTATGCTCATCTCTTAATAATAGCTTGATACACAAAAGTTTGCAATCCCTTCCCTTATCCCTTTAGCTCCAAGAGAAAGATAATTTTTACCAGTTAAAATTATCTATTGCCTGATAGCCCCTTATCTATTTCATTAAGCACTTTTCCAATACTTTCATGAAGAACCAAATCAGCGAGATGGTCATACTCTGTTCGCTCTTTATTAATGATAATTAGCTTGCTTCCTGTTTCACTTGCGAGCAGTGGCAGCTGATTCGCTGGTGAAACATTCAATGAGGAGCCTAAAACGATAAACACATCTGATTGGATGGCAGCATCCTCTGCAAGTAAAAACGCCTCACTTGGCAGCATTTCTCCAAATAAAACGATAGACGGCCGCAATGTACCACCACAATTACACTTATATATTCCATGCAAATATTCTCTGCTGGAATACGTTTTTCCGCATTGCTGGCAATGAAGCTTTTGCAGTGTGCCGTGAAGCTCTGCTATCTTTTTGTTTCCCGCCATACTGTGAAAACCATCGACATTTTGGGTGATGATTCCTTTTAACAGTCCTCGCGCTTCCCAATCTGCCAAGATTAAATGACCTTCATTTGGCTTATATTCAGAAACCCCTAATACCCTCTCCCTATAAAATACGATAAAATCCTCTAAATGATTATTAAGAGCATCCGTACTAGAAAGATAAGACTTTTGCTCTGTTGTCCATAAACCTTTATCAGCAGAACGAAAATCAGGCAAGCCACTTTCTGTCGACATCCCTGCACCTGTAAAGACGACAAGATGTTTCGCATTTTGAATTACTTCTGTCAGCTTCATACCAAATCACACTCCTGTAATCCTACATTTCCTCCTATTGTACCAACCATTCACTACATAATGAAATTGCTTAAACGTTTTTTACTTCTATTTATCGGGAATAGTTGAAGGAATGCTTGCCTTTAAATAAGCAAACATTATAGTTGTGGTGCAGACTAAGATAAAACACTTCAAATAAAACTAAAAGGAGCTGACAAAATGGCCATATTAAAGAAGAATGACATAGAAAAAGGCTATCAAAAGCATGAGAAAAAAGCAGCTTCACTCGTTGAACAGCCCGCAAGATTAGCTGGACTGTTAAAGAAGGCCATTCCAAAAGCGTCATCTAAAAGAAAAGGGTTATCCCCAGTATGGGAGAAGCTTCAATTGCTGTTTTCTTTGGTTAGAGCTTACCAGGATGGCACATATCGCAGTATTAGTAAAAAATCCATGGTGCTTATTGTTGCTGGGATTTTATACTTTATATCCCCAATAGATATTATCCCTGACTTTATTTTTGGAATTGGTATAGTTGACGATGCACTTGTTTTAAAATACATCCTGCAAGCCGTCAACCAGGAACTGATTGCTTATAAGGACTGGAAAGATTACAAACAAAATTGAATAAAAATTGATAAATATAGGACAAGCCTTATATTTTTGCTATAATGGAGCAGATAATTAAAATAAGAAAAAAAGAATTACTAGGGGAACCAGTGTTGCTGGTTGAGAGTTATCCGTAAGATAAAAACCCTTTGAACCTGATCTGGTTAATGCCAGCGTAGGAAACGGACATTCTTTACATACATATGTATTTAAAGCGTTCAGGTTCTTTTGACTTGAACTTTTTTTCGTTTATAAAACGTTGCCGGTACTTGTTGAAACCGCCGTCAACACCTACTACATAAGCAAAAAACTACATAGGTTCCTAGACTTTTTTTCTAAACACAGGAGGCAGTATTTATGAAGAAAATCTTATTGCTGATTGCTGCAGTTCTGCTTATCGCAGGCTGTAGTAATACTAAGGAAGAAAACAAGGAACAAAGCGATGGCAAAAAGCAAAAGATTACAGTCGTTCTTGACTGGACAGCAAATACGAACCACACAGGATTGTATGTAGCAAAGGAAAAAGGATATTTTGACGAAGAAGGACTTGATGTAGATATCATTACACCTGGTGAAGCTGGGGCGGATTCGTTAGTTGCCTCTGGAAAAGCTGACTTTGGCGTAAGCTATCAGGAAGGAATTACCCAAGCAAGAGTCCAAGGTGTGCCCATTGTATCCATTGCGGCAATTATCCAGCACAACACGTCAGGGTTTGCCTCACCTGTAGACAAAAACATTAAATCACCTAAAGATTTCGTTGGCAAAACATACGGTGGCTGGGGTTCAGAAGTAGAGTCCTCTGTTATCTCTTCATTAATGAAGCAAGAAAAAACAGATATTAAAGATGTCGATATTATTAATATCGGTGATGCAGACTATTTCACGGCAATGAAGCAAAACATTGATTTCGCCTGGATATATTATGGCTGGACAGGTGTAGAAGCTGAATTACGTGGAGAAAAAATTAACATGATTTACTTGACTGATTACAGTGATAAGCTTGATTACTACACACCTGTTCTATCTACAAATGAAAAAATGATTGCAGACAAGCCTGAAACTGTTAAATCCTTCTTGAAAGCAGCATCACAAGGTTATGAATACGCAATCGATAATCCAGATGATGCAGCTTCCATCCTCCTAAAAAATGCACCAGATTTGGATGAAGAGCTTGTGAAGAAAAGCCAAGAATGGCTTGCAGCTAAATATCAGGATGATGCACCTCGCTGGGGAGAGCAAAAGCTGTCCGTTTGGGAAAACTATGCCGGCTGGATGTATGACAACAACCTTCTTGAGAAGAAGCTTGAAGCAGATAAAGCATTTACAAATGAATTCTTACCTGATGGAGGAGATAAATAATGGCAAACGCATTGATTAGTGTACAAATCATTCCAAAAACAAAAAACGGGGAAAATGTCATTCCATATGTGGATGAAGCAATTAAAATTATTGAAGAATCAGGTGTTAAATTCGAAGTCCACCCATTGGAGACAACAATGGAGGGAGATATGGAAGAACTGTTTCACGTTATCAGCTTAATGAATAAAAAGATGATAGAAATCGGGTCCAGCAATGTTATCACTCAAATTAAGGTTCTTTATCAGCCTACGGGAATAGAGATGGAAGATTTAACGGGGAAATATCGTTAATGAATACATTTATCGCAAAAACCTGGAGACCAGTTCTGGTTCTCCTTCTTTTATTTTGTTTATGGGAAGCAGCTGTACGCTACTTTGAGATTGAAGACTGGCTCCTGCCTTCTCCGTCGGCCATTTTCCATGAAGCAGTATTAAGCTGGGATACCTTTTCTATTCATGCATTCGCAACTGCAAAGCTGTCAGTTACAGGTTTTTTAATTGGCAGTGCCGTCGGGCTGATAATCGCTATTATATTGCATCGTATCGTTTTCTTTAGAGAGTCTGTTTATCCGCTTTTGATTTTGTCGCAAAACATCCCGACAATTGTGCTTGCTCCACTGCTTGTTGTGTGGTTTGGCTTTGGTATCTTGCCGAAGCTGATTGTGATTACACTAGTTTGCTTTTTTCCGATTACCGTAGCTTGTCTGGATGGTTTTAGGCAAACATCACCTGAGCTTAAGCATTTTATGCAAATGTCTGGCAGCACAAAACGGCAGGTTTTCTGGAAGCTGGAATGGCCTTATGCCCTTCCTTCTATTTTCTCAGGCTTAAAAATTTCTGCCACTTATAGTGTTATGGGCGCAGTCATCTCAGAATGGCTTGGATCTAAAGAAGGCATCGGGGTTTATATGACAATGGCCTCACGCTCGTTTAGAACAGACCGTGTTTTTGTTGCGATATTTGCCATCATGATGCTAAGCCTGCTCTTCTTTATTGTCATTAAATTGCTTGAAAAATGGTGCATTCGTGGTAGCAAGGAGGAGAAATAATTGGGTACATTGGAATTGAAAAATGTAAGTATGTCATATGATACAAAAAGGGTGCTAGAACAACTGAATATGACTATTCATGATGGGGAGTTTATTTCTATATTAGGACCCTCTGGAAGCGGAAAAAGCACCATTTTCCATCTGATCGGCGGAATGCTAACACCTGATGAAGGAGCTATCTACTTGAATAACAAGGAAATCACGGGGAAAAAGGGCCATATTAGCTATATGCCACAAGCACCTTCTTTATTTCCTTGGAGGACAGTCCTGGAAAATGTATTGCTTATCCAAGAAATCAACGGCAAAAAAGACAAACAGCTGGCACTTGATATGCTCAAAAAAGCAGGACTAGCTGATTATGCGTACGCCTATCCCGATGATTTATCAGGTGGAATGAAGCAGCGTGTTTCCTTTGTGCGGGCGTTGATGAGTCCAATGCCCCTGCTTTGCTTGGATGAACCATTCGGTGCACTTGATGAACTAACTAGACTGGACATGCAAAAATGGCTTCTGTCCTTGTGGAGTTTGGATAAAAGAACGGTCCTTTTCATTACGCATAATATTGAGGAAGCACTATATTTATCAGACCGAATCTATATACTGCCCTCTAATCCAAACGACTCACTTATGGAAGTAACTGTACCATTCCCAAGACCTAGAGCAGATGACCTTTGGCTAAACGAGGAGTTCCTTGAGTGGAAAAAAGACATATACTATAAGCTTAAGCCTTCAGGAATGACAGCAAAATGAATAAAATAATTGATGCTCATATCCATCTCGATCAGTATACAGACAAAGCAATTCGAAAAATGCAATCAGATGATACAATTGAACATATTATCACTGTCTCAATGGATAAAGCCTCCTCAATCCGTAATTTGCAGTTAAGCAGAACTTTCTCATCCGTTCACACTGCATTCGGCTTCCATCCTGAGCAACCAATCCGTGGGGAAAGCTATTTTGCAGACTTATTCGATTGGATTAGAAACCACCAAACGGAAATGATTGCCATCGGAGAGGTTGGACTGCCGCATTATGAGCGGCTCAAGGATCCGAAAAGTTATCCGCTAGAGCCATATTTGGAAATACTCGAGCAATTTATTTTGCTCGCAAAGGAGCTCCAAAAACCAATCGTTTTACATTGTATATATGAGGAAGCTCCTCTTGCCTTAGACCTGTTGGAAAAGCACAGCTATATGGCCGCCCAGTTTCATTGGTTTAAAGGCAGCAATTCAACATTGGAACGGATGATGAGTAACGGTTGCTATTTATCATTTACACCAGATATTCATTACGAACACGATATTCAATTAATCGCAAGGAACTATCCGCTTCATCGCATAATGGCAGAAACGGATGGCCCTTGGCCCTTTGAAGGACTATTTCGAAATATGGAAACAACGCCAGCAATGATTCATCAATCGATTGAAAAAATAGCACAATTAAAAGAAATTACAACAGCTCAAAGCTATAAGCAAGTTTTAGTAAATACAAAAACCTTCTTCGCTTTATAGCAATACGAAAAAACTCCAGCTCAAATACTGGAGTTTTTTGTTATTCTTCTTGTTTACTGCTTTTAATGAGCTCCATTCCCTCAGTCAATATCTCCAGGAAAAAGCGGACTTCCTCTGTTTCATCCAGCACCCGAAGCTCTTCGGCAATCCACTCAAGGTTTATGTAAAGTAGCTGTCTTCCGACTCCACGAGATTCCAAAACATCACTTAGCCAAATAATATAATCACGGAAAACCTTTTTATTTTGAAGAGAATACGCTGTTTCCATATACTGAAAATGGTAGTTTATATCTTCTTTTGTTCGTTTCTTTCCATTCTCTCCAAACCTCTCCAAATCAGGATACTGTTCATAGAAGCTCGCAAATAACTTTTCAACAATCTTTTCTTTTTCCCATAAATTCATACTCAGTGCTCCTGCCTTTCTAGCATTTCCTATTAACTGACTCTACTTTTATAGTATAATTTATGTAATATCTTAACGACAATTGCCACAGCGCTGATAAAAGCCGCTAGAACAGATTAAAACGATCGGACGTGAAAGAAAATTGACTCACTTCGTTTCAGCTAAGGAGTTTGCCTTAGCCCTATTAGAAGGCAATATACAAAAAAGCATGGCAATCATTCAAGAATTAGATTATCAAGGCTATCATACCGCTTTCATATACGACGAATTAATTACCCCTGCAATGAAATATATAGGAGAACTTTGGCAGAGAAATGAAATTAGTGTCGCTGAGGAACATTTGGCAACAGGTATATGTGAAGTTATCTTATCTCATTACATGTTGAATATACAGCAGGCTGATACCCAGGAAAAGAAGGTATTATTATTTTGTCTTGAAGGGGAGCATCATACAATCGGCTTAAAAATGTGTGCTTCTACCTTTCAGGAGAATGGCTGGGAAGTTAAAAACCTTGGACCCAACCTTCCACTCGAGCATGCAGTTTATATGGCCCGAAAATGGAAGCCTGATGTTATTGGCATGTCTCTTTCCATGTCCTTTTCCATTCCAACACTCCGTCCGTATATCGAAGAGCTTGAGAGACTCGCTCCAAAACCTGCAATCATTGTTGGAAGTAGACTCATTCAAGAATATGATTTGCAGCAGTACTGCAGTCCTTCTACTATTTTTATCTCTGAACAATCGGAATTAAAGTCTTGGCTACAAAAATATAATAACACAAATAGCTTGATTCATTCTGTAAGGAGTGATAATTTCTGATGTTAGATTTATCCGTCATACCAGTACCATTTTTTCAGATTGACAGCAGCTATTTCATTCTAGCAAGATCAGAAGCAAGCAACAAAATGTTTGCTTCTGCAGATAATTTTCTTGAGCTTATTGATAAAGAAAGCCTTGATAAAACCATTACCTTCTTGAAGGAAATGCAAGGAACGAAGTCCATCGAAGTAAACATGAAAACATCTCCAAAAGGGTTGGCCATCTTTAACATCCAGTATACTTACGATTCAAGTAATGAGCTTTTTTATGTATTGTGCCACTGTATCGATCACCAGTATACCAATATTTCCTTTGAATTGAATCAATTAAGAGACTCCTTGCTGCATCTGCAGTCAGGACAAGACATTAAAACAATGTCGACTACTATGACCCGAGATGAGAAAAGCCTTGATAAATTAAATAATATTGAAACAAGAAAAAAGCTCGATAAAATAAAAAGATCTACCTCAACGGTTATTGACCTGCTCGGTATTACTTCTCCACTCATTATAGAAGGAGGAAAAGGAGAGTATCTCGAAATGCTCTATGACGAGCTCTATGAAATTAAAACAATAGTTGATCAAATGAAAAAAACCCTTTAATTAAAGGGGTTTTTTCATTAACTAATAGGAAATCTCATCTCAACTGTTGTGCCAACACCTACTTCACTTAAGAAAGTCAGTGTACCTTTATGGTTATCAATGATTTTTTGACTAATCATTAATCCTAAGCCAGTTCCTTTTTCCTTTGTTGTATAGAATGGCTCTCCCATTTTTTCCAGCTGATCCTTTGGGATTCCCTTACCTTGGTCTATTACTTTCACAAGCAGGTATCCACCTGTTTCCATATGAGCAGAAATATTAATACTACCTTCTGATTCCATCGCTTCCATTGCGTTTTTTATCATATTGATGAACAACTGCTTCAGCTCTTTTTCATTGCAATAAACAGTCGGTAGATTTCCTGCATATTCTAATTGAAGATTGATATTTTTCAAGATTGCCTGTGTATTAAGAAGAACGTTGACATCCTCTAATATTCTTTCTACCTGCATTTCTTTAAATGCAACTGCTTGTGGTCTTGCCAATACTAGAAATTCACTGATAATAAGCTCTAACCTGTTAAATTCAGAGAACATAACCTCTGTATATTCCTTATTATAAGTATTACTCTGCATCATCAGCTGCAGAAATCCTTTTAAGGAGGTGAGCGGATTACGAATTTCATGAGCAATTCCTGCTGCAAGCTGACCAACAGCAGATAACATTTCTGATTTTTTTAGCATCGCTTCAGACTTCTTGTTTTCCGTTATATCCTCTGATGTCCGCAGGAGGTTGACAAGCTTTCCTGTTGAGTCCTTGATTACACGGAAGCTGACATATTCCCATCTTTCAATGCCATCATCCAGTCGGTACAAAATATTTCCTTCCCAATCCTTGCCTTCCTTAAGAGTATTCCAGATATTTTGGAATTCTTCTGCATTTAAATATTGCTCATACACATCTAGTATATGAAGTCCTGTGCAATCCAAATCCTGCTTGATTTGTTGCTTAAACCGTTCATTTGTATAATTAATCCTGCCTTCATTATCTGTAATGATTATACTTGTTGGACTTTTCTCAATCACACTAGAAGTAAGCGTAAGTTTCTGATTATAGGTTTTAATTTCCGTTATATCGGTAAAAGTAATAACGACACCATCAACTATATTGTCACTCGTGCGATAAGGCATTGCCCTCATGCCATACCAGTTGCCATCATAGCTGCGGATTTCTCTTTCAACCTTTGCAGACGTTTTAAGCACTTCCCTCGCATCCTCGAGAAGTGACCCGTACTCCAAATTATGAGAGATATGGAAAAGCGGACGGCCAATATCCATATCAAGCACATTAACAATTTTTTGAACCTCTGGCGTAAACAGCTTGATTTTAAAGCCTTTATCCAAAAAGATTGTGCCAATATTAGTGTTGATCAACAGATTGTCCAAATCATTCGTTAAATCAGTCAGTTCTGTAATCTTATTTTCGTACTCGTTATTAACATTTATTAATTCCTCGTTAACAGACTGAAGCTCTTCATTTGTGGATTGCAGCTCTTCATTTGAAGCAATTAATTCCTCATTAGTGGACTGGAGCTCCTCATTGGATGTTTCTAACTCCTCAATTGTTGTCTGCAGATTTTGTTGGGTATAAAACAATTCCTGCTCTAAATCAACAACTCTTTCACTTATCGTACTGTCATGGTCAAAATATATCGGGGTACTAAGAACTCCTTTTCTGTTATCATCTTCTTCCTCCTGAAACAAAATGATAGAAAGAGCATCCTTATCCAAAAATCTTCGTATAGTTAAATCAAAGTATTTTTCCTCTTTATCAATAACCAACAGGATATTTTTGTATGTTATTTCCTCTTCATTTTCCTTAAGCTTCTTTAAGCCTGTTCCAATAATAACAGAAAGATGTGCTGGCACCATTTTAAAAATGCTGTAATTTGTCTCTCCAATTGGAACAGATAAGAAACGATTGGCTTTTTTTGATGTTAGGACAACTTCATTCTGCTCATTAAGAATAATACAAGGATTGATAAAATCATTAACAAGCTTTTGATAAAGCAAGTCTACCTTTCTTCCTGGCATTGCATCAAATAAGGTTGCTGGTGCATGAACATCTGAATGGGAAATTTCCTTCGCCTTGTGTTTTGAGTGGATAGCAGGCTCCTTTAAATCCCATTTATCATTTTGCTTGTTCCTGAAAATTTTCCACTTTGAGTGAATTGGCTCGAAAAGCCCTGAAAGCTTGCCGATTGTTTCACTTGAACCTAAGAACAAGATTCCATTTTCAATAAGGGAAAAATGGAAAAGGGATAGAATTTTCTGCTGCAATTCAGGCTGGAAGTATATCATCATATTGCGGCAGCTAATCATATCAATGTTTACAAACGGTGAGTCTTTAGAGATATTGTGAGGAGCAAACACAATTTTTTTTCTGATAGATTTTTTCACTTGATATTTATCCCCAGCCGGTTCAAAATATCTTTCTTTCATATATGTGGGAACTTCACTTAACAGCTCGCTCTCATATAGTCCTTGACTTGCTATTTTAATAGAATCTTTATCTACATCAGTTGCAAAAATCCGAAAATCAATGGACTCATCTAATGATTCCATGTATTGATCAAGTAGAATCGCTAATGTGTAAGCTTCTTGCCCTGTAGAGCAGCCAACCGTCCACACCCTAACCTCTTCTTCGCCATTTTCCAGCTTATTTCTGACAATATCCGGTATCAGCTTCTCAATTTCCTTAAAGGCCTCAGGGTCCCGAAAGAATTGGGTTACTCCTATTAGTAAGTCCTTATGCAACAAATCAATTTCCTCTGGGAACTTGAACAAGTAATCCCTATATGCATCTAATGAAAGCATAGGCTCCTTAATTACCTTCATCCTTCTCTCAATCCTGCGCAGAACACTGCTTTTTTTATAGAAGGAAAAGTTAATACCTGTTCTTTTCAGCAAAATATTAAAAATATGCTTAAGTGACTCATCACTATATTTCAAACTTGATGGGTCTGTTATCGTCTGCATAATAATCGGGATGTCAGAAGGCGCCTCGATATAATCAGCAACACCAGAAGCAATAACACTTTTAGGCATATTATGGAATTTAGCTGTATCCTCCTCTTGAACGAATACAATTCCACCATTTTCTTTAATAATGCGAACTCCTTCTGTCCCATCTGTTCCATTACCGGAAAATATAATGCTGATTGCCTTATGTTTTTTATCCTGTGCTAAAGATTTAAGGAATGTATCGATTGGAAAGTTATAATGCTTGTCCTTCTCATACTCTTCTAACTGGAATACACCTTCTGTAATCGTCAAAAATTGATTAGGAGGATTTAAATAAATTGTGTTTGGGACCAAATGCATTCCCTTTGCCGCCCGCAAAATATTCATATTTGTTTTTTTGGCAAGCAATTCAGGCATAAAGCTCTTATACTTTGATGAAAGATGCTGTACAATGACAAACACCATACCAGTATTAGAAGGCATGTTTGCGAAAAATTGCTCAATTGCTTCCAATCCACCAGCTGATGCACCAATTCCGACGACATAAAAGTCATTCATCAGTTCAGTTTGCTCAGATGAATGGGTAGAGATGTTTTCAGTCATAATTTCCCCCGATTCTTTTATAGAGTATATGTATGTATTTTAATATGTAAGTTAATTAGTAAGTTATATCCCTATTATGTATAAAAATGTCTCCACCCTAATCTTATTGTAATCTATAGAGGCAAATGAAAATAGGTTATTTGCTATATATTTATAGTATTTTTTCATTTTTTCTACTAATATTTTATAATGTTCACCAACACTCTTTTTCCCCCTCTAAATTCATAAAAAAACTTTTTTAGTATTCTTTACCCGTGTTTTTTAACGGTTAAACATCTTTTTGTTAGTTTTTTCTCTTTTTTTTAATTTTTTTCGTAAAGTCAAAAAAAGCCTGATTCCATAGGAAGAATCAGGCTTTTTCTATTTTAGCTTACCATTTGAAGCAAGCTGCACCAACAATAATCAAAAGAATGAATAAAACTACGATTAAAGCAAAACCTCCGCCGTAACCAGTTCCGCAAGAATAACCATAACTAGGATAACCACAACCACCATATCCGTACATATAGTGTTCCTCCTTCTATATATTTAGTTTTTATCTCTTAGTAACCGCCGTAGCCCCAAGAAGCACCAATGATAACTAATAAGATGAACAATACTACTAATAAAGCGAAACCTCCGCCGTATCCAACTTCACCCATAATTAACTCCTCCTTTTTTAAATTCTATATATCCTATTCAAATAACCCATAATGTGCGATAGTTAAATGCACATTTTTTAGGTTTTTGACTAGTACAAGCAGAATTCAAAAAACAAACTTATTTATTAGAAAAGGGAAGCAGGATAATATTCGTTGATTGGAGTGGTGAAAAGCTTTCACGCATTGTTCAATGTATTCAATCAACAAAAAAAAGGCCTCTTTATAGAAAAGAGAACCCTTTTGTTTTGTTATTCTGTTTTTTTCAAAGGTATAAGCTCGAAGATTTCCTTTGATTCAAGGCTGTCTACAAATCTGTTAAGCCAATCATAGTAATCAAGAGCATTTTTTAATTTATTAATATCACTATTTGCCAATTCTTTAAGCTCTTCCTCAACATCATCCCGATTAACAAGGCTGTTTAATTCTACAAGTGACTTTTTCATTTCCAAAACATTTTCAGATATAGCAGATCTCCACTTTATCGCAAAAAAGTCAATAAAATTCTGGTACCAGTCGCTTTCAGCTTTGTATAAATCCTTTCTTACCCCTTTTTTCCAAACTTTATCGACCATCTTCAATTCCAATAAAATTCTGACAGAGGTGCTCATACTCGTTTTGCTCATCCCAAGCTCTTCCTTCATTTCATCGAGTGTCATAGGATTTTCCTGGAACATCAGCATCCCATATAAGCGCCCAATTGAATCTGTCACACCATACAAGTCCATATTCTGTGCAACAACATCTATTACTCTTTCCCTTGCCCTTTCCAGCTGTTCTTTACCTTCCATGCTATATTCACATCCAATTTAATCATTCATTATATAGAAGTAAAACGGAGATTTTGATGTTTATTATCATTATTCCCAATCTCCACTTTAATGCATCTATGTTGGCTTTTTATAATATTATTCCTTTATAGATTATCACGATTGGAAAATTTGTAAAGAATCAAACTTAATAGCATTTGGCAGTATTTAAGAGGATTTTTAAGCAAACATACATTACAGTACGTACAGTTTTTTCTGTACGTACAGAATGGATGAATTTGACTGAATATAAGCTTTGCGGTAATTAGTGAAAAAATACTATACTTATGGAGTGCCATAATGAACGGTTCCCGAAAAACGAGGTGAAAGAATGGAAAACAACGTAAAAGTAAAAATTGAAGATGTGACAAAAATCTTCGGAAAAAACAGTAAAAAAGCCATTTCCCTTCTACAAAAGGGTGAATCTAAAGGCGAAATTTTAAAGAAGACAGGTTCAACTGTCGGGGTTAATAAAGCAAGTTTTGAAATCAAAGCAGGCGAAATATTTGTCATTATGGGATTATCCGGAAGCGGAAAATCAACACTCGTTCGTATGCTGAATAGACTTATTGATCCAACACTTGGAAAAATCTATATTGATGGCAAGGACATTGTCAAAATGTCGAAGGATGAATTGCGTAAGGTTAGAAGAGAAAAAATTAGCATGGTGTTCCAAAAATTCGCTCTCCTTCCTCATCGTACAATCTTGGAAAACACAGAATTCGGTTTGGAGATACAAGGCATTGATAAAGCATCAAGAAAACAACGTGCTTTAGAATCTCTTAAACTAGTAGGATTAGAAGGCTATGAAAGCCAATATCCTGATCAATTGAGCGGTGGTATGCAGCAGCGTGTTGGACTTGCAAGAGCACTAGCAAATAATCCAGACGTATTGTTAATGGATGAAGCATTCAGTGCACTTGACCCTTTAATTCGTAAAGATATGCAGGATGAGCTCCTGGATTTACAGTCAACCATGGAAAAAACAATCATCTTTATTACACATGATTTAGATGAGGCATTAAGAATTGGTGACCGAATTGCATTGATGAAGGATGGTACGATTGTTCAAGTCGGTACACCAGAGGAAATCCTGATGAATCCTTCTAATGACTATGTTGAGCGCTTTGTAGAAGACGTTGACCTTTCAAAAGTGCTTACAGCAAATCATGTCATGAAACGTGCAGAAGCTGTAAATGTAGACAGAGGCCCACGTGTTGCCCTCCAAATGATGAGAGACCTTGGAATTTCAAGTATTTATGTAGTAAACAAGAAAAGAAATCTGCTTGGAGCAGTAACAGCAGATGCAGCAAGAAATGCAGTTGAAAACAATAAGCCACTGCATGATATCCTCGATGAAACACTGACAGTAAGCGGTGATACACTGCTTGTTGACCTTTTTGACAAAGTATCGACAGCAAGTATTCCTGTTGCAGTAGTTGACGGAGAGCATCGTCTGAAAGGCATGCTTGTCAGAGGTGCAGTAATTGGTGCACTTGCAGGCAACAACGAAAATATTAACAGCCAAACAGACATTATCGAAACACAAAAAACGGAGGTGGTGAACTAATGGAAAACTTACTTCCAAAACTTCCGGTTGCAGATTGGATTGACACTTTTGTTGACTGGCTGACTTCCACATTTGAAGTAGCATTTGACGGCATCAGTGAAGGTCTTGAAGTTGTAGTAGATTCATTAGTAGCAGTATTTGCTTTTATTCCTTCCTATATCTTTATTATTTTATTAACATTGATTGCTTGGAAGCTGGCGAATAAAAAAATTGCTTTATTTACTTTAGTAGGTTTATTCCTTGTAGATAATCTTGGTTATTGGGATCCAATGCTTGATACTTTAGCACTTGTATTATCAGCTGTTATTATCTCGATTATTATAGGAGTCCCACTAGGAATATGGGCATCTCAAAAAAATACCGTAAAACAAATCGTTGTTCCTGTATTAGACTTTATGCAGACAATGCCTGCATTCGTATATTTAATACCTGCAATCTTCTTCTTTAATATAGGAGTCGTTCCTGGTGTAGTAGCTTCTGTAATTTTCTCTATGCCGCCTACTATTCGATTAACGATTCTTGGTGTCCAACAGGTGCCTGCCGATATTACGGAAGCGACCGAGTCATTCGGAAGCACAACGGCACAAAGACTAATGAAGGTTCAGCTTCCTCTTGCCATGCCTACAATTATGGCAGGTATTAACCAAAGTATTATGCTTGCATTATCCATGGTAGTAATTGCTGCAATGGTCGGAGCTCCTGGATTAGGTGCTGACGTATACCGAGCAGTTACGCAGATCCAAATCGGACGCGGCTTTGAAGCTGGTTTGGCGATTGTAGTTGTTGCAATCATTCTAGATAGAATTACGCAAAATCTTGGTACAAAAAAAAGAGGGGGAATTTAAAGTTATGAAAAAATTTATATCCATGCTATTTGCAGCAGCTTTAGTATTTGCACTTGCTGCATGTGGTTCAAAAGCAGACGAGAATGCTTCCATCGGGGAGCAAGTGGATCATGAAATTATCGGAATTGACCCTGGTGCTGGAATTATGAAGGCCGCTGCCAAAGCAAAGGAAGACTATGACTTGTCTGACTGGAGCATTGTTGAAGGCTCAAGTGCAGCAATGACTGCAACATTAAAAAAAGCTTATGATAAAAAAGAACCAATCATCATTACTGGATGGACTCCGCATTGGATGTTTAATGCATATGACTTGAAATATTTAGACGATCCTAAAGGTTCATTCGGTAAAGATGAAAATATTCATACAATTGTACGTAACGGTTTAAAAGAAGATATGCCTGAAGCATATCAAGTGCTTGACAACTTCCATTGGGATACGGATGCAATGGGCGAAGTGATGATGGAAATTTATGATGGTACACAACCAGAAGATGCAGCTGCTGCATGGGTAAAGGATAATGCAGATGTAGTAAGCGAGTGGACTAAAGGCGTTTCCAAAGTAAATGGTGATAAAATTAAACTAGGCTATGTTGCTTGGGATAGTGAAATTGCCAGCACAAATGTAATCGGCAAAGTTTTGACTGATTTAGGTTATGACGTTACATTAAGCCAAGTAGAAGCAGGTCCAATGTGGACTGGAGTAGCAGACGGAAGCCTTGATGCACATGTTGCAGGCTGGCTGCCAATAACACACGAAGACTATGCAACTAAATATGCAGGCAAGTTTGAAGATCTAGGTGCAAACCTAGAAGGAACTAAGCTTGGTATTGTTGTTCCTAAGTACATGGATATCGATTCCATTGAAGACTTAAAAGAACAGTAATACAAATGAAGGGTATCCCAGATAGGGATACCCTTTCATCTTGTCTTTATAAATTAGACAATAAAGTTAAACAGCAATGACATTAAAGAAGTTTTGCGCCTCTACACACTACAATAATCTTGATAATGTACCAACCTACAGCAAAATCAGCTAATAAAGAACCCAAGCTATTACGCGAGTGTATCTCGATAAATAGCTTGGGTTTGCTTTTGACTCCCTATTATTCGTCAGCTTCTGTGTGGATTACCTCTCTGTTCTTTCCAGACAGATTTTCAAGAAGCTCCTTCACGTCAATACCAGCAGATGCTTTTAGAGATTCCTGCATCGTTGCCATTAAGTCTGTCGCATATCCTGATACTTTGTTAGCACCAGAGCTGCCATTACCACCTGTATCCACAACCGTAATTTTATCAATATTACCAAGCGGGCTGGCAATTTGTTTAGCATATTCAGGAAGCATCTCCAACACCATATCCAAAATAGCAGCCTGACCATACATATCGTAAGCCTCTGCAATTTTCCGCTTCGCCTCTGCTTCTGCTAAACCTTTCAAGCGAATAATTTCTGCTTCTGTTTCCCCTTTTGCCTTTTCTGCTTCCGCTTTCGCTAATCCATCGACACGGACCTTTTCTGCTTCTGCCTTTGCTTGGGATTCAATACGGTATTGATTTGCATCAGCTTCGGCCATCTGTCTGCGTTTGTTTGCTTCTGCTGACTGTTCAACCGCATAACGATCTGCATCGGCTTTCTTTTTCACTTCAGAGTCATATTGCTTCTCTCTTCTTAAGATCTCTTTTTCTTCCAGTTCAATCTGCTTTTGTCTTTCAATGATACGGATCTGCATTTCCTGCTCTGTTACATCTTGTTTAGATCGCGCTGTTTCTAAGTCATAAGCCTGGTCGGCACGAGCTTTTGCGATATCCTGATCTCGTCTAAAATCAGCCATTTTCATTTGATTTTCCTTTTCCGCTTCCGCTATTTCAGTTGCGCGCTCAAGCTCTGCCTTTTTTGCATCCTTATCTGCTTCAGCCCTTTTTATTCTTGTTTCTTTATCTGCTTCAGCGGTTGCAATATCGGCGTCTCTTTTTACTTGGGCAATTCTTGGCTTACCAAGGGAATCCAAGTAACCGTTTTTATCCCTTACATCCTTTATTGTAAAGGAAACGATGACTAAGCCCATCTTCGCTAAGTCCTGTGAAGCGACACGCTGTACTTCCTGTGAGAACTTATCTCTGTTCTTATAAATTTCTTCGACTGTCATACTCCCAAGAATGGAGCGAAGATGCCCCTCTAGCACTTCTCTTGCTTCATTTTCCCGGTCTCCCTTAGGTTTACCGAGAAATTGTTCTGCAGCTGTCGCGATTTCACCAATGGATCCGCCGATTTTAATGATGGCTGTACCATCTGCCATAACAGGCACACCTTGTTCTGTATAAACCTCAGGTGTAGACACATCAAGCTTACTTGACAGCAAGCTTAATGGCTCTGATTGCTGGAATACCGGCAGGATGAATGTACCTCCACCACGGATGATTTTGATTTTATTACCTGATTCATCTACATGAACATTTCTAGAACCAAGATAGCTGCCAGTTACAATTAATGCCTCATCTGGACCAGCCGTTTTATATTTTGAGATAAAGATACCAACTAATGCAATGAACAAAATAAGTACAATTCCTATAATAATCCAAATTTCTAATCCGATTCCAAACATGATTATAGTTCCTCCTTCTTGTCTTTCATTCTTAATGATTTCTTATTAGCCTTCATACGGTACTACGTATGCAATGCTGTCCTTTACTTCTATTACAATTGTTTCTATTCCATTCTCGATTGCTTCATTGTAGAAGCTTGCTGCTGTTTTTGATATGTTCCCACTTGTACTCTCAATGATTATTTCACCATATCCATCCATTGGAATTGCTGTAATGACCTTCCCAACTCTCCCCTTTAACGATTCCTCATTATAGACCAGTGATTCTTCTGCAGAAGATAATGGTATTAATACAAAAAAATGGAAGCTTAAAGCTGCAATAAAGGCCGCCAATGCCGATACAACAATAATTACAATGCTGTTCAAGCCACTATAGCGTTCTAATAAATATCCGCATGCAGACAATATCGTTAAAAAGGAAAGCAGTACTGTAGGATTAAGGATGCCGATATCCGTATGCAAAATATCGGAAAAAAAGATGGAGAATAGAATGAGTATGCCTGAAATTACTAAAAGTGCAAGATAAATGGACGGCAAGGAAAATCCGAATAATTCCATAAGCATCATTCACTTTCTATAAAATTTGCTTGCATGTATTGAGTCCTTCAGTTAATCACCTGCCTATATTAGATTTGTTAGTTTATATACGAAAGTCCAGCAGGATAGTTTCATTATTTATCATTTTTTTCATAATTATAATTATTGTTGTTTACTAATTTAATATTTTATTGATTATTAATCATCTTTTTGAAAAAATTCTCATATTTTACTAATAAGCGGTTATTTAATATTTCCAAGATGTAACTTTTGAAGAACGCAAGTATGGAGGATAAGATGAGTCGATCAGAAAAACATGCAAACCAGGATCATAAGAAGGGGAAAAAACCAGTATACTTTATTTGCTGCTGTGCCTTACTTCTTCTTTTTATTGGCGGCTATTTCTTCACAGAGTATTTCTTTGCTGATAAGCCAAATGATCAAAATTTAGGAGACAAAGTAGTCATTACACTTCCAACTGGCAAAAAAGTTTTTACTTATGAAAATCTTATTGTCGAAGAAAACGGAAAGCTCTTATATAAAGGAGACAGAAATACGCTTGACCTCACTGGCGGTGTGATTGTTTATGAGGATTGGGATTAGCTCTACCTACTGGAAATAAGCTGGTCCCCAAGTATGGACCAGCCTTCTTTTTTTTCTGCTTAACTTAATGTTCCTTGTTGAGTTTGTTTAGCTAAAAGCGGTCGTCCATTGCTCCAAATTACCTCTACCGGGAACGAGAAATATTCTGTTAAACAATGGCTTGTCAATATATCTTCTGTTTTTCCCTTGGCAAAAACCTCTCCATCTCTTAACAACAACGCAGACGAAAATACTGGAAGGATTTCCTCCATATGATGTGTCACATAAATAATGGTTGGACAATTCTCCATTTGGGCCAGCTGCTGAATGGTCTCAAGCAATTGCTCTCTAGCTAAAAAGTCAAGTCCTGTTGCCGGTTCATCAAGTATAACAAGCTCTGGATTGAGCATTAAAGCTCTCGCTATTAATACCCGCTGTTTTTCTCCTTGTGACAAGCTGGAGTATTGTCTGTCTGCATAGGAATAACAGCCAAGCTGCTTCATTAGATTGATCGCTTTTTCCCTCATTGCATCTGTCGGTGTTTCATATAAACCAATGCTTGCAAACGCACCGCTCAAAATAATTTCATACGCGCTGTCTGCTACATAGAGATTTTGCTGAAGCCTGCTTGAAACTAGGCCAATTTTTTTCCTTAACGATGCACCAAGCTCCGCCTTGCCAAATTCCTTGTCAAGTACGGTCATTTTTCCTACTGTTGGATGATAATAGGCACAAATCATATTAAGCAATGCGGTTTTTCCTGCTCCGTTCAAGCCATATAAAACCCAATGCTCGCCCTTATTAATCTCCCAATCAATTTCCTTTAAAATCCATTTACCGTTTCTTTTCAGTCCAATCCCCTTTGCCTTAACAACCATTCGCTTTTCCCTCCCCTATCCATTTTACAGGAAACTCCGAATATTTAGATAATGAAATATTTAAAATTAAAAACCCCCTTTTATATAAGGGGGTTTTTATGTATTTGGTGCGATTAGCCTACTAGGCCTTCTTTTTTAAGAACTGCTTCTAAACCGTCAACAGCTTCTGTTTCGTCTTCACCAGTTGCAGAAATAGTGATTTCTCCACCTTTTGGTACACCAAGTGACATAACGCCCATGATGGATTTCAAGTTCACAGATTTGCCTTTATAAGCAATTTGCATGTCTGATTTGAATTTGCTTGCAGTGCTTACTAATAATGTAGCCGGTCTAGCATGTATTCCAGTTTCATCAATAATAGTAAAAGTTTTTTCGCTCATGGTAAAATACCTCCAAATAAAATATGTGTTACCTTTCTATTTTAGCTGATTTTGATAGTGAATACTAACTTTTTTTCTTTTCTTTTCCGTTCTTCTTCTATCTTTTGATAAAGATTGAAAACTATTCATGGTTTTTACTTCTTCTTTATTGTTTCCTTTTGTCAGAAGTCAACTCATTTTTGTCTTTATCTGAAACCAGTTTCAGAGCAAGATCTAATACTTCCTTTGCATTAAATGTTCCATAATCCACTGTGTTAATGATCGATACAGGAACTCCCTTTTTACTTGCCGCATTTGTTACATCACGCAGCAAAAAACGAACCTGCGGACCAAGTAATATGACATCTGCCTTGTCCATATGATGATGAATCGCTTCAGCGGGTATGGCCCAAATTGTACAATTAATCGAATTGCTTTCAGCGTATTTTTTCATTTTGCGCACTAACAGGCTTGTAGACATCCCGACTGCACAGCATAGAAGTATTCTCATAATATCCTCCCCATTAGCCATCATTCTTATGAAGGAAAAACTGACTTGAATTCTGAAAAGCTCTTGCATTTTAACAAATGCTGAATGATAGTCGGGCTGTCGAGAACATCCCCAAGCACGTCATACAATTCTTGAAAATCACCCGTACTGTTCTTTTGCACACTCAACAGACAGATAAATTGAACATTTTTCCCTCCCCAGTCAATCGGCTTTTGCAATGTACAAAATGCCCAGAAGGTCTTGTCTGTCTGTGGTGTGTTGGGGTGAGGAATGGCAACCATATTTCCAAAGCATGTTGGTGAAACCTTTTCCCGCTCTCTTACATGATCCATGAAGCTACTGTTAATCAAGTCAAGACTCAAAAGCTCTGCTTCAAGAAAAGCAAAGATTTCCTCCTTCGTGTCAAACGGTTTTTGTAAGAAAACCAATTCTTCTCGGATAGAGGAGTAAGCGTTCGTTTGAGCCTTTTTTGAATATAAGGCGCCATTAATTTTTGCAAAATCCCTGTCACCAAGAATTGTATTAACTTCAATGACAGGAACCGGGATGTCTTCTTTAATCGGGATTGTACTTATGATAAGATCAACTTCACTAAAATTGATTTCCTTCACTTTATAAAGTTCTGTCGTTCCAATCATCTCTAATTCCGAGCTGTATTGGGATTTTAATTTATAATACAAAAGGTTAGCGCTGCCAACTCCTGAAGCACAAACAATCATACAGCGCTTCTTCTTGTTACTGACTTTTTTCCTTTCCATCGCCGCTCCGAAATGAAGCGCTAGGAAGGCAATTTCATTTTCATGAATGTCATACCCCAATTCCTTCTTAATAACACCAGCTGAAACAACACCTGCTTCAAACGGAATCGGGTAGTTTGATTTAATGTCATCAAGCAATGGGTTCCTTAAGTTCATTTTATAGCGAAATCTGTTAATGGCTGGCTTTAAATGCAAGGATAAGCCTGTAAAAAGTTCTTTATCCTGATCTATTTGGAGGTTCATCTTATGTTCAACCTCTTCTAGAATATTTGCCGTTAAGCTCAGAATTCGTTCGTCAATGAAATCAAGCACTTCCCCATCTGTCAAAGCATGGTGACTCATCAGCTTCGTGCCAAGCAAATGGATGGCAATATAAGCAACCTCTGTTTCAGGGAATTCAACATGTAATGTATTTTCAATTGTTTCCACAATTTTTTTGGAGACTGCATATTCCTTTTCGTCCGTAATTTCATTTGTCTCTTTTGGAATGGCAGAAATATAATTCCCTTCTCGTATACGCTTACAAGCAATCACAATATGAACAACGAGATTATTCAAGCTTATATCTGACAATGTAATCTCAGCGATCCTGATTTGTTCAAGGATAATCGTTCGAATTGCCGTCAATTCTTCATTTAACAAGAGTGCTGCCGGATCATAGGTAAGCTCCGTATGATCGAGCTTCCTATTAAATAAATACTCTGACATACAAAAACGGAGGTTCACTTCCTCCCCTTTTAGCCTCATTCCTGAGTTCCCTGTCTTCTCAACCTTTAAATCATAGCTTTTGAGAAGCACCTTCACTTCTTTTAAGTCATTCTGAATGGTTGACTTGCTTATGAACAGTTCATCTGCTAAATCTTCCAGCTTTAAATTTTTATCTGTAAGCAAAAGACGATTAATGATGTAATGGACTCGTCCACCCTTAAGTGTCGGAATGATTTCGTCTTTTCCTTCCTGGAAGCTGTCCTTAAGAAATTTCCGAAAAAGCTGATCGCTTTCGATTATTAATTGGTATCCCTGCCCTCTGACAGACTTAATTTTCGCTCCGTTAACAGCAAGTAATGACTCAAGTTCCTTCATATCATTTCGTACAGTTCTTGATGTAACATGAAGCACTTTTGATAATTGTTCACTTGTTATGAGGTCTTCTGCAGCCATAAGCTGCTTTAATAAGTTTCCTGTGCGGTTTTCTAACATTTCTTTCACCCCAGTTTATTCTTTTCAATCGCTGTGGGTTTACAACCTTTTCAATATATAAAAACATCAGGTTCTTTCCTGAAACAAAAAATAGCATAAATTCCTACTACTATACATACTAGCACTTTTTGCATATGTTCACTATAAAAACAAGAAATTTACTTCCTCTTTATAAAAAAATAGGGCTGGCCCTTAACCTGCCCTAATCACTTAAATCCAGTTTATTTTGCTGCTGCGACAAACTGAGCAAAAATCTCGTTCATTCTTTCATAAGTTGCAGCCATAGACTCTGGATGCCACTGAATTCCGAGTAAAAACGCTGGATAGCTTTTATGCTCAACAGCTTCAATAATGCCGTCAGAGCTTTTTGCAACAGCATTCAGCTCCTCTGCCAGCCCGTCAATTGCCTGATGATGAAGGCTGTTGACTCTTTCCTTCTCTACACCTAATATTTCATAAAGGCGGCTGTTTTTATCAATTGTCGCCCAATGGGTATCTCTGCTTCTGTCCACTGTTTGGGTATGCTGAATACTGTCACGAACTTGGCTTGGAATATCTTGAAACAAGGTTCCGCCTAAAGCAACATTCAATATTTGCACACCTCGGCAAATAGCTAAAATTGGTTTTTGTTTCTCCATGGCAACCTTTAATACAGCTAATTCTACAGTATCCCGAAGTGGAATAGTGCTGCCTAATTTTTGATGTGGATCTTGTCCATAAAACTGGGGATCGACATCCTCTCCGCCGCTTAACAGAATCGCATCACAATGGTCCACCATGTCCTCTGCCAACTCCTCGCTTACATAAGGCAAAATTACCGGAAGCCCTCCATTTGCATGTATTGCCTTTTGATAATCGTGATGAACATATGTACCGTCCATGAATTTATTATGAAATACATATGCACCTGTTATCCCTATTACAGGTCTAGTTGACAATGCTCCTCATCCCTTCCCCACTTAAACAAAATATTTTTTTAATATTAAGACTATATTAATGAAAAAGGAATGTCAATAAAGTTAACAAGGCATTTTAACCATAGATAAAGGAGCATCGTTTGTAAATGCTCCTTTTAAAGTGTTTTAATTTATGGAATGATCTCCTGTTTTTACCAGATGACTTTCCAGTTATGATCACACGTCGCCGTAACTGTTTTTCTTTCCAAAATATAATTAGCAATAAGCTCTGACATATCAAACTGGATTTCCCGCAGTACAGGTTTATTTTGATACATGAAGTAATTACCGCCACCACCAGCACGATAGTTGTTCATAACAACTTCAAACTGTTCGTCTGCTGTCATATCTCTTCCTTCATATTGAAGTTTTACAACTCTGTTGCCAACTGGTTTAGAAATGTCCAGTACATAGTCGATTCCTTCCCACATGTCATAATTATAATGCTGTGGTTTTGGATATAGATACGATTTATTCACAGCTGGATTACCGCTTTCATCGACTTCAAAATATTTCGCACTTTGCTCTAATGCATCCTTAATATCCTTTCCAGATATGGAGAGAACCTTCAACGTATTCGGATAAATATAATTTGATACAATATCTCTCATTGTGACATTCGGCTTAAACCCAGGTGAATCATTGTTGAACAAAGCCGTATTGGCAATTTTCACTCCTGCTGCCTGCATTTGAACTTTATTAATAAATTCTATTAACGGACTGTCGGACAAGCGTGTTTCCATCGGATCACATACGGTCATATCACCATCAATAAAGCCAATAGGTGTGTCGAGCCAATGTTGTGTACTCTGTTCATATTCAAGAGCAAGACTTAAAATATCTGCATCTGCTGTTACCCCTTCTGTTGATAGAAGCTCCGCTTTTTTGCTTGTTAATTCTCCATTATTAAATGTTAAGGTTACTTTACCGACAAGCTGGCCGTTGTTGCTTGCTTGGATAATTTCTACTCCATTTATATTTCCAATTAATGTTCTGTGCTGATGTCCTGTAAGGAGAACGTCCATGTTGTCTATTTGTTCACACATGCTGTACCCTTGATTTTCTCCTGTGAGTGCTTCTGTAGGCTCACCTGTGTCAATATCTCTTTCAAACCCACCATGATAGGAAACTACAATACATTGAGGCTGTTCTTCTGCTTGTATCCTTTCAACCCAATAATTCGCCGCTTCAAGGGCATCGCAGAAGGCAAGTCCACTTATATTGCTTGGGTTTTCCCAATTTGGTATGTAATGTGTTGTAATACCTAGGATTGCTATTTTAATTTCACCAATTTTTTTGATTATGTATGGTTTACCTAAAAACGGTTCATTTGTATCTTCCTTTACAATATTCGCACAAAGCCATGGAAACGCTGATTCATCAGCTGCTTTATGAAGAATATCAAGTCCATAATTAAATTCATGATTTCCAATTACCGCTCCATCATACTGAAGCTTATTTAATATTTGAATCATCGGATTGTTTTTGTCTGCCAATGATTGAACATAATGATAAGTTAATGGTGTTCCTTGAATTAAATCCCCATTGTCAATAACAATTGTATGCTCATTTTTTGAACGTTCTTCTGCCAAGATGGTCGCCACTTTTCCGAGACCAACATCTGCCGGCTGATTATTGCCATAAAGAAGAGGATAAATATTCCCATGTACATCGCTAGTAAATAATATCGTTACATTTGTATCTGTCAAATTACTCCACTCCTATACCTTTGTTCGTACTCTCTTGCATGCTTTATTATAGTAGAAGAGCTTCGTTTTTTCTTTCTTTTTTTCAGAAAATGAAACTCTTAAAAAACTAGTGAGATATTTTACAATAATTTTTTCTGGAAAATATTAAACATTTGTCCAATCACGGGTATCTAAAAAACGCCGTCCCTACTAGTTTTATACTAATTATCGGAATTTTTCAATTTATTATGTTTACAAAAAAATAATAATTTATTTATACAAAATTTTCACTATTTTACAATTTTATATGCTATATTTTTACATGTAATAACACATAACATCTTTCGGAGGTAAAATATGTTCAAAAAACTTGCAACATTCGGTCTATCTTTGTCGTTAGCAGCAGGTGTTCTTGCTGGCTGTGGATCATCAGCAGATGAAACTAGCTCTGATGCATCAAAGGGATATGAACCAAAAGAATTAACCGTTCAATTTGTTCCTTCTCAAAGCGCTGCTACACTTGAAGCAAAAGCAAAACCACTTGAAGAGTTATTATCTGATGAATTAGGCATTCCGGTGAAAGTAAGTGTTTCTACTAACTACAACACAATCATTGAAGCAATGGCTTCTAAACAAGTTGATGTTGGCTTCTTGCCACCAACAGCTTATGTATTAGCGAAAGAAAAAGGTGCTGCTGATGTTATTCTTCAAGCACAGCGTAAAGGTGTTAATGATGATGGTTCTGAGAAAGATGAATTAGTAGATTTCTATAAATCTATTTTCGTAGTGAAAAAGGATTCTGGCATCGATTCAGTTGCTGATCTTAAAGGCAAAAAAATTGCATTCCAAGATGTTACTTCTTCTGCTGGTTACGTATGGCCTGCGGCTACATTAATGGATAATGATCTTGACCCGATTAAAGATGTACAAGGTACTACAGTAAAAGGCCATGACCAAGCAATCATCTCTCTATTGAATGGTGATGTTGATGCTGCAGCTGTTTTCCAAGATGCTCGTAATATCGTTAAAGCAGATTATCCTACTGTGTTTGAAGATACAAAAGTCGTATCCTTCACAGAAGAAATTCCTAACGATACAGTATCCGTGCGCTCTGACATGACTGACGATTGGAAAAAGAAATTGCAGGATGCATTCATTGCAATCGGCAAAAGCGATGAAGGTCATGAAATTATAAGGGATATTTACACACATGAAGGATATGTTGTTTCTGATGACAGCAACTTTGATGTTGTGCGTGAATATGCAGAAAAAGTGAAGACTGAATAGTATATTTATTATGACAAAAGTGGATGAATTTCTGAATGTTAAAAGTATTTTTTACATAATGTAGTTCAGCTCTTTTGATTACTATTAATCTATTCACCCAACCATCTAGTAAAAATACTAGGTGGTTGGACTTATTTTCTCTACTAAGCAACAGAGTTATTAGATTCAGTTGTTTAGTAGAAAAAAGAAGCTTGTTGTTTAGGTTCTTTTTCTAAAATTAAGAGAAAGTTGGTAGGCAATTGATACAGTTTAAAAATGTTACGAAAATTTATCCGAATGGCACAAAGGGTTTGAATAATATTAACATCACTATTGACAAAGGTGAATTCGTTGTAATTGTAGGGCTTTCTGGTGCCGGAAAATCAACATTCCTCCGTTCCATAAATCGTCTCCATGAAATTTCAGAGGGTGAGATTTTAATAGACGGTAATTCCATTACAGCAGCAAAGGGCTCTGGTCTTCGGAAAATCCGCCGTGATATCGGCATGATCTTCCAAAGCTTTAATCTAGTTAAACGCTCTACTGTAATAAAAAATGTATTATCTGGTCGTGTTGGCTATCACAATACGTTTCGGACAATTCTTGGGCTCTTTCCTAAGGAAGATGTGGAACTTTCCTTAACTGCCTTAAACAGGGTGAATATTTTAGAAAAGGCCTATTCTCGTGCGGACGAGCTTTCAGGTGGTCAGCAGCAGCGTGTATCAATCGCTCGTGCATTGGCACAAGAAGCCCAAGTTATTTTAGCAGATGAGCCTGTCGCTTCCCTCGATCCATTAACTACAAAGCAGGTTATGGATGACTTAAAGCGTATTAATGAAGAAGATGGCATCACTACGGTCGTCAACCTTCACTTCATTGATCTTGCTCGTGAATATGCTACCAGAATTATTGGGTTGAGAGCAGGTGAAGTAGTCTTTGATGGACCTGTAGAAGCGGCAACAGACGAAGTGTTTGCGGAAATTTACGGCAGACCAATTAAAAAAGACGAGCTATTAGGTGAGCCAGTATGAGCATAAATGAACCGAATATTAATGATCCGAAAATAAACGTAAGGAATGCACCTAAACCGCCTGCCAAAACAAAAATGATTTTCACTATTCTTTTAGTAGTGGCTTTGCTGTGGTGGAGCTCCTTTAAAACAGAATCCTCTATTGCTGACTTAACAATTGGATTCCCGAATATGTTTGATTTACTTGTGCAAATGTGGCCGCCAAACTGGCATTACTTTGAAGTTATTTTAGAACCACTGCTTGAAACGATCCGTATGGCTGTTATTGGCACTACATTTGGGGCGATAATTGCTGTTCCACTCGCATTGCTGTGTGCAAGCAATATTATTCGCACACCGTGGATTGTTTATCCGTTCCGGTTTATCCTTAACTTAATCCGGACAATTCCTGACTTGCTTCTTGCAAGTATATTTGTTGCTATTTTCGGTCTTGGTTCCCTTCCTGGGATTATTGCACTATCCATTTTCTCAATTGGTTTAGTTGCAAAGCTGCTGTATGAAGCAATTGAATCCATTGATCCAGGGCCCCTTGAAGCAATGACAGCAGTTGGTGCCAACAAAGTGCAATGGGTGTTCTTTGGGGTTATTCCTCAAGTTACTGCTCATTTTACTTCCTATGTATTATATACATTTGAGGTAAATGTCCGGGCTGCAGCCATTCTTGGATTGGTCGGAGCTGGGGGAATCGGGGAATATTATGATAAAACGCTCGGATTCCTTGAATACGATAAGACTGCTTCTATCATCATTCTGACATTGGCTGTTGTATTAGTGATTGATTATATTAGCACGAAATTACGGGAGAAATTATTATGAGCCAATTATCAACGAAAGTAAATAAACCGAAGAAAAAATTTGCGTTTAGAACAATCATTGTTGTTTTGCTGGCACTGCTGTATATTTGGGCTTTTTCCGGTATGCCTATAAATGATATTAAAGAAACTGCAGGACAAATTTCCAAAGCAATATTCTCAGGCATATTCCATCCTGATTGGGACTATGTTTATTTGCCAGACGGCGAGGATTTATTACGCGGACTTCTGGATACATTGGCAATTGCAATTCTTGGAACATTCATCTCTGGTATTCTCTGTATTCCCTTCGCCTTTTGGGCTGCAAATAATATGAGTAAAGGCAAGACAATTACATCTACAGGAAAGTTTATGTTAAGCTTTATTCGCACATTTCCTGAGATCGTCATGGCTATCCTCTTTATTAAGGCAGTTGGACCTGGCTCCTTTGCCGGTGTACTTGCACTAGGACTTCACTCGATTGGAATGCTTGGAAAGCTGTTTTCAGAGGAAATCGAAAGCTTAGATATGGGACCAACTGAGGCTTTAACTGCAACTGGCGCCAACCGTCTCCAAGTATTGTGGTTCGCTGTATTACCTCAAGTATTGCCAGGATTCCTGTCATATACGCTATATCGTTTTGAAATTAATATCCGTGCTGCTGCCATACTAGGTGTTATTGGGGCAGGTGGTATTGGAACTCCGTTAATTTTCGCCTTAAGCTCAAGGGATTGGGACAGGGTCGGTATTATATTGCTTGGAATTATTGTGATGGTTACTATTATTGATGCTATTTCTGGTTTTTTACGCAGAAGAATCATTTAACCTATCAACCAGCAGTCCATAAAGGTTCTGCTGGTTTTTCTTTCAATCTTCAATCATGCTAAATTTTCAGTATATTGTTAGAATATTTATATCACTAATTAAAGGAGTGTTACTAGATGAAGAAAAGCAAATTGCTTATCACCCGTCCATTAGAGGATCACTTGTTAGAACAAATTCAAGAAATTGCCCAAGACTGGGATGTTGTCATCACAGATGAAGCAGAGCAATGGGAGCATCACGCTAAGGACACAGATGTAATTCTTGGCTGGAGAAAGTTTTTTGACGATAGCTTAGATTCTCTTAACAGCTTGAAGTGGATTCAAACATGGAGTGCAGGTGTTAACACACTTCCTTTAAAGGAATTAGCAAATAGTAATGTCCGTGTAACTAGTGCAAACGGGGTTCATAGCTATCCCATTTCTGAAACTATTTTCGCGCTCATGCTATCACTAACCCGTAATATTCATACATATATTAAAAATCAAGCAAAGAAAAAATGGGACGGCGAAGACATCAAACTCGAAATGCACGGTAAAACAGTCGGTGTTATTGGCGTCGGCGCAATCGGAAAAGAAACAGCAAAGATTGCAAAAGCGTTTGGAATGAAGGTAATCGGCATCCGTCACTCTGGCAAGCCAGAAGACCATGTAGATGAAATGTATACTACGGATAAGCTTGATGACATTCTTCCTGAATGTGACTATGTTGTTATCACCCTTCCCCTTACAGAGGAAACTAATCAGCTATTTAAGCGCGAGCAGTTCCAGAAAATGAAAGATAGCGCCTTCCTAATTAATATTGGAAGAGGCGAAATCATTAAAGAATCTGATCTAGTAGCTGCCCTTTCTGCAGGAGAAATATTAGGTGCTGGCTTGGATGTATTTGAAAAGGAGCCGTTGGACGAATCGAGCCCTTTATGGGAAATGGACAATTGTATCATAACACCACATACTTCTGGATCAACAGAGCATTATGACAAACGAGTAGTGGAGGAAATCTTCCTACCAAATTTCAAAAAGTTTATAGAAGGACAAAAATTAGATATTAACCTAGTAGATTATCATAAAGGATATTAAGCATAGGAAAAGGAGCTTTCTGTACAGAAAGCTCCTTTTCTTATCAGCCAAGGTTTCTACGATATTCTTTTTGTTTATGGTATCTCATGAAGTGCAGTGTAATCTTCTGAATAAGGAATCCGATTGCCAATAGGATAACAAGCAGCAATGTGATTGTCGCACCCGGCGGTGTTCCTAATTGGTAAGAAGAAAACAGTCCTGTAAAGATACTGAAAACAGCGATCAGAATGGCAACAATAAAGACCATCTTGAATCCCTTTGCAAGCTTAATCGCAAATGCAGCTGGGAGAACCAATAATGCGGAAACTAATAATACACCGATTGTGGGAATAATTACTGATATAGCGATACCTGTCAAAAGGCTGAATGCTATGGATAACAGATTCGTATTCACACCACTCGCTGTCGCTGTATCCTGATCAAATGTCATTAAATACATAGATCTTTTAAAGATAAGGAAGAATAACAATATAATGACAGTAACTACAGCCAAAACAATCACTTGCTGCTGGCTAATTGTAATGATGCTTCCGAACAAATATTGATCCATACTTGTTGACATTCCACCGCTTGAAACACTCATTAAAAATAGCGCAAAAGATAATCCTGCCGCCATTAAAATAGCAATGGAAACCTCTGAATAGGAATGATAGGCACGGCGCATATATTCAATTCCAAGTGCCCCAATCATAACAACAAGCATACTCGAAAATGTTAAGTTAGTATGGAAGAAATAACCGATAGCGACACCAGCCAAAGAGATATGGGACAGAGTGTCTGCCATTAGGGCTTGTCTGCGCAAAACAAGGAATACACCAATTATCGGTGCAATGATGGCAATTAATCCGCCTGCCCAAAATGCTCTTTGCATGAATTCAAGGTCAAACATCTCCATCCACCCTTCTCTCCCTTCTCTATATGAATAATTTTGTCTAAGTAGCTTTCTACTTCATCTTGGTCATGTGTTACCATGACAACCGTTCTGTTATGGGAATTAACTTGATGCCTCATAAACTCATAAAAACCCTTGCGGCTTTCCGCATCCATGCCTGTTGTCGGCTCATCCATAACCAACAAATCCGGCTCTGATGCGAGAACTCTGGCAATAATAATTTTTTGCTTTTGCCCACCAGATAAATCCCCTACTTTTTTCTTACGGAATTCCCACATTCCAACCATTTCTAATGCGACTTGGACAGCTTTATGATCATGCTCTTCCAACCGCTTATACCATTTCTTCTTTTGATATCTGCCTGAACGCACAAGCTCTAATACAGTGCTTGGGAAACCAACATTAAAGGACGAAATTTGTTGCGGAACATAACCGACTGTCATCTTCCTTCCTTGGCTGTTCTGCTTGCTTAACACTACGTTTCCGGACCAAGGTTTTAACAAACCAAGTATCAGCTTAAGAAGCGTCGATTTGCTTGCACCGTTCGGACCTGTTATTCCGACAAACTCGCCACTTTCCAAATCGAAGGAAACATCCTCTAATGAAGGCAAATGCTCATATCCGAATGTCAAATTTCTTATAGACGCAAGTATCATTTACTACTCTCCCCTTTCATTTTTAAGTATCTATATATAAGAACTCTCGCTTACTCCACATAGAAAGCGTATGTGAGCAAATCCTTCACATACGCTTTTATGATTATAGCATATCCTTATTCAAAAAAGGATTTTTTAAGCTGTTTCAAATTTTCTTCCATAACTGTAATATAATCTTCACCAGCTTTTTGCTGTTCATCACTTAGGCCTTCTAATGCATTTAATACCTCTGTGTCTGCACCAAGCTCATTTGCGAGTGTTTCAGCCACTTCACTTGAGGTAAGCTCTTCAAAATAAATCACATTAATTTTATGTTCTTCCGCGAACTTTTTCAGCTCTGCCAATTTAGCGGCACTTGGCTCTTCATCAGGTGATATACCTGCTATCGGCACTTGCACAAGCCCATATTCCTTTGCTAAATAAGAAAATGCTGTATGCTGTGTAATAAATTCATTGGATGTAATTCCTTTTAGCTCTGTTTTATATTCTTCATCAAGTGCTTTTAATTTTTCAATATACTTGCTGCTTTCTGTTTCATAATATGCTTTATTGTCTGGGTCTACCTTTACAAGTGCATCTGTGATTGTTTGCACTTCCTGCTGTGCTAGCACTGGACTTAACCAAACATGAGGATCTGCTTGATGGCTGTGCTCGTGCTCATGTTCATGTTCATGCTCATGCTCTTCTTCTGACTCTTCCGCTTCTTCGTCTTCTTCTATTAGCTTAATACCTTTACTTGCCTCCACTACAGAAACATCGCTACTGTCAATGCTTGCCGTTATATCAGAAACCCATGTTTCCATATCATCACTGTTGTAAACAAATAAATCTGCTTTTTGAATATTGCCGATATCCTTAGGTGTTGGCTCCCAATCATGTGGTTCAATAGTTGATGGTATTAAAAGCTCCACATCAGCCTTATCACCAGCAATGTTCTTTGTGAACTCATACATTGGGTAAAAGGTAGTCATAATCTTCAGCTTGCCATCATCTTCTTTTTCTTTTTCACTCGTCTCATTGCTGCATGCCGCTAAAATAAGGACAATCATAGAAACTAACAGCAAACTATATCGCTTCTTCATTAATATCTGCTCCTTCTCTAAATCTAGCTTTCATTTATCCCTTTATTTCGTATTGATTACGATTTATAGAAAACAATGAATTTATGATTTTTATCAATATATAATTATTTTCAAATCAGAACGATTACGATTATTGATTTTAAACTATTTGAGACAATAAATCAATAGTTTTTCAGTAATCTTACCGTTAATTTATGTTGGAACAGGTCTTCTATCATCATTTCCAGAATAAAAAAAATTTAAACAGCATGTATATCTTTTTTTATTTTGGGTATAAATATAATAAGAATAAAAAGCATTACCCAAGTGACACTTCTCACTTGAATAATGCTTTTAACATGCCATTCCTATTACAGACGAACTACTCTTCCGTTAAATACACCTTTCCAGTAGCCGCTTGTCATTGATACAACAGCAACACCTGTTGAGCTTTGAGAACCGATGAATTTTCCGCCACCAACGTAAATTCCAACATGACCGTCTTTTTTGTAAGTATCAAAGAATACTAGATCTCCAGGTTGAATATTGCTGAAGGAAACTTGTTTACCGTAATTTTTCAATCCATCTGTACTTGCTGGAATGCTGTATCCAGCTTGAGAATAAGCCCAGCTTACGAAACCAGAGCAGTCAAACAATCCGTTTGCTACATCAGAAGCAGTTCTTCCGCCTCCGAATTTATATGTTGAATTCCCGATATATTTATAACCAGCTGTGATTGCAGCAGATTTTCCACCTGTAGCTTTTTGTTCACTTGAGCTGCTCGATTTAACAGCAGAAGTGCTTTTCTTTACAGATGAACTTGAGCTAGAACTTGAGCTTGATTTTTTACTAGAATCATTTGTAGTAGCAGATTCAGAGTTTGAGTTAGAAGTTGCTTGAGTAGTTGTGCTGATCAAGTTGTTTAAATCTTCTTCTTTTTTCTCTTTAATCTGTTTCTTAATTTCTTCTTCTTTAGCAGCTAGTGAACTGTCTTCTTTTTCAAGCTTTGCTTTTGCTGCTTCATTCTCTTGTTGTTTTTCTACTAAGTCTGTTTTTGCTTTTTCATTTTCAGCTTGTTTGTCAAGATTTTGCTTTTGCATTTCTTTCAAATCCAATTGCATGTCTGTTAAGCTAGAAAGATTGTCTTCTACTGAAGTTTGCTTAGTCTCTAAGTCTTTTTTATCTGCTTCGTTGCTTTCAATCAAATCCTTGTCCGCTTCCATGATTGTAGCAACAGCTCCTACACGGTCAACAAACTCCTTAAAGCTTGCAGCTCCTAGTAATACATCAATATAATCAACGCTTCCACCATTCTCTTGGAATGTGCGTGCACGTTCTTTTAAAATTTCATTACGTTGTTCAATTCTATCTTGCAAATCTTTAATTTCTTTTTTCAAAGAAGCAATTTCTTCTTTAGTAGTTTTGATGTCTTCTTCTGTTTGTTTAATTTGCTTTTTATTTTCTTCTACTGCTTTATCAACACGGTTGATTTGTGTGTTTAGGTCAGCAAGTTTTTCTTGAGCTTCAATTATTTTATATTCAGCATCTGAAATTTTATCTTGTATATCAGTACGCTGGCTTGAAATAGAAGCAGACGTTTCAGCATTTGCATTGATTGCTGGGATGCTAAAGCTGCCAAGTCCAAGCAATAGTGTTGTGTTTAAAATAACTAATTTCTTTTTTAACATTTCATTTTCCCCCTGCAATTTTCTAATGTACGTTCTATTTATATGTCTATTAATTTATGTAGTTAGTTTTGGGGATTTCCCCAACATTATACCAGAATACATGAATTGTTATCAGCCAATGTTTTGGCCTTCGACGAAACTTGTTAACTTTCGTCAACAATTAGTAGTATAGCATCACATTTTGTCATTTAAGTAATAGGAATGTTACAGTTATGTTTCAATTTTATTCTAAACTAGCAATATTGATGAAATTTTGACATATTCTCTAATTTCTTGTCATTTGCAATTTATCCTTGATTGAATTCAATCCTAGCAAAAGCATACAATAAGAGTAAGCTTTTTAATAGACAGTATGCAAGCTATATAGGATTATGTCACATAATTGTAATACACACAGCTGTTAATAGGCATCTTAATTAGTATAAAGGGCAGGGAAAATCATGAAGAACATAAGTATTATAGGCGCTGGTATAATTGGTGCGTCTATCGGTTTTGAGCTTGCAAAAAACGGAGCTCGTGTCACGATTGTAGATAGAGAGGATCTTGGTCAAGCTACTAAAGCTGCAGCGGGTATAATTTGTCCGTGGACTTCTCAACGCAGAAACAAGCGCTGGTACAAGCTTGCAATGGAAGGTGCAAAACATTATCCAAGCTTGATTACAGAGCTTAAGGACTTAGGGGAAATTGACACAGGCTATGATAAAGTCGGCGCGATAAATCCTCATGATAATCCAGAGAAGTTAGAAGCTATGGTAAAAAGAACTTTGAAGCGCAAGGATGAGGCACCTGAGATTGGGGATGTCACCATTCTTTCAGAGCATGATTCAAAGACCTTGTTTCCACCACTTGCAGATGGATACCAATCTGTTCACGTTAGCGGTGCTGCTAGGGTAGATGGCTGGGCTTTGCGAAATTCGCTCCTTTCTGCTGCCAAAAAGCTTGGTGCAGTAGTTCTCCAAGAAGATTGCAGTCTACTGCTTGAGAACAGCTCTGTTATCGGCGTTGAAACAAAGCACCAAAAAATCCATGCAGATGAGGTCATTATTACTGCTGGTGTCTGGGCGAACGAATTGCTTTGTCCACTTCAGATGACTATTGATTTAAGCTTTCAAAAAGGACAGATTATTCATCTGCAAATGCCAGGCACAAACAGTGACCAATGGCCGGTTGTCATGCCGCCACATGACCAATACATTCTTTCTTTAACCGGAAATAGAATTGTAATTGGAGCTACCCATGAAAATGATGAAGAGCTTGACTATAGACTGACAATGGCTGGCATGAAAGAAATTATGGATAAAGCACTCAAATTCGCCCCAGGTTTGCATAACAGCACATTTCTTGAAGCAAAAGTCGGCTTTCGACCATTCACTGCAGATTTCCTTCCTATATTCGGAAGAGTACCGGGACATAAAAACATTATTTTCGCAAACGGCCTTGGCGCCTCTGGTTTAACAATGGGTCCTTTTCTCGGTCAACAGCTTGCCAAACTCGCTTTAGACAATGAACCTGACATACAAATGGCCGATTACGCCCTTGACGATTTTATCTCCAGTAAATAAAAAAAACGCTGATCCGCATGGATCAGCATTTTTTTATTTATATTTAGGAATTTCTAGTTTAAGTATATAAGAGTCTAATAGGCTGTACAGATTATAAATTTGAGTCACCTGTTTGGACGCCCAGCCGATATCTGTCGCATATTGATGCGTTGCTTTACCTGTGCTTTCTGCAGCCCCTGGATTCCATCTCATTTTATAAAGGGTATCTTGTCCAGCGTTAATATAACCTTGTGCAATAAACTTTGCACCGCCAATGATTGCAGCTTCTGGAGTAAACCAGCCTGCATTATAGGCGTACTGTGCTCCACTGGAAATAGCACTGCCATCATATGCCCCAATTCCATACATATTATAGACTGTTTTGCCATTTAAAGTTACACCTTTCGCTAACGTTGATGTGCCATTACCAGTTTCAAGTAATGCATGGGAAATCAAATAAACCTCATTAATGCCATACGCATTTGCTGCCGTAATAAAGGATGAAGCTTTACCAGAAAGTATGCCTTTACCTGCTAATATGCGTTCATTTACTTCGCTATCATTAATATCTGCTTTTGCTGACAGCTTTAAAAACTGCATAGACTGTACAGTAGTGTTTATAAAATTATCCGGATTTAAATAGTAAGTGGTATCTTCCTTGCTTGCATTAACCCAAGATTGTGTGCTATTTACTTTATACCAGTAGTAGCCGTCAGAGCCCTTCACTTTTGAAGTTATCGTCAGCACCTGACCATTTTGAACAGAATTAACGACACTGTATTCAGTACCTGCACCGCCTCTTAATCTCCACCCACTGCCTATTATTGTTCCTTTTGTTTTGTCGGAAGATTTAAATGCTACTGCATCCTCTCTTATATAAACATCATAAGCCTTGTCTGTTTGTGGGTTTGCACCCATTTGAATAGAAGCCATTTCATCTAATGTCATATCGTAATTGACATATGTTTTAACTGTTTCCCCTTTGCTGACACCTGGCGTTTCTGCTTGTTTAGTAGTCAAATAAGCACTGCTGACATAGCCGTCCTGCCCATTCGCAGTAACCTTCGCCCAGCCATTTTCTTCTGAATAAACAGTTACCGCTGTTCCAGCTGCCAATTTTGCAACAATTCCAGCTGAAGAAGATGGTGATTTGCGCATATTCAAGCTTGAGCCTTGATCTACATTTACATATTTCAGCGTTCCCTCTGTGCTGCCAGCAGTGTCTTCACCTGGATTCGCATTTTCATTAGAATCAGTATTTTTGCTGTCATCCAAGCTGCTAGAAGTTAAATAACTGCTGCTCACATAGCCTGTCTTACCGCTTGCCGTAATTTTTGTCCAGCCATTGGATTCAGAAATCACAGTAACTGCAGTACCTCTAGAAAGCTTTGTGACAACACTGCCGCTTGTGCTTGCACTTGCTCTCATATTCAATGTTGAGTTTTTATCCACATTTACATATTTCGTTACTGTTGGTGTTTCTTTTACCGGGTCCTTCGGTGCATCAGTACTACCGTTTTGTGTGTTTGGAGCAGTTGTTGTTAAATAGCTTGTACTTACATAGCCTGTTTTACCGCTTACTGTAATTTTTGCCCAGCCTTTGGATTCAGATGTTACCGTCACCTTTGTTCCGCTTGACAGCTTTGTAACAACACTGCCGCTTGTGCTTGCACTAGACCTCATATTCAATGTTGAGTTTTTATCCACATTTACATATTTCGTTACTGTTGGTGTTTCTTTTACCGGGTCCTTCGGTGCATCAGTACTGCCGTTTTGTGTGTTTGGAGCAGTTGTTGTTAAATAGCTTGTACTTACATAGCCTGTTTTACCGCTTACTGTAATTTTTGCCCAGCCTTTGGATTCAGATGTTACCGTTACCTTTGTTCCGCTTGACAGCTTTGTGACAACACTGCCGCTTGTGCTTGCACTAGACCTCATATTTAATGTCGAGTTTTTATCAACATTTACATATTTTGTTACTGTTGGTGTTTCTTTTACCGGGTCCTTCGGTGCATCAGTACTGCCGCTTTGTGTGTTTGGAGCAGTTGTTGTTAAATAGCTTGTACTTACATAGCCTGTTTTACCGCTTACTGTAATTTTTGCCCAGCCTTTGGATTCAGATGTTACCGTTACCTTTGTTCCGCTTGACAGCTTTGTGACAACACTGCCGCTTGTGCTTGCACTAGACCTCATATTCAATGTTGAGTTTTTATCAACATTTACATATTTGGTTGTTGTTTTCGCCACAGTGCCTGAACTGCTGTTCGTGTTTGTTTTATCTGTAACAGAAGTGGCGGATTTTGTTTTTGATAAGTATTTTGTCGCTACATAGCCTTCTTTTCCATATACCTTTACCTTCGTCCAGCCATTTGAATCACTGTATGCTGTTACCTCAACACCTTTTGCAAGCTTCACGATAACAGAGCCGCTGTTTGATGGTTTATTACGCATATTAAGGCTTGATCCTTGGTCAACATTGACATACATTGTCTCTGTTTTTGTTTCTTTCGTGCTCACCTTTGGTGTAGTGTCTGCCTTTGGCGTGCTTTCCTTCACTGTTGACACGGTATCAGATAAATATTTAGAAGCTACATATCCTTGTTTTCCGTTCACCTTTATTTTAGACCAGCCGTTTGAATCAGATAATACCTCTACTTTTGTGTTCGCAGCTATCTTTGTCACAACTGAAGAGGAAGTATTTGGAGATGTTCTCACATTTAAAGTTGAATTGCTATCAATAGAAACATATTTAACGTATGTACTTGTTTTTTCTGTAAGATAATCTGAGCTGACATAACCAGTTTTTCCATCGACTGTTATCTTTGCCCAGCCGTTGCTTTCAGACAAAACAGTCACTTCTTTTCCTTTTTTTAAGGTGGTGACAACTCCAGCTTTTGATGATGCGCTTTTTCTCACATTAAGAGAGGAGTTACTTTCAACATTGACATATTTCACAACAGCAGCATTAGAAGCTGCCTGAGCTTCTTGAATAAGAACAGGTGCTGATAACGCTGCGAAAAATACTCCAGGAACAATGACTTTTTTCATTCCTACGACCTCCTTTTTACTAAAATCATATCAAAATATGATTCTATATACCTATTATATATTTTAGTATGTAATTAGTTCTCATTTTCTCACTGTATAGTACCTATATTATTCGTTATACAACTATTCGTATATAATACTATAGTCACGTTTTATAATAATATATTAATGCTTTTTATACTAGACAATCAAGAGTATAAACCTTTCATCAAGATAACCTAAACTATTATTTGACTATAATACACAGAGAATAATCCTTTAAATATTAAAAAACACAAAAAAACAGGGCATAAATACATACCCTGTTTTACCTGGTTTAAACTACATTATTAAAATTATTGCCCACCACTTCATTCATATTATGTACGGTTATGAATGCATTTTTATCAATTTTATAGATAAACTTTTTTAATTTTATATAATCTTGTCTTTTTAATACAATCGTTATAACTTCTTTTTCGTCATTAGAAAATGCGCCTATCGCAGAATGCAGTGTTGCACTTTTATGGAGTTGTTCAATAATGTAATGCTTAATGTGCTCGCATTTTTCACTTATTATGACAACCTCTTTTGTCATTTGCAGTTGATCACGGAAGTAATCCACGACGACCCCTCTTAGAAAAACACCAAAGCATGCATACAAGCCCTTTTCCATACCGAAAGCAAATATTGCAGCAAGAGATATGAGACAATCTGCCATCAATACTGCCTTCCCTATTTCAATCGCAAAATACTTATTAATGATCATTGCAATCAAGTCCATACCACCAGTAGAAGCATTTTGCTTTAAAACAAGAACGAGTCCTAATCCTGCGATTAATGTACCAACTACTAGCTGTATAAAGAGGTCATGACTTAACGGAACATAAACAGGATTAACCCTCCCAAGCATCCATACAAAAAACGTCAGTAAAAAGCTTGCATAAATTGTTTTAAGACCAAACTGAAACCCTAAAAAGGCAAAACCTAAGAGGAAAAACAATATATTAAGCAAGCCCATTAGCCCACCTAACGGAATAGTAGGAAAATAGGATTGCAAAACAACGCTCAGTCCCCCAAGTCCTCCAGAAGCAAATTGGTTTGGCGCCATAAAGTAATGAATATTAACGGCCATCAGCAATACTCCGATATGAAGCCAAAGATAGCTTAACGTCTTTTCAAAGCTGATTATTTTTATTTTTCCCAGTCCACTGAAAGATCCCATGCGATTGGCTTCTCCATCCATTGTTTTGCTGCTTCCACGTTATCCGCCTTACCTAATACCCACATCAACTTTGCTATGATTGCTTCTGTGTTCATATCTGCCGATAAGATAACATTATATTGGGCAACTTTTCTTCCTACTTCATATAAATACAAGTCTTGCCCCTCTTCCAAACACTGTGTAGAGATAACGACAGCAACACCTGCTTCTACCATTTCCGCTAATTTCGGGAGCAGGTTTCTATCTTCAAATGGCAAGCCCCCATTCCCGAAGCTCTCAATTACAATGCCTTTATAATTATTCTTTAAATAGTCAAAGATCTCAGGCTTTGTACCAGGATGCAATTTCAGCAGAAACACATCAGAACACAAGCTAGTATCCTTTTTGAAAGGCTCTGAGGATTTTTTTGGTTTCCAGTAATACTCAATTTTTTTATTTTGGATAGATGCGACATACGGGTGGTTGATACTTTCAAATGCATCATAGCTTTTGGTCCTCATCTTCACTGCACGTGTACCGATGATAACCCTGCCATCAAACACAACGAAAACTCCGCCTATATCTTCTGTAGCAAAATGAATGCTGTCTGCAACATTTTTCTTTGCGTCAGTTTGCTTAAAGCTAATCGGAACTTGAGATCCTGTTATAACAACAGGCTTTTCTAATCCTTGAAGCATGTATGATAAAGCAGCAGAAGTATACCCCATTGTATCTGTGCCATGTGTGATAACAAATCCGTCATATAAGTCATAATTTTCGCTGATTGCTTCTGCAATCACTTTCCAATGCTCAGGCTGCATATTTGTACTGTCTCTGTTCATGAGGATTTCACATGTTACATCAACTGATTGAGAATCTCCTTCAAAATGCACTAATAACTCCTCTGCAGTCATTCCAGGAACTAAACCTTCATTTCCCTCTATAGAAGCAATGGTACCGCCTGTAGCTAGCAGCAATATTTTTTTCATGATAGCTCCTCCTAGTTACGAATCCTTTTCACGTATGCGTTACGCGTATTCTTTTATTTGTATTATAGTACCACCATTAGCAATAAAGCAATATTTGTATTCTAATCGCGTATTTTTTCTTTTAAAAAGAATTTAGACATGCTATACTTCCAAATATAGAGTAAAAGGGGGAACATTCGTTGCTGCAAATATTAAGCGAGCTTAGAAAAAACAAAAATTGGTCTCAAGCTGAAACAGCGGAGCTTTTAGGAATAGCCAAAAGCACATACGCTGGTTATGAATCAGGATATCGTGAACCTTCTTTAAGAGCGCTCATCCAAATAGCTGATTTATTTGATGTCTCTATTGATGTAATTCTTGCTCGTAAAAATCAGACTACTGTATTAGAGCTGGCTACCATTTCTAAAATGGATAGTATTGTTCTGACTGTTGATGGCAAGCCACTGACAGAGGAAGAGACAGCAAACCTCATAGCATTTACTAGAGTTAGGCGGGAGCTTGGCTAGAATATGCATAAAAAAAACCTGATTTATAAAATCAAGTTCTTTTCATACTTAGTATATTAATTTAAATGCTTTACTTTTAATTCAATTGATTGCCTTTCCTTTGCATCCTTTGTTTCATCAGGATACCCAACTGCAATCACACCAACTACATCATAGTCATCTGTTACACCTAGAATGTTTCTTCCATTCTCAGAAGCGCCTACAGAACTCCAAAATGTTCCTAATCCTTTTTCACATGATAGTAGAAGGAAATTTTGGATGAAACAAGAAACAGCAGCTGCGTTTTCTTCCCTTTCTAAGGTGTTTCTTCCTTTGTGAGAAAGGACAGCAAATAAGATTGGTGCATCACCGAAATTAATTTTATGATTAAACTTCGCTCTTGTTTCTTCCCCAATAAACAGAATTTCCCAAGGCTCTGTCATCTTATGGTTCGGAGCAAATGCGGATACTTGGAGAAGTTCTTTAATTGTATCTGTACTTACAGCCGTTGTTTTAAACTTTTTGATTGTTCTTCTACCTTTAATTATTGTTTCCAAGCTCATTCTATCTATCCCCTTTTCACTTTTTTCTCTTTTATTATACATGAAAACAGCATTTTTTTCCTATCGACAAATTTCCCAGGAAATCTATAAACCAACAATTTATCGAAAAATTCATTCCATTCGTTTTAAATTCTCTTATTAAGGGAATTAGAATTGTAATTAATGATAGAAAAGGAGAATGAATATGGATAAAAAAGTTGCAGTCATAACTGGTTCTGGACAGGGTATCGGGAAAGCCATCGCAGAAAGGCTTGGCAAAGATGGATTTACCATTGTTATTAGTGACGTTAATGAAGAAAGTGCGAACAGAACCAGCATTGAATTAATGGAAAAAGGCATTGAAAGCATGGCAGTACAGGCAAATGTCAGCTCAAAAAAAGAGATAGAAAGTCTAGTCGAACAAACTGTTCAGCAGTATGGACAGCTTGATGTTTTCATTAATAATGCAGGAATCGATCAAGTTGATTCCATCTTAAATATTTCAGAAGAAGATGTACAAAAAATCTTTGAAGTGAATGTATTTGGTACATTATACGGTATCCAAGCTGCTGCTGCACAAATGAAAAAACAAGGAACAGGCGGAAAAATCATCAATGCCTGCAGTATTGCTGGACATAGAGCCTATTCCTTGTTAGGTGCTTATTCTGCAACAAAGTTTGCTGTTAAAGCATGGACACAGGCTGCTGCTGAGGAGCTTGCTTCAGCCAAAATTACCGTCAATTCCTATTGTCCAGGTATTGTTGGCACAAGTATGTGGGACAGAATTGACGCTGGTATGGTCGAATATATGAATCTGGAAAAAGGACAGGCATTTGAACAATTCTCTAAAAGCATTGCATTAGGACGCACCCAAGAACCAGAGGATGTAGCTAATTTCGTGTCCTTTCTTGCCTCAAAGGATTCCGATTATATGACAGGGCAATCGGTCCTTATTGACGGCGGTATCCTTTACGGATAAATAAAAAAGAGGGCTTCCATTATGGACGCCCTCTTCTTAAGTCTAACATGATATTAATCATTCTAACTGGCTATTACTTTTCAAAACGGAAAGGTACTGTTGTAACAATTACGTTTCTTCTATAAAGCAGATGCGCTTTCAGAAGCAGGCTTGATTGATTATGCAGGATATTATGCCAGCTTTTTTTCGTAATGAATTGAGGAATAATGACTGTTACACTGTTATGGTTTTCCGCTCCTTTCTCTTCAATCACATCTATGAATCTTCTTAGCGGTCTTACTAAACTGCGATACTGTGAATGAATAGTCACGAGACGGATATCTGGACGATATGCTTGCCATTTTTCCTCCATCCGCTTTTCACTTTCTCTGTCAAATGCAACGTAAACGGCAATAATCGTTTGCCCGATACTTTCAGCATAGGCTAAGGAATTATCAACAACCTTTGTGATACCTGCCACAGGCAGAATAACGATATTGCCTTCTGGTTTTTCCGCCTTATGATTTTCATCCATACGCAGCTGTTTAGCAACATCCTCGTAATGTCCTTTAATACGATGGAAGATAAATACAATAATCGGCAGGAAGATTAACACAGACCAAACTTGCGAAAACTTAGTTGTAAATAGGATAAGCAGCACAGTCAATGTGATAATCGCACCGGCAAGATTTATGCTCATTTTCCATTTCCAGTTTTTCGGTCTTTCTGTAAACCATTTTTTAATCATTCCGCTTTGCGATAAGGTAAATGGAATGAATACACCAACTGCATATAACGGAATCAACATTTCCGTATTTCCCTTAAACAGGAAGATTAACAGGATTGATGCTGCACCGAGTGTGACGATACCATTTGAGTAGCCCAATCGATCACCGCGAATGGTGAATATTCTTGGCATATACTTATCAACAGCAAGGTTAACAGCCAACAGCGGAAACGCAGCAAATCCAGTGTTTGCAGCTAATATTAAAATAAGTGCTGTTGTTACTTGGATAAAATAATATACTCCTGAGCGCCCGAATACTTCTGACGCAATTTGGGATACGACTGTTTCATCTGCTTTAGGAGATATTCCATACCAATAAGCCAATAAGGTAATCCCTGTAAACAGCACACCCAGTATAATTCCCATCATCGTTAATGTTCTGACAGCATTTTTTGCTGATGGCTCTTTAAAGTTCGGAACAGCATTAGAGATAGCCTCAACACCTGTTAGCGCAGAGCACCCAGATGAAAATGCCTTTAATAACAGAAAGATGCTAAGTCCAGGGACAGCAGTGCCAATCGGTGTATGCTCAACGCTTCCAACATCTCCTGTTGCAATCTTCCACAGCCCAGTGCCTATAAGCACTGCCAATGCTATAACAAATAGGTAAACAGGATATGCAAGTATAGAAGCAGATTCAGTAACACCTCTTAAATTCAATATGGTAATTAAGACAACAAACAAACAGGCAATGATTACATTATGTTCATGCAAGACAGGAAAAGCCGATGTTATAGCATCTGTTCCTGCTGAAACACTTACTGCTACAGTCAAAATATAATCGACAAGCAAAGAGCCCCCTGCAATCAAACCAGCATTTTCTCCTAGGTTTTTCTTCGAAACAATATATGCCCCGCCGCCACGCGGATAAGCATAAATGATTTGTCTATATGACAGGATTAGTGCAACAAGAAGCACAAGTACGCCAATTGCAATCGGAATAGAATACCAGTATGCAAGAATTCCGATACCTGCTAATACGAGCAAAATTTGTTCTGTTCCGTATGCAACAGATGAAAGTGCATCAGAAGAAAGAATCGCCAATGCTTTAAGCTTATTTAACTTTTGATCCCCAAGTGCACTTGTTTTTAGTGGCTTCCCAATTAAAATTCGTTTTAAAATTGAACCGCTCATGTTATCCTCCAGCTTTCCGCTAAAATGTCTTTCCTTGTTAGATGATTATCCAATTTTTGCACACAAAAAAACCACGAGGATACCCCGTGGTCGATTGTAAAAAAATCGAACATCAGATTATTCCTCTCTCTAAACGCTTACGGAGTTAGCTGTCGGGTTGGGACATCTGAGAGTTGCCCCTCCTGCAATAGGATTCACCCCAAGTGCCTATGAAATAGCACAAAAAAATTGGGTCCCCCGCTCCACAAAAATGGATTAAGCGATTTACGAAATATTATTTACTTGAAGATATTACTCCCATTCAGATAAAAAGTAAATGAAGGAAAAAGACCATAAAGGAACAAAAAAGCGCAAATGAACGCATGCAAGGCAAATTACTCGTCCTCATCTAATCAGCTCTTTGTTTTTTGCGGTTTTTCTCGTTATTTCATGTTTTCTAAAAAACAAAAAATAAAAAAGGAAGGAATGCTAAAAACAGCATTCCTTCCTTTAGGAAAATTATTAGTATGCTAAGCTGAACAAGCCTTTAATATGTGAAAGATAGCGGATGTTAGATGCTTCTTTCATCATAGATGCAGGCATGCCTTTAAGCGGAGTTGAGCTTCCGCCAACAATTGCAACACCGTCTTTACGACCAAGGCTTGCAAGTGTACCAGAGTTGATTGGGCTGAATCCTTCTAATGCTTTACCTTCAAGGTATGCAAAAAGGTTGTACCCGATTAACTCACCCATTTGCCATGCGATTTGAGCAGTTGGAGGTGCTGGACGTCCATCTCCATCAGCTGGGAAGTATACTGCGCTGTCTCCAGCAACAAATACTTCAGGATGTGAAGTGGATTGTAGGAAGTCATTCACTGTTGCACGTCCGCGGTTTACTTCTAAACCAGAAACGCCAACTAGTGGGTTACCTTGAACTCCACCTGTCCATACAAATGTATTAGCAACAATTTTTTGACCATCTTTCAAGTCAATTACATTGCCTGCTACATTTGTTACAGCAAGTCCAGTCAAGAACTTAACGCCGCGAGCTTCCAAGCTTTTAGTTGCTCTAGCAATCAAATCATCTGGAAGAACAGGAAGAATTTTTGGTCCTGCTTCAACTAAAGATAAGTTGATTTCTTTGTAGTCTACGCCGTATTTCTTTGTCATTGCAGGAAGAATGTCAGCTAGTTCACCAACTAGTTCAACACCAGTTAGACCGCCGCCGCCGATAAGGATTGTAGCATCTTCCGGTTTTTTCGTTTTAGCATATTCACTAATGCGAGCTTCAACATGTTTGTAGATGTTGTTTGCATCTTCAGCTGATTTAAGAACCATGCTGTTTTCTTCTAATCCTGGAATTCCGAAGTAAGCTGTTACGCTACCCAATGCAACAACAAGTGCATCGTAGCTCAACTTAGATCCATCACCAAGGATAACTTCTTTGTTGTCTACATTGAAAGTTTCAACTGTAGCAATCTTAATGTCTACATCAAGACCTTTAAGAAGTTTATCTAGAGGCATTGCTACAGCTTTTTCATGAACGTTTCCTGCTGCAAGGCGATGTAATTCTGTAATAATTTGATGTGTTGGATATTTGTTAATAACCGTCACATTAGCTTGTGATTTAGTGTAATATTTACGAACATTTTGAGCAGCTAAAAGCCCGCCGTATCCTGCACCTAAAATAACTATGTTTTTTGACATGGTATATCCTCCGTCCTTCGTTCTATTCAATTGTTGAACTTATTTTTGTTGGTCACGCTCGTTCAAGATTTGAAGATAGCTTTGTGTAAAACGCAGCATTTTTTGAGCTTGAGGATCTTTTAGTAATTTAAGCAAACCGAATACACCGATTGTTTCATTGCTTTGCTCTGCACGATCCTTCGCTTCGATTACAGCTGAAGCCATGCCTTTTGCTGAATGAACGACTGGTTCAAGCATTTCAGTTGTTGCATTGACCATATCACTCATGAAAACCTCATCTTTTGATAGACCTTGAACAAGATCATATGAGCTTGTCAATGTATTAACGACTTCTGTTAATTTTGGCAGCTGTTCGATTAAAGTAGTCAATGACTCTTGTACCTCAGGCTTTAAAAGCTGATCCAATAAGTCTTGGCTATTAGTAGATGTAGCTGTCAGTTCAGCACTTGTTTGTGTAGTTGTTTCTGACATAACTGATTCTCCTTTGCTATTGGCATTTTCCTAATGATTTTTGGAATAATACTTCCAAAAACTATTGTGCATTTTTGCACAATAGTTTGTAGACTAATAATTAGTGCATTTTTTTTGGATACATTGATAATAAGGTATGTAGTTATACAAAACTAGTAAATAAACAACAACCCTTCATTAACTCCTTTAATATAATACCACTTTTTTATTAAAAATAAATGTGAACAGCACAAAATTTTAAAGATTTTTTTATCCAGAGTGATATTTGTCACAGTAAGTTTGACTATTTTTATTATTGAAATGAATGGAAAAAATCTAATTAGTTTATCGTTTTGTATAATGCCCCCATAAAAAATCAAACATATTTACAAATTATTTGTGCATTAATACTATTGTTAGCTTGTAATCAAAACACTATGCATCCAATCAATTGAAATTTGATATTAAATTATTCAAGGCATTTACATGAAAAAAAACAGGTCATTACGACCTGTCGGGTTTTTATATTTCAATATCCACTACTATACTGTCCACTCTGCCGACTTCACGAATATATGATGCAACGGCTTGATGTTCAGGATTTGGACCATATAATGAAAGTGCCTCTCTGTCTTCAAAACGGACCTTCAAGACAACCTGATAGTCTGTATTGCTTTGGGCAAAGTTCAACCCCGCCTGCAGGTCAACAACTCCCATTATTTTATTTCTTAAAGCGCGAAATCTTTTGATTACTTCCTGCAGTTGTTCCTCTGTTGTAGTTTCACTAAATTTGACAAGGACGATATGATCTATCATGCACGAACCTCTTTCTGACTTACTATTTATCGTTCTCATTTTAGCTGAATTTTATTAAACCAGCAAATTTTTCTGGAATTTTCTTTAAAGTTATGTAAAAGGACTTATTTTTCCTAAGTCCTTGGTAGGAATAACATACCGGCATCTGTATTTTAATGGAAGCCTGCACTTTAAATATTTACATAAAACTTACGCATACTATTTTTAAACAAAAAAACGAATTCATTTTATAAAAGAAGGAGTTACTATGAGCAGCCAAGATAACAACAATCAGAAGAGTTCAAAAAAACAAGGTAAAATGAAGTGGTGGGAATTATCACTAGTCGGTGTTGGCTGTACTATCGGCACCGGATACTTTGTAGGTTCCAGCCTCGGGGTCATTGAAACAGGGCCAGCCATTGTACTATCTTTCTTGATAGCTGCAATCGGTACATATATTGTTTTTAATTTATTGGCCAAAATGACAGCAGAGGACCCACAGGAAGGTTCCTTTTGCTACTATGCCAATAAAGCCTTTGGTTCATGGGCCGGCTTTAGCTGTGGTTGGAATTATTGGGGTTCCAATATTCTCATTATGGGCAGTCAGCTTACTGCACTTTCTCTCCTTTCCCAGTTTTGGTTTCCAAACGTACCACTTTGGGTCTTTGCTTGTATTTATGCTGTCTTATCCATCTTTGTTGTCTTTTTAGGAACGGACGGTTTTGATAAGGTTGAAAATTATTTAGCTGTCATTAAAACCGCAGCGATAATCATGTTTATCATTTTAGGAGCAGCAGCATTATTGGGCTGGATACATGGTGGTGATCACCCCATGCAAACTCCTAAGTCCTTTGATGCATTTTTCCCGAAAGGGTTTCAAGGATTTTGGACTTCCCTCATTTATGCATTTTACGCATATGGAGGAATCGAAGTTATCGGCTTAATGGCAATGCAACTAAAAGATAAAAAAGATGCACCAAAAGCAGGCACGAATATGCTTATCATTTTGCTGATTATTTATTGTCTTTCTTTAGCTATAGCTGTTTTACTTGTTCCATTAGATAAATTTAATGAAAAAGAGAGCCCTTTTGTAACAGCACTTGCTGGATATCCACTCAGCTTTTTTCCCCATGTATTTAATGGAGCTATCATTATTGCAGGATTTTCAACAATGACTGCATCCTTATTTGGGGTGACTAACTTGCTTGTCACATTAGCAAAGAGTAAAGACGCACCTGCTATTTTTGAAAAGAAGCTAGAGAAATTCCATAAGCTTCCACTACCGTCATTAATATTGGGAGCGGTTGGCCTGTTTGCTTCTGTTTTGGCAGCATTGCTTTTGCCAGGAAAAATATTCGAGTATATTACGACAGCGGCAGGAATTCTGCTGTTGTACAACTGGGCATTTATCCTTTTCTCCTCATTTAAAGTACTGAAGCCGTCTGGCTGGGATAAAACAAAAGCAATTATCGGTATTGCCCTTATCGTTGCTGCTGTCAGCGGGACAGTGATGGAAAAGGGAATCAGAATAGGCTTTTTTGTCAGCCTTGCTTGTGTCGCTCTTATTGGAATCGCTACATTTATTATGCACTTAAGGCAAAAAAAATCCGAACCAGAAAGTGCTTAGCATAATGTTTTATCTAGAAATGTTATGACGTGACGTAACTTATGTGGATGAATAGACCTAATAAAAAGAAGCCAAGCTATTATGGGAAAAATACGCATAATGGCTTGGCTTATTATCATGTAAAATCTAATTTTCCTCTTACCCTGACTTACGTTTCTTATTTTGCAGTCCTGCCTTAATTTGTTTTTCTTCCGCCTCATTAATAATTCCGAGTGTTTTGCAAATATAAGAATACGCAATTATTTTCTTGTCAACTCGTCTGCCTCGATTCACATAAACCACTCCCTTTCTATTATTAATATGCATCAAGTTAAAAAAGTTTCCTTCGCGCAAAAAACTAGTCATTCGCATAAAATGACTAGCAGCTTTAATACTATTTTGATGGATTTTTCACTAAATATTCAATTAGGCTTGGCATCCATTCATGGAGATTGGAAAAGTGAAACCCTAAGTTTTTTGCTTTGTCATTGCTCATTGCCCAAAACGACTCAATGCCATAAGGCGATGCATTTTCATCGTTCTGCTCTATTGCCAATTGTGCTGATTTCCCTGCACTTTTTTCAATAAGCTCCAGCAGTTCTGATAATGCAATGATGCCGTCAGCACATGCATTAACGGGTCCTTCTATTCCTTCAACACCCGCCCAAGCAATAAACTGTCCTGCTTCTTTTTCGTCAATAAACCCCATGGCTGCATCAGGATTTGGAAAATATATTTCTTGTCCGCTTGTGACTTTGTCTGTATGAAACTTAAGCCTTTGCGTATAGTCATTAACCCCTACCACAATCGGTATTCTTACTGCTGCTGTTTTAAAAGCTACCTTTTGAAAGAATACAGCTTCTGCCTGTCTTTTTCCTTCTTTATATGTAACATCCTTCGTTGGTTTTACCTCAATTGGATATATATATGGATTAAAATCTTCTTCTTTCAAAAGCTCGGATGATGAATCATATACAGACAAGGTGGATGTTAAGATATAATTGTCCGTTTTGTCGTTGAATACCTCAATCGCATCCAAGGCATCTTGAGCAGAATAACAAATTTGATCATAGATGGCATCCCATTTTGTGTCTTGGAACGCTTCTTTAAAGTTAGCTAAATCTGAGCGGTCAAAGGCAATTCGCTTAACTCTGTCGCCAAAGGAATCGGCCATTTTCCCTCTTGTTGCTACTGTTACGTCAATGCCACGTTCTAATAATGACTCCACAAGATGTACTCCAAAAAACCTCGTACCACCAATAACAAGTGCGTTTTTCAATAGCTTTTCCTCCCCTTTATTTCATGTATGTATTGCTGTTATATAAATTCTCTATATGTTTGGTGTATCCTTTTCTTACGATAAAAAATGCTGAGACAAAACAAAATAACACTATCTAAACACGAATAATAACAGTGGAGCTGGAAACAAAAAGAATATTGATTTTAAATAACTTCGTTTCATTGCGCTGCGTCCGCTAGAATTTCTATTATTGTAATGAAGCCGAAAACAAAAAAACTCGAACTATTAATCGACAAACGATAAAATAGTCCGAGTTTCTACATTACTTAGGAAATCCTGTTACGTATTGTTGTGGAACTGTTGTTTCTTTTTTCAGTTGTGCTGCTGCTTCTAATGCCCAGTATGGGTTTCTTAGCATGCCTCTTCCAACTGCAACAAGATCTGCGTCTTCGTTGCCGATAACAGAATTGGCAAGTGCTGAATCATCCAGTCTGCCGACTGCGATGACTGGAATATTAAATGCTTGTTTATACGCTCTCGCAAACGGTACTTGGTATGCGTTATGTGTACCAGGTCTTCCTGCAGCTGCAATTGGCCCTTCTCCTCCTGCGCTAATATGGAAAATATCCACACCTGCATCTACATATGCTTTAGAGAACTCAATGCTTTCTTCTACTTCGTATCCGCCCTCTACATATTCCTTTGCAGAAATACGCAAAATTAGCGGCATGTCTTCAGGCATTACGCTTTTTGCTGCATTAATGACTTCAACGCCAAATTTCGTACGATCCTGACCATATTCGTCTTCTCGTTTATTTGTCAGCTTTGATTGGAATTGATGAATTAAGTATCCATGAGCACCGTGAAGCTCAATCGTATCTACGCCTGCCTTAACAGCTCGTTCAACTGCTGCCCTGAATTTTTCTACCATCGCGCTAACTTCCTCTGTTGATAAAGCTCTTGGTGTTTTAGAGTTTTCATCAAATGGAATAGCCGATGGAGCAACTGGAACTTCCGCGTCTTCTGCTTTGCGGCCTGCATGGGCGATTTGAATACCAACTTTTGCTCCGTGCTGATGACATGCATCTACAATACGTGCAAGTGGCGCAATTTGCTCATCTGACCACAAGCCTAAATCATTATCTGTTATTCTGCCATCTGGTTCTACATCTGTCATTTCAATGATAATTAAGCTGGCACCACCGATAGCACGGCTTACATAATGAACATAATGCCAATCTGTCGCAATCCCATCCTTTTTCGTAACAGAATATTGACACATTGGGGGCATAACAACCCTGTTCTTTAACTCGAGGCTCTTGTGAGAATATGGTGAAAATAAATGGTCCATTGTAAAATTCCTTCTTTCTTTTTTGAAATGCATGCTCATGCATATAAATTATCATTCCTACAATGTATGGTCAAATAATTCAACTTAATAAATAGGAAATAGGTTATTCTGACAAATTACGGACACAATACCGAGTTAATGTACCATCAAGCCTTCCCTACTATTCCACTTCAATGGCAAAGGCATAATAAGCATCACCAAGTGAAGTATCTTTTTCCTTTTTGTCCATCCACCAACAACTGTAAGCATAATAATAAATACCTTTGTCTGCAGGTGCCTTTATTTCATTATTTATAATAGGAACTTCTATTTCCTTATTATTCTGTTCAACTTGAGCTAAACTTACTACGGAGGGCTTTAACTCCAGTTTGAATTGGATAGTCTCATTAGGTTTGACACTAATTGGTGGTTCATTCTCAAGGAGGTCCAGCACTCCCGATACATCTGAGCAAATCCCATTTCCATTATCTGTCCAGCAATAGCTTCCCAGCTTTGTTTCATACTCGATTCCATCTATAACTATATAGAATGGTGGTGGTTTATCTCCAACGAGTAGATTGGAACAGCCGGTCAGCAATAAAAACAAAGAAAGAAGCAGTAATCTACTATGCTTTAACATCACCCTAAAAACCCCCATTCATGTCATTACCATCAACTATATGGCGAAGTTCCCCTTGAAAAAGTTACATAATTTTGGAAATAAAAAAAGAATAAAAGCTGACTTAAAGTTCGTCAGCTCTTATTCTTTTCCAAACATCATTTGTAAAATGGTGTGAAGGTCATTATTTGTTTCTTTCTGTTCCAGAAGGTCTGCTAGCGTCGTCGAAAAGGTTTCGTTTGATAGCTTTAGCTTCTCTTCCCCATATTCTGTCAACGAGGTATAAATACCTCTTCGGTCATCTGTGCAAATATGCCTTTTCAATACACCACAGTTCTTAGCCTCAAGCCTTGTCACAAGTCTTGATAATGCACTCTGACTCAAGCCCACCATTTCCTGCAGCTGCTGAAGCCGCAGCTTTTTCTCAGGCGCTTTAGACAAAAATAGTAGCACATAAAACTCTCTTAACGAAAGCTGATGTCGATTCTGCAGAACATGCTCTAACTCATTGGCAATCCTCGCCTGCAAGCCCGATAAAGACAGCCAGCTCTCGATATACGGATCTGCCGGTTTTTCATTCATCATATCTCCACCTATATCTTGATAAACCCGATTTCTTCCTATTGAATATTATCCTATTCTACCAACAAGAAGAATTGTGAGTCAATCAGGAGAGGTTAAATATATACTTGGGGATACGGCATTATCCTCTTCCAGCCTGGAAGGAAGGATATTTTGTCATTCCTCCATCTGCAAATAAAGTAATGCCAGTAACATAGCTCGATTCATCTGATGCAAGCCATGCTGCAACTGCAGCTATTTGTTCAGGTTTTCCAATATAACCTAATGGAATCATACTTTCCACATCTTTACGCTTTTTAGGATCAGCAAACTTTTCCGCATTAATTGGTGTATTAATGGCTCCTGGCCCAATATTGTTAACACGTATACCTTTTGGAGCATATTCAAGGGCAAGTGTTTCTGTCATTAACTTTACCCCACCTTTACTTGCAGCATAATGAACAAATGTTGGCCATGGAATCATTTCATGCACACTAGACATATTAATAACGTTACCTTTGACATCATTTTCGACGAAATACTTTAATGCCTCCCTGCTGCCAAGAAAGGCGCCAGTCAGATTAGTGCCGATAACCTTCTCCCAGTTTTCTAGTGTCATCTCATGGGAAGGAACTGGATTTTCAATCCCTGCATTATTAATCATGATGTCTAATTTACCGAAGTGCTTAACAGCAGTTTCAACGATATTAATCACATCCTGCTCTTTCGTCACGTCACCTTGGATAATAATACTTTGTCCGCCTGCTTCTTCTACTTCTTTTTTAGCGGACATGGCATCTTCTTCTCCAGAAAAATAATTGATGACAACATTCGCTCCCTCTTGACCGAATCTTACTGCCATTGCACGCCCTAATCCAGTTGACGCACCTGTTATTGCAACCACTTTACCTTTCAAATCAGTATACATAATGCTGCCTCCTTTTTATTTTTTGGCGATACCTAAACAGATTACTCCCGCTATAATGAGGATAATCCCAATTGCAACAAAGATGAGCTGACGCTTCGTTTTCTTTTCTCCCAACAAAAAAATACCGCCAAGTGTGGAAATTACAACACCTGTTTGGGATAACGAGTAGCTTATTGCGACACCGACCTTCGGCTGAGAGATGAATAAAAACATATTACCTGCTGCCCAGAATAGGCCAGGCAGGATATTTTTTACTGCATATAAATTAAAGGGCTTGTGCTTATATGTAATAATCAGGCCACCAATAACCATGCCGATTGACTGTGGAAACAAAGCTGACCAGCCATCAACAGAAAACAGTCTTGCGATAACAACATAGCCAAGATATCCTAAAGTAGAAATCAGTAACGTAACCGTTCCTTTTTTCAGCTTTGCTGATTCATCCTCACTTCTCTTCTGATCGTATGTTGTTAATACAATTCCTGCGAGAATACAAAGAATCGCAATAATGCCAAGGATTATTGTCGTAGCGGTTGTCCACTCATGAAATACAAGCACACCAAACAATGTTGTGGACACAATCTGTAGACCAGTTGAAATCGGCATTGTCTTTGAGACACCGATATATTCAATTGATTTAAACTGATTGCTTTGTCCAACCGCCCAAAAGATACCAGAGCATATGCCGATAATTAAGATAAGCGGTGACAGCTCAGGCCTTGCAATTAAATAAACAACTAAAGAGAATAACAGCGCACCGATTGTTGTTCCTAAGGTTTGGCTGTATGCTCCCCCACCTATTTTTACATTAAGTAACACGATGCTGCCCCAAAACAGAGCAGGAAGTATAGCTAGAAAAAACTCCACGTAAATCATACCTACTTTCTTGTTATATCGTATAAATTCCCCTAAATGGTCAAATCTAATCAGCATATTTGCTGGAATTTTAGCAAGCCAGATATTTGGCAAATAAAAAAGCCCAAAATCACAGTATGCGGATTCCAGGCCACTCCTAACAGCTATTCCATTTTCTGAAGCTTATCTTCTAATATACAAATCGCTTTATGGCACTCACTGTCACTAATGGAGGCTTTCAGTTCGCCAATCGCCATCTGTACTAAGTGCTTGCGGCGGTTTTCCGGCTCTACAAGCTCTTCTTCAACAAACTCGACTAATTCCTCGTATTTTTTTTGCTCTTCCACATTTTGCACACTGTTTTTTATCATCAACTTAAGCGACTCGATCACACAAGATATATTTTTGCTGTCTGTATGCCTGTCATTTTCCGCACTGTCTGACAGCCACTTTAACAATAAATCTGGAGACAGCAGGCGGTCACCTTTTTTGGAAACGTCTTCGACCATTCCTATAATTCTGTTCACACTATATTGAACAATCTTATGGACATCTGTATGGCGCTGCTTATCTAATGAATAAAAATAAATCAAATTGTGAAGATTTCCTGTCAGCATGACTGCACAATCAAGCAAATAAGGCTTTTTATCAATACCACAAATATCCATCAAACGATTATACAGCCAATTAATTTCTTGAATACGTCTCCTATTCAAAAATTGCTTTAGCTCAGGATCGTTTGTAAACAAAATTTCTTCGAATAAGGAAATAATCTTATACTGGTTATTTGTATTTATCAGTAATTCAATTTGCTGGATAAAAATAGCCAATGACGACTTATCCTGTCCTACCATTAGGTTCTTGCGCTTTTCGCCAAGCTCACTGTAAATTTCTTTAAAAATAGAAATTAGAAGTTCATTTTTACTTGAAAAATAATTGTAAAAGGTTCCTTTTGAAATCCCGCTGCTATCCAATATTTCTTGAATGGATGTTGCTTGGAATCCTTTTTCAATAAACAGCTCATGGGCTTTATTCAACACATGCTTTTTCCGATTATTCATCTTCATCACCTTAGGGAAATTATACTAACAGTTCAAAAAACATACTAACCCATATAGCAATAAAATTCAAGAATCTAGCTAAGAAAACGTTATCAAACAAACCTTCACCTATTTTATATAAAGGTAGAAAAATACTGATAATTTATTTTTTTAGTAAACCTAAACATTTTTATTGCAAAATTTATACTACCAGTATATTATTATTTAAGCCTATAACAATTGTATAAAAAATGAACTCGATGTTCATAAGGAGGAAAACATTTCATGAACAACACAGCAACACAAAACACGAAAAAGCCACCATATGGCATAATCGCCATTCTTATGGCTGGGGCTTTTGTTGCTATCTTAAATTCGACTTTATTGAATATAGCATTGCCTTCTATTAATAAAGATTTCGACATTGAAGCATCTGTTGGTCAATGGCTCGTTACTGGCTATATGCTTGTTAACGGCATTATGATTCCGACAACTGCCTTCTTAATTCAAAGGTATTCTATTAGAAGACTGTTTATCACTGCCATGTCCTTATTTACTATCGGGACACTTGTTGCAGGATTCGCTGACTCTTTCCCAGTTCTTTTGGGTGCACGTATGGTCCAAGCATCTGGTTCAGCAATCATGATGCCAGTACTTATGAACTTCCTGCTAACAAGCTTCCCAGTTGAAAAACGCGGTAGTGCAATGGGAGTTTTCGGTTTAGTTATGATCTTCGCACCAGCGATTGGTCCGACACTTTCAGGCTATATTGTCGAGCATTTCCATTGGCACGTACTCTTCCGCTTCATTGCACCGATTGCAATCATCGTATTACTGTTTGCAATCTTTAAATTGAAGGATAAAAAGGAAAAAGTAGAAATCTCTATTGATGTTCTGTCTGTTATCCTTTCCACCTTAGGCTTTGGAGGTCTATTGTATGGATTCAGTACTGCAGGCAGCAAAGGCTGGGACAGTATTTATGTATACGGAACATTAATCATCGGTTTCCTAAGCTTAATTCTCTTCATTGTAAGACAGCTTAAAATTCCGAACCCAATGCTTGAATTCAGGATTTTCAAATATCCACTTTTCGCATTGTCAGCAACAATTTCTATCGTAGTAAATATCGCAATGTTTTCTGCAATGCTGTTAATGCCAATGTACATTCAGACAGTTAGAGGAATTTCTCCATTAGATTCTGGACTACTGCTTCTGCCTGGTGCTATCATCATGGGGATCATGTCACCAATTACAGGTAAACTATTTGATAAATATGGAGCAAGAGTTTTAGCTATTACTGGGTTAACACTTACAGCGATTACAACATATATGTTTAGCAAATTAACAATGGATACATCTTACACAACATTGATTATCATCTATTCCATCCGTATGTTTGGTATGTCTATGGTTATGATGCCAGTAATGACAAATGGTTTGAACCAAGTGCCTGCACGATTGAACCCGCATGGTACGGCAATGAACAATACATTACAGCAAGTATCTGGCGCCATCGGTTCTGCTTTAATGATTACCATTATGTCAAACCGCACGACTACACATGCTAAGGAATTAGCAGAAGATGCAATGAAAAACATGTCTAATGCGACAGCACAGCCTGATGCGGCAACATTAGCTGCGGCTAAAGAACAGCTTGCAATGAAGGCGATGATGGAAGGAATTAATGATGCATTCCTTATCTCTGTCGGTGTTGTAGTGATAGCACTAATTCTATCGTTCTTTATGAAACGTGCGAAGCCTGCTGAAGACTTTCTAAGCAAGCAAAGCACAGTAAAGGCTAACGGTTCTGCTAAACTAGCAGAAAATTAATTAGCTGCCTTATTAGAAAAATGAAAGCCAAGCTGTTAAGATTCATCAGACAGCTTGGCTTTTTTTATATTAATATATTATCCCCTTCTTTTAAACAATACATATTCCCTATACTTGCCCGTCATTAACCAATAAAATTTCTAATTTACATGGTGAACTCTTGGTTATTTTTTGGTATAATTTAGCTAAGTTAACGAAATAACTTTTTCACAGGATCAGAAACTATTACGACAGCAGCAGGATTGACAAAGGTTTTTTATCAACTTGGCAACTGCTTGACAGAATAAATATAAAATCAGGCATAGCGGAATAACAAAAGGTGGCTAGAATGATGCTGAAAAATAAACGAATTAAAGAAATTCAAGACTATGTGTTTGAGCATGAAACCGTCTCACTAGATGAATTGGTTGAAGTATTTAATGTTTCTAAAAATACGATACGAAGAGATATACAGGAGCTGGTAGAAGAAGGCGAGCTTAAAAAGGTGTATGGCGGTGTTGCCGTTAATCATGCTACACTTGTTTCCTTTAATGATCGGCAAATACGAAACAAAGACGAAAAGATGCTGATTGGGAAAAGCGCAGCGGAATTTGTTCAAGATGGTGACATTATCTTTATTGATTCAGGTACTACTACATTGGAAATGCTAGAGTTTCTCAAAACAAAACAGCTTTCCATCATTACAAATAATCTTGATTTTATTATTAAGGCACTTCCATATGAAAATCTTCACATCATTACCTTTGGTGGTGTGTTGGAACGAAAAACTAAGTCTTTTGCAAGTATTCAAAGCACTGATGTAATTAAATCCTATAATATTAATAAAGCCTTCATGGCTTCAACAGGTATTTCCATCTCAAATGGTGTCACAAATTCGTCCCCATTGGAAAGCGAAATTAAGAAGAATGTCGTGGAAAGAAGTGCGGAGGTATACTTGCTTGTCGACCATCATAAGTTTGACAAGTATGCTCTTATGACATACTGCACACTTCATGACATTGACTGCTTAATTACTGGTGCTGAACCACCTAAGGAGTATCAGAACTTTACGAAAGAAAACAATATTAAGCTAATTATTACGGCGGAAAATGAAGAATAAAAAAAACGGCTCCTAAATTACCATTTAGGAGCCGTTTCTAATGCTTTGCGCTTTTCAAATTTATGAAACATCCTGTAGTAGAGGATGCCGCTTAGACAAGCTAACAAGCTGATGATGATGAAGGTCCATGTATAGCCAAACCAAACACTCATTGGTATAGACACTGGTGCAAGCACCTTTGAGAACGTGTAGCGCAGACTTGCTGCAGCAAAATATTTCCCTCTTTTGTCAGCTGGCGCAAGCTCAGAAATAAAGCCTTGCTGTATACCTGCCGTCATGAGTTCTGCCAATGTGAACACAAGCATAGCAAACAGCAGACCCCAAATCCATGAGGTTTGACTGAACAGTAAAACGGAAACAGCGTATGTGAACGAGGAAATGATAAACACGTTTCGTTCCTTGTATTTGCTCATCCACCTTGTCACAACAATCGTAAAGATAGCAACAAGTAAGCCATTTTCTGCGAGCACAAGTCCAAATGCCTGTGTGTTTTCTACAACATAAGACCAGTCCCCGAACCTTAGCAGCGGCTGGTTTGTCACCACTTCGTTAATATAGACAGGGAACAGCAGGTCAAGCTGCATAAAGGTTTGTCCAACAAGAACACCAGCGATGATGAACAGGAGAAAAACCCGGTCATTCATAATTACTCTGTAATCCTTCAGTTGATTACCAAGCACAGAAAACCAGTTCTTGTTTTGTATGCTCTCCTCTTCCTTTTCAACAGGAGCTGTTTCTTTAACCATGTATTGAAGCACTAAACCAAGAACAAGATTTAAAACACCTGCCATTAACAGCAACGGGAAACGGTACTCTGCAAAAAAGATGCCGCCAATAATCGGTCCAATTACAACGGCAATATTTGTGGAAGTATAAAAAACCGCAAAAACGTCGCTGCGATCCTTTTCTCCTACAACATCTGCAATCATCGCCTGGCTTGCCGGCCAGTAAACAGCACCAAACATACTCACAACAGTAAAACAAACAAACCCAAGCAATGGTGAATCAAACCACGAGGAGCTTGAAACAGCAAAAACAGTGAAAGCTGCTCCTTGAACGAAGGCGGAAAGCACCATCATTTTCTTGCGGCCATATTTATCTGCATAATATCCCCCAAGCAGGTTTGCGGCACAAGAAAAAACTTGTGAAAGTATCAGCAGCATTCCAGCAGTTGATTTGCCAAAGGCTTCCGTAAAATAAATAGATAAAAACGGGAAAAACATCCAAAATGTAATATTAACAACAGATTCTCCTGCAAGCCGAATCTTTAAATTTCGGTCCCAGTCTCTTAGACGCATACTCATACGAAGATATCTCTCTTTCTTTATTCTTCTTTTATCATAACAAGCTATTACAGGCAATCTCAAGTTAATTTTACTATATTAATAAAGTGAAAAGGACAACTCCTGCATCAGGAATTGTCCTTTTTATCAGATTGATATTTTCACTTCTGCATTCATACCGAGAAGTACTTTTTTTGTTGGATTTTGAATGGATATTTTGACTTGAACCTTTTGGGTTACTTTTGTGTAGTTTCCAGTTGCGTTTTGTGATGGTAGTGCAGAAAACACAGAGTTTGTTGCATAGCTGATGTCTTCTACCTTCCCATCAAACGTTACATTTGAATCACCGTCGACTGTTATATCCACATTGTCACCAATTTCAATGTCATTCAATTCGGTTTCTTTTATATTTGCGAGCACATACATATGATCCATATCGGCCGTTTGAGCGAGCACCTGCCCTGACTGGACTAGTTCGTTTCTCTTTACTTCATTTTTAATGATCGTTCCAGCAGCTATACTGTCGATTTCATGTGCTGCCTTTCCATCATTTACTGTCCCTACTGCTTGGTTTACTTTCATATCTTTTCCTGCACTGCCCTTCCAATCAGTAAGAATACCTGATGCTGGGGCAACTACCTCAGTAATATCTGCCGATACGATGGCATCATCTGTTTTTACATAGTTTTTATGTTGATAGTACATGTAGACACCTGTGGCAATAAGACCTAACACCACCACAAGGCCAATAAAGTTTATGATTAATAATTTTCCTTTGCTCATTTATTTCTCTCCTATGCTAAGATCAGCTAATTTTATAATGCATTATTTATTTTTGTGTCTGTATGTTTTTGTACTGGCTTGGGCTGTTTTTGAACAAGTGAACGCCCTTTACCTGTTGCCACTTTTCCAATAGAAGCAAGCAGCATGATTATGCCTAACACAAGCAAAATCGTAAACAGATTATGGTAGGCTCCAAGAATAGCCGCTTTCTTTACATGAACAATCAGCTCATAGGATGCCAACGATTTAGCATTTGCGACAGAATTTCCTTGCTCCAATAAATGCCTAGTCCAAACTGCCATTTCCTGCTTGAATTCTGTGCTGTCACTTTGCAGGCTCCAGCGAATTTTTTCATAATTGCTGGCATTTACTGTCGTTAAAAACCAAGCAAGAACCGGTGAAATAATTGCACCAACAAAATTCCGAATCGAGTGCAGTGTAACAGATCGCATGGAGGCCTGATGAATGTCACCTGCAAGAGCTGTTCCTAATGCACCTCCCACAAGTACCATACTCACACCAGCTCCAAGACAAGCTACTTGAAAATACAGTTCATGCAATGTAACCGCAGAGTCGATTGTTCTCCATTGATAGCTTACGTAAATGACTGCTATTGACCCAATGATGCCTAAAATACCAGCGCCAAGCTTATCATACAGAACCGTTTTCAAGATGGCTGTAACTACAATACCGACGAAGAACCAAAAATAAAAATGAGATAAATACATAAACGGCAAATCAAGATTATTACGTAGGAATCCATTAATTCCAGCAATAGCGAATACTAATGCTAAATGGGATGCTACTGCCATAATTGTACCTGATATTGGCTTCGATGCCTTGAGTGTTTTAAATGGCACTAACGGTGTTTCTGCCTTCCTGTCCACAATAATGAATAAAATCATAAGAATAGCAGCAACAATTAGGAACGGCCATACATATGTGGATGTGAAGCCCTTTTGAACTAAATTACATAACGGAATGGCTAACACTAGCATCATAACCGTCCACAGAAATATCCCTGTTTTATCTAAGGAGAAATGCTCCTCTTGCTGCTCTAGCTTAGGCAATCCGATAAAACCGACTAATAAACAGATAGCAGCAGCTGCGACATTAAGAATAAACAACCAGCGCCACGCATCTGCCTCTAAGGACAATGCACCAAATAAAGCACCTAAAGCACTAGCTCCAAACAGCCCTGTAATAACCATTAGCAAAAACGTATTTCTGATTTTGTTTGGAAACGATTTAAGGCTTGCTGGCAAAATCGTCAAAAATAAAAAGCCTGCGCTTATTCCTTGAATAATTTTTGCTATTATCAAAAACAGCAAATCCTCGGAAAATACAGCAATAATAGAACCAATAAGAAAAACACTAATGAAAAGCAAATAGTTTTTGCGCAAACCGAGTTTTCTTGTTAAAACAGGTCCAAGTGGTACGCCAAATGCAAAACCGAGATTAGACAAGGTAGAAGGCAGCAATAAGGAATTGGAGCCAAGCTGCAAACCATTTTGGATAACTCCTTGATTTAATATATAGGAAAGATTGGAAAAGTATTGTGATCCGATTGCGAAGATTGTCAAGATCGAGATAATCAAATACTGAGGCACTGCAACCTTTTCTGATTCAGATGCAGAAGTATTAATTTGCTGACTCATCTTCTCTCCCCCTTTCCTTGTGAATTTTTAAATATTGTATATGACAAGTTGTATTATACAATATATAAACAAAAAAACAATATGTTTTCATTTTTAAAACTAAAAAAAGAGACTCTTTAGAATCTCTTTTCAACCTTGTCCCCAATGCTTAAAATCTGCATTAAGGCGGTTCATTAACTTGTCCAATTGTTCAATATCTTCCTGTTTCCAATTCTTCAATATCTCTCCATATACTGTGTAGCGAGCCTTTTGCACGCGTTCAAGCACTTCTAGCCCACTTTTTGTAATTTCTATTAAGCTAATCCGGCCATTGTTAGCATCAGGATATCTTTTCACATAGGATTTTGTTTCAAGATTACTGACTTGTCTGCTCGCTGTTGAAATGTTCAGCAGCAGCTGATGCGCAATTTCATTTATTCCAATCGGTCCGTTACTTTGCAATTCACTTAAAATTAAGTATTCCGATCTGTCCAGACTCCCGAGTTTTGGGTTATTTGCTGTAATTAAACGAACAAGTAATGCCACTTCATATTCAATAGATTGAAGTGAATCATTCATTTGCACTCTCCCCTTTTAAAAACGTTCAAAGTATATCTAAACACTAATGCTTCCTTGATGATGCTGCTGAAATAATATAATAGCTGAGCACTAATACAAGAATAGCACAAGTATATAAAAGTGTGTGCAATGGATTATCGTGATAGACAATGATAAGCCTAACCATTGCAGTAATTCCGATATACAAGAAATACCTTAGTGGAAAGTGATAGCTCTCTTGAAAATACTTTACAATTAGTGCGATAAATTCAAAATACAAAAAGAACACTAATATTCTTTCAAGCAGCTCATAATTGTTGCTTGCCTGCTGAAGCTCGACTGCATATGCGATAAAATAAATAATTTCTTTACATAGCAACACACTTAATGTGATCGCAAGCAAAATCAGTGATACGTTTAAGATTTGCTGCAGCATGGCGGCCAGCAGCAAATGCTGTTTTTTTACCTGCTTCTTTTCTTTTTCTTTTCGTGCTTCCAACTTTTTTCCTCCTTGCTGAGGATAACTCCGAATGATTCTTTTATTTTATACATATTTGCTTAGTTTTACTATGATTTACATTGTAAAAAACCATTTACATATGGTAAATGGTTTTAGATGATTCTTCTGTAGGTTTCCTTTACTCTTAAAAAGTTAAGTTAGGGACAAAGTAAAAATTACTCTAATCCATTCCAAAGGATGCCGATTTGTTGGCACTTTGTTTTTCTTTTCCGAAAAGAATCAGGCAAACCAGGGCAATGATTGCAAAAATGGCGTAAATAATAATTACATTGCCATAGTTCATTGCTTCTGCTAGTACACCGAACATTAAGTAGCCAACAGTATTGCCAATTTGGGTCGAGTTCATATAAAGGGTTGTTGCTGTCCCTTGTGCTTGTGGAATGAAGTCCTGGAAATAGGATATGGCAATTCCTGATGTAATGGAAACCTGTGCCGCACTTAATATTTGCAGCGGATATATTTGCCAAGGTTCATTAACAAAGAAGAATAACGAAAAATAAATGGCGGCAATAGCAAAGCCAATTCTTATAAGCAATCCGTTATCCAGCTTGGTTGCCAGCATTCCGACTGCAATCATCATCGGTACTTCGAAAATCGGCGGCACACTGAAAATTAACCCAACATCCAGCTCGCTCCCCCCAAGCACCTTTGTAACAAACTGAGGTGCATTCAGCATATGAATGGAGGTTGCCGCAGCTAATAGCATTGCTGCAGCGAGATTACCAAATATATGGGGCTTGCGGACATAGGATGCCACGCCAGTGGAGACACCCTTTTTCACAGGAGCTATCTTCGGAATATCCTTTAAGAAGAACAGGATGACGACTAATCCTATTCCATAGCTTGCTGCCACAAATAAAAATAGACCTTTAAAGCCAATTGCCGCAAGTAGCCATGCAGCAACAGCAGGGCCAACCGTCCAGGAAAGGGCAAAGAACATCCGAAAAACATTCATAATAAATGGTGCTTGCTCTTTAGGAACATTTGCATGGTGAAGCGCCTCCCTTGCATATGCCCACAGCTGTGGTACTGAGGCAGCAGCAGAGCCTAACAAAACGAAAGCTATTATGGCTAACAACACATAATCACGAACAAAGGCAAAGCCAATATAGCCAAGCATCCCTGTAAGGCTTGTAAAGATCAGGATTTTCTTTCTACTTAATTGCATATCTGATTTTTTGGCTATAATCGTGCTTATGACAACACCGCCAATTGCCATAATTGTCATAAACAGCCCAAAGCCGATATTGCTCATCCCTACTTCATCAATTCCAAAAAGGGAGGAGAATGGGGCAAAAAACGACATGGATAATCCAAAGATAAAATTGGCTAAAAATAGGATTGGAAACGATGGGATTTTCCAAACAAATAAAAGCCTCTCTTTCATAATTCCCTCTCCTGTTCTTAATAAATTACAATGTATTACTCTTAGCACAAAACAAACATTGCCATCTTTTGGACAGCAATGCTTTACAGTGTTATATAGAATCCGTCAAAATATTATCAATACTTGATAGCTCTTCATTAGAAAACTCAAGATTTGCCAATGCAGCTACATTTTCTTCCACCTGGCTCACTCTGCTTGCACCAATTAACGCGGAAGTTACTTTTCCATTTCGCAGCACCCAAGCAAGCGACATCTGTGCGAGGCTTTGGCCTCGGTTTGCTGCAATTTCATTCAGCTTTATAACGCGATTAACCACGTCTTGCGTCACCTGTGCTTCGGACAGGAAGCTGGACGGTTTTTTTGCCCTTGAGTTTTCTGGAATGCCATTTGCGTATTTGCTTGTCAGCAAGCCTTGAGCCAATGGGCAAAACGCAATAGAGCCAACACCATTTTGCTCTAAAACATCCTGGAGGCCATCCTCTACCCAACGCTCCAAAAGGGAATATTTAGGCTGATGGATTAACAGCGGGGTACCTAGTCGATTCAAAATTTCAACAGCAGCTGCTGTCTGCTCCGCACTATAATTGGAGACTCCGACATATAAAGCTTTCCCTTGCCTTACAACGAGATCAAGTGCTGCCATTGTCTCTTCTAAAGGGGTATTAGGATCTGGACGATGTGAATAAAAAACATCCACATAATCAAGTCCCATTCTTTTTAAGCTTTGGTCAAGGCTCGATACAAGATATTTCTTAGAGCCCCAATCTCCGTATGGACCTGGCCACATATGATAGCCCGCCTTCGTAGAAATTACCATTTCATCCCGATATGGAGCGAAATCAGCTTGCAGCATTTTCCCAAACATTTCTTCTGCTGATCCTGGCGGTGGTCCGTAATTATTTGCCAAATCAAAATGGGTAATACCTAAATCAAATGCCTTTCTAAGTATCGCCCTCCCGTTTTCATATGTATCCACACCTCCGAAATTATGCCAAAGCCCTAAAGAGATAGCTGGCAGCAGCAGCCCTGAATTTCCTGTGCGATTATATTTCATTGATTCGTAGCGATTTTCACTTGCTTGATATCCCATTCTCTTTCCCCCTTTACCTTTCATTTAAAAAAGCTTGAAGCCAGGTTTGTGCCATCAGCATATTCCCAGTGGTATTCATATGAACACCATCTGTTGTTAGCACTTGGCAGTCTGGCGTATTTAAATAGTCAATAAATGCTTGATGTGTTGGCACCAACAGACAATTAAACTCTGCAGCGAGTTCCTGTATTGCAGTCACATAAGGCTTTAACAATTTGTTTCCTTGTGCATTCACATCCTCCAGAATAACTGTCGGCTCCATTAAAATAACTTTGGCATTTGTATGTGTATGAACTTGCTCTATTAAGTCTGCATAAATCGCCTTAAAGCGGTCGTGTGACAATGCTTCTTGCTGAGGAGAATCGAGCTGTCGCCATACATCATTTATGCCAACTGATATCGACACATAATCTGGCTTCAAATCCAAGACATCCTCTTTCCATCGCTCTGCCAAATCAGGAACTCTGTTACCGCCAATGCCCTTGTTAATGATTTTCGGGAGAGTCTCTGGCTTATTTATGGCAAGAAAGTCTCTTACATACCGGACATAACTGTTACCAATTTGCTCCGGGTCTTCATATCTGCCTGCTTCTGTAATGCTGTCACCGATGAACAGCAAAAGATCATTTTTATTCACGAAAGACCTACCTCTTTCCCAGCACATTTTGTAGAATCACTTGTGTATATTTCAAGCTTCCTAATAACTTTAAACGCTTTCATCCTGTTGTTTGCCCCAATACTAGCATTCTCTCACTCTATTTGCAATTGCTTTTTAGCCATTTACAAAAATTGAAAATGAATGATTTATAAATAGAGCCCTTTTTGCACAGATAAAGAGGATACCTAAATAAAGGCATCCTCTTTTATGTTTATTCAGACTGTGCTTGGATAATTGCATCTAAATTATTTTTCATGATAGAAATATAGTCAAGCCCGTTCTTTTGATCTTCCTCACTTACTAATTCTAGTGTGTTTAATACGGTCGTTTTCGCACCAATTTCATTTGCAAGTGTCTCTGCAACCTTCGGTGATGCTGCCTCTTCAAAATAGATAACGTTAATATCATGCTCCATAGCGAATGTTCTTAATTCAGCAAGCTTCGCTGCCGTTGGCTCTTGCTCTGGTGACAGCCCTGCAATAGCAATTTGTTCAAGACCATAGTCGTTTGCCAAATATCCGAATGCTGCGTGCTGTGTAATCATTTCCTTTTTCGGGACTAAAGCAAGCTTTTCCTTATACTCACTATCTAGCGCTGAAAGCTCCTTTAAGTACGTCTCACTATTCTTTTGATATTCGTCCTCATGAGTTGGATCTGATTCAATAAGGCTTGCTGTAATTGTCTCGACTTCTTTCATTGCCAAAGCTGGGCTCAGCCAGACATGCGGGTCCATTTCATGACTATGATCATGGTCATGATGCTCTTCCTCTTCTTCTGATCCCTCCATAAGTGTAATTCCCTTGCTGGCTTCCACAAAGACTGTGCCTTCATCCTTTGCTGCAGTCTCGATTGTTGGGACAAAAGTCTCCATATACTCACTGTTGTAAATAAACAAATCTGCATCATGCACCTTTTTTATATCCTTCGGAGTTGGTTCCCAATCATGCGGTTCTGTTGAAGACGGTATTAGTAGCTCCACATCAGCTTGATTCCCTGCAATTTCCTTCGTAAATTCGTACATCGGATAAAAGCTTGTCATAATTTTAAGCTGCTTTTCCCCATCGTTATTTGTTTGAACATTTTGTGCTCCACAGCCTGCCAGCAGTGCTACTGTTGCTGCGAGTACAATGCCCCATTTAGTTCTTTTCATGCTCTGTTCTCCTCCGACATCTACTATCCTTTTATAAATTGTAGTCATTACGATTTAAAACCTAGACCAGCTTTTACGTATACATTGGCAATGGGTCTTGGAATATCTGCCAGTCAACTCTCATTTCTTGATCTGTTAACAGACATTCATCCAGCCCACTCTGGATTGCTTGTTTATCCATATTAAGACCAATAAATACTAATTCTGTTTGCCTGTCCCCCCATGTTTCATCCCAACTATCCTGAACTTCCGGTTCCTCTGCCAGAACTGCCTTCCTCTCCTTATCTGGGAGACAGGCAATCCATTCTCCTGCTCCTTGAATGGACACAGATGAACCGGCTTGGGAAAGCAGACCAATGTTATCATTTCTTGTCGCCAGCCAAAAGAATCCCTTTGCTCTGACTATTACAGATGGCCAATTTTCTAGCCACTTCATAAATCGCTCTGGATGAAATGGTCGTGCTTTTTTGTATACAAAGGAAGAAATGCCATACTCCTCTGTTTCTGGAATATGCTCCTCCTGCAGCTCCTTTATCCAGCCAGCTGCTTGGCTTGCTTCATCTAAGTTAAACACATTTTTATTCCATATATGCTCTGATGAAAGCTTGCTGAATTGCGTTGTATGAATAGCTGCATCTGGATTAAGTCTCTTCAACACCTGCTGTAATTCGAAAACCGATTGCTCTGGTACAAGATCAATCTTATTCAAAATAATGATATTGGCAAACTCAATTTGGTCAATAAGCAGATCTGCTATCTCACGATCATCATGGTCATCTCTTCCGATATGTCTGTCTACTAACGTTTCTCCAGATCCATAATCATGCCAAAATCTATTGGCATCCACCACTGTTATCATTGCATTAATTTTGCAAATAGCCGCTAAATCAATGCCTGTCTCTTCATCCAAATATGTAAACGTCTGTGCGACAGGAACAGGTTCACTAATGCCTGAGGATTCGATTAAAATATGGTCGATTTCTCCATCCTCTGCAAGCTTTTTTACCTCCAATAGCAAATCCTCTCTTAATGTGCAGCAAATGCAGCCATTTTGCATTTCAACAAGCCTTTCATCTGTTCTTTTGAATCCACCTTGCTTAATAAGTTTACCGTCGATATTCACCTCGCTCATATCATTGACGATAACGGCAATCCTTTCACCGTGTTTACTTGTTAATAGATGATTTAACAAGGTCGTTTTTCCTGACCCAAGATAACCACTGAGTACAGTCACTCCTATCCGTTCATTCAAAATTAACTCCTTCTTTCCTTAAAACGTAATTATTACGATTTATATATTATATGTTTAATTTGATCTTTTTTCTTTTTTATATTAATCGTAATCATTACGGTTTGTAAAGAGGTTTTTTATTATAAAGGAAAAACCTTTGCGGAAATACTCCCACAAAGGTTTTAATATTAAGCCATTTCTTCCTGTGCATTTTCTTGGAAAATAACTCTTTCTCGTTTCTTTCCAGATTCATAAATGGCACAAATCATTTTTTGTGTTTTTAATGCATCCTCGCCCGTAATATCAGGTGCTGCTCCTGATTTCAATGACTCATAGAAATTATTGATTTGCTTCACATGGCTTACACCCCAGTATCCCTTTGCTCCATTGTCATAATGGAAGGTTTCCTGTGGATTATTGTCTGCGATGAACTCTCTTCCGTCCATTAACCTGACAGTCGCACGGTCTGCGACCATCTTCGCAATTCCTTGTTCACAATGCAGTTCAATTTCAACAGGTGCATCATATGTGTAGTAGTTAACTGCATGAAAGGCAGATACTACTCCATTTTGGAAAGAGATAACTCCTTCTGCCGAGTCCTCTACTTCAATAATTTCATGGGCACGGTTGCTGATAGTAGCATCCACATATTTAATGTCACTGTCAACGAACCATCTCATTAAGTCCAGCGTATGGATAGCCTGATCGATGATCACGCCGCCGCCTTCTTTTTCCCATGTACCTTTCCAGTCGCTTTTTAAGTAATATTCATCAGAACGGTCCCATGTTACAGACAGTTTACCTGATTTAATTGCCCCAAGCTCCCCATTCACTAGCATGTTTTTAATAAGCTGGGAGCCTGGATTATAGCGATTTTGAAAAATGACTCCTAATGTAGTGCC